>JAQYPT010000048.1 GCA_028726625.1 Prevotellaceae bacterium | reverse complement strand
CCCCGACGATGACCGTTCTTTTTAACATTTGAGCTGCCACAGAATACACATGTTTTTTATTCATAGGTTTTCAAATGGCACAAAGGTAATAAATAAAGGACATCTGGAGCTTTTCAGCCTACCAAATGTCCATTACGCCTCTTTTCTATTATCAACGCAACCAGGAAGGTGCGAAAACAAACGTAACTTCCTGTGAAAATACACAAAAATTTCTGTGAAAGCACACATAACTTCCTGTAAAAAAAACGAGCTGACGGCATGGCTTCAGCTATGCCGACCGTTCCAAACCTCGCTTCCGATACATCCAGATTTCAACGCTATTGATGATGTTCTGCCAAAGGATATAACAACCAGGGCCAACGGATGAGATGGGATTGAGATAGGAGTAGGCTATCCAGATGGCAAAAGCTGTATTCTTTTGGCCCAGTGCTTGACCTGCATTGACGGTGGCATTGAAATAGTGACCGATGAAACGTCCGACGGAAAACTGTATCACACAGAGCAGCAACCCCAGCAAAGCGATGAGCAAGAGAAAAGGAACGGTTGTCTCGGCATGCACAATATTCTTCATTGTTGTGCCCGTCACAATCATCAAAGAACATCCCCAAAGATAATAAGAAAGGTCTTTTACACCCACAACCCACCGATGAAACCGATGAAAATAGTGCTTAACGACATAAGCTAACCCCATCGGAACGACCAAAACAAGACACACTTGATTGAGTATTTTCAAGAATGCTCCCATAAAAGTAATGTCACTTGTTTTTTCAATTAGTGGGAAACAAATGGGAATGAGCAAAGCGGTGATAAAGTTAGACAAGAAGGTATAGGTGGTCATCTCCTCGAGATTGCCACCCAATTTCTGCGTAACCACCGCTGCAGCTGACGCACATGGGCCGATAATGCACGTGAGTAGTGCTTCCATCAGTATGAGACTGTTGCCCTTGAGGCGAAAAGACAGGATGATTGCAATGATGACAAAGACGAATAACACTTGAAAAAAACTCACCCAAAGATGCCACTTGACTGGAATTAAACACCTGAAATTGACCTTACAAAAGGTCACAAACAAGATTAAAAACATGAACAAAGGCAAAATGGTGTCAAAGAAAGGCGCGAACAAGTTTGCAGCCTTATCCAAAGAGGGGATGAAAGCAAAGACAGAATAGGCTGTCACTCCTATCACCATTGATATGGGCAACGTCCAGTTTTTGATAAATCTAATGATACTCATAAGATGTTTAAATTAACCAATACCATCATCAAATGTAAAACAACCGCCCACAAAACACGGCTGACACAATCCGCATGAACCAAGAGCACCTGTTCCGGTGGCTGCCTGTCCTTGCATTTATCACCATCAAACGGGAACGCACCTATCTTAACGCGTCTTTGTTTAGTAACCGCCGGCAACGTCCAAGCGGATTCTCTCATGTGCGTGGTTCGTCCGTTGGCCATCGTGTTATTTCAGTTTTTCGGTACACTCCGGACACAAGCCTTTCAGCACATAATTGATGCTATGCATGGTGAATCCCTCCGGAAGTGGGACCACCGGCACGGCAATGTGCTTGAGACAGAACGTGCGATGACAGTGCTCGCAATAAAAATGCGTATGCTCTTCGTCAATCGAACAGTCGCAATCGTCGTCGCAAACGGCGTACTTCAATGCGCCCGAGCCATCATCAATGGCATGAATCAGGCGATGAAGCAGAAACAAAGACAAGGTGCGCGATATGGTTGACTTGTCAACAGTGGGCAGATAACGTTCCAAATCGGGCAGCGATACGGCCTCATCGCCTCGCATCATCTCGCGAAGAATGAGCAGTCGGGAGGCCGTTGGTTTGATTTCCCGATGGGTTAACTTTTGTACGTAATAAGCTTCGTGTACCATTTTCATGCAAAAATACACACAATTCTCGTATTTTCAAAATTTTAATGGCTACTTTATCTTGCCGAAAAATCATTGGATGATTCTGGAGTTATCGGTTGGTTTTCCTGCCTGTTTTTCAACCGTTCTGTCAGAAAAAATGACAATAAAACGAGCAATTAAAAATGATAAAATAGGAAAAAACGCATCATCAGAAATCCACTTGCAATGTGAAAAAGGTTAATGAAATATCACTTTCGTCGCCAATAACATAGCTTTTACCGCCACACCTCCACCCAATTCAACGAAAAATGCATCACTTTACCGTGCTATCTACATGAGATTGAAGCGCAAAAGCATGGCTATTGGCGGCCAAAAGCAATGCTATTGACCGCAAAGAGCATAGCAAATGACAGAGAATTTGTGCATATTTTACTTAACACGTTGACTACCAAAACATTGTAAAAACGCCGCATATTTGCCGTATTTGCGACCAGGGTCATGGTTGGTTGCAAATAAGCGAATCCTGAAGGGGTTGTTGTCAAGAAAAATGTCACCTGCACATCACCCGTATGGGCATAACTGAGCAGTTTCAACCGCTGACCATGTGGCAAATTAGGTCTGATACCCTTTGCACACAAAGGCAAGAAAAACAGGGAGCGCAAGCGTCAATAAAAGCAAAAAACAAAGTACAATATTTTGATTTTCAGCCGATTTAAAGTATCTTTGTCATCATTTAAGAGCATTCGAAATGAAAATAGCATTGATAGGATATGGCAAGATGGGAAAGATGATTGAACAGATTGCCAAGGACAGAGGTCATGAAATCGTGAGTATCATCGACGTACAAAATCAGGAAGACTTTGACAGTGAAGCATTTGCAAGTGCCGACGTGGCCATCGAGTTCACTACGCCGACGGCCGCTTACGGCAACTATCTGCGCGCATTCGCACACAACGTGAAGGTGGTGAGCGGGTCTACGGGATGGATGAAAGAGCATGGCGACGATGTGAAGCGCCTGTGCAGCGAAGGCGGACAGACGCTCTTCTGGGCATCAAACTTTAGCTTAGGCGTGGCCATCTTCTCGGCCGTGAACCGTTATCTGGCCAAAATTATGAATGATTTCCCACAATATGAGGTGAAAATAGAGGAAACCCATCATGTCCATAAACTGGATGCACCCTCCGGAACAGCCATCACGCTGGCCGAAGAAATCATCGATGAAATGGGCAGAAAACGCAGTTGGGTGAAAGGAGTCCAGCAGGCGGCTGACGGAAGTACGTCGGGTACGGACGACGTGGCGGCCGACAAGCTACCCATAGACAGCGTACGCCGTGGAGAAGTGCCAGGCATTCATACCGTGACCTACGACTGTGAGGCCGATAAAATCACCATTTCGCACGATGCACACAATCGCACGGGCTTTGCATTGGGGGCAGTGTTGGCAGCCGAGTACACCGCAACACACACAGGATTGCTCACCACGAGCGACTTGTTTAGGTTCTAAGCAATCTTATTTTTGAACATTTAAACTTACATCTTGTTATCACCATGATTGATAAACAGAAAGCAAAACTAAATATGAAGGTACAATGGACCAAGTTTATTGTGGTTCTCGCCTTGTATCTTTTGTTTCTATATTGGGTAAAAAGTTGGTGGGGACTGCTGGTGGTTCCTTTCATCTACGACGTATATATCACCAAGAAGATACGCTGGCAGTGGTGGAAAGATGCCGAGGCACCCGTGCGCTTCGTGATGAGTTGGGTAGACGCGCTGGTGTTCGCACTGGTGGCTGTGTATTTCATCAACTTGTTTGTGTTTCAGAATTACGTCATTCCATCGTCCTCTTTAGAGAAATCACTGCTCACTGGAGATTACCTGTTTGTGAGCAAGGTGAGCTATGGACCGCGCATTCCGCAAACGCCATTGACCATGCCGCTTACCCAACACACGCTTCCCATCATCAATACGAAGAGCTATATCGAGTTTCCGCACTGGGACTATCGGCGGGTGAAAGGTCTGGGTAACGTGAAACTCAACGACATCGTGGTGTTTAATTATCCGGCCGGGGACACCATTTGCACCGAATTGCCGTATCAAACTGAATACTACAGCATGGTGTATGGCTTCGGACAACAGATTTTCGAGCAGAACAACGGGGCGCCTATCGACCTCAACACGCTGAACAAGCAGCAACAACACGACTACTTTGAGCAGGTGTATGCACTTGGAAGACAATATGTAGCCAGCAATCCAGTGGAGTTTGGCTCTATCGACAGTCGCCCTACCGACCGTCGCGAAAACTATGTGAAGCGATGTGTTGGACTGCCAGGGCAGACACTTCAAATCAAAAACCGTATCGTTTACTTGGACGGCAAGCCCAACAAGGAGCCTGACAACGTACAATATACTTATTACATCAAGCTGAAACAGCATATCCCAGACGACCTCATGAAAGAGCTGGGCATATCCATGGAAGACCTTGGCAGCCTGAACCAACGTGGTTGCATGCCGCTGACCAAGGCTACGGCAAGGGCTCTTGCGGCACGCAAGGACATCGTTGAGAGCATCCGCATCAACACCGATGCCACCGTGGGCGACCTTTATCCGCTGAATGCCGTGACGAATTGGACACGCGACAACTACGGGCCGATATGGATTCCGGCCAAGGGGAAAAGCATCAACCTGGACATGAACAACATCGCTGTGTACGAACGTCCCATCCGCGTGTACGAGAATAACGAGCTGAAGATTAAGAACAACCAGATATACATCAACGGACGACTGGCCAAGAGCTACACCTTCAAAATGGATTACTATTGGATGATGGGCGACAACCGTCACAATTCGGCAGACAGTCGCTATTGGGGATTTGTGCCAGAGGACCACATCGTGGGCAAACCCATCTTCATTTGGTGGTCTTCCGACCCTGACCGAAAGGGACTGGGTGGCATCCGCTGGAACCGATTGTTCAACATGGTTGACAACATTAAATAGCAGTATGAACATCGTCTGACCGCAACAGGTCAGCCGATGATGAGAAACAAAGCATCTCTTTTGCGAAACCTCTTACAATGGATGTTATCCATCGCTGTTTGCACCATAGTCATGTTGGCTATCCGTGCATACGCCTTTACCATCTTTACCGTACCCGATGAGGGGCTCAAGCCAGTGCTTCGAAAGGGTGACAGGGTGTTGGTAAACAGGCTGGCACGCTCTGACTTCAAGCGCGGTGAGGTGGTATTGTTCGGACAACAACAGCAGGCGTTGGGGCAAGTGATGGCACTTCCCGGCGACACCATTACCGTCAAGGGCGAAAAATATCTCATTCCCAACCACTGCAACGCACACTGTCGCTGCGGAACTTGCCAGTACCTATTGCTGGGAATAGGCCGCAGACGGACGCTGGTTCAGCACGGTGACATCGCCGGAAAGGCTTATTCGCTGTTCAGATGGAAGCGTTGGCCGCATCTTGAAAAGCATCATGAATAGCGTTCTTCTTTCTTCCACCTACTTTGGGCCCGTGCAGTGGTACCAGAAACTCAATCGCTACGACGTTTGTTATCTGGAAAGTCACGACAACTACGTCAAGCAAACGTACCGCAACCGTTGCAACATCGCCATGACAAATGGCGTTCAGGTGCTGAGCATTCCGGTGGAAAAGTATGATTCCCTCAAATGTCCAATGCGCGATATTCGCATCAGCGACCATGCCAACTGGCGTCATCTACACTGGAACGCGCTACAGTCGGCCTACGGTGAGAGCCCTTTCTTTGAGTATTATGCGGACGACTTACTTCCTTTTTTCACGAAGAAATGGACTTTTCTGTACGATTTTAACCTCGAAATCACAATGAAAATGTGCCAGTTGTTGGACATTGAACCGAACATACAGGAAACCACCACCTATGTGAACACCGACGACTTGTCCCTGCAGATGCCCCAAATAACAGATCTCAGGGATGCCATTCGTCCCAAACATCCACTCCACGACGATGCTTTCACACCCCGGCCGTACTATCAGGTCTATGCCCGAAAGCATGGATTCATCCCCAACCTTAGCATCCTGGACCTGCTCATGAACATGGGCAACGAGGCCGTTCTCTATCTTTAACCTTTTTCGGAAAGGCATTTTTATCCTTATAAATGAGGATATTTTCTTGTTTCTTGACACCAATTCCCAAAAATTATTCCTATATTTGCCACAGTATTCACTGAAAGGCCTATGAACCTTCGCAAATTGTCAAACTGGAAAAACGCGCTAACCTACCGACAGAAAGTTGCCGGGCTCATGGCTCTGGGGGTCATCTTGGGGCTTGCCGGCCTGTTTGCCTACCTGCTCCGGATGCACACCTATATTATAGGAGACGACCCAGCCGCGTGCGTCAATTGCCACATCATGACACCCTATTACGCCACCTGGTCACACTCGTCGCACGGACGCGACGCCACTTGCAACGACTGCCATGTGCCGCACCAGAACCTTTTCATGAAGTATTACTTCAAGGGAAAAGACGGTATGAAGCACGTCTACTACTTCGTGACCAACGGCGAGGCCCAAACCATCAAGGCAGAAGACGCGTCGGCACGGGTCATCATGGACAACTGCATACGCTGCCACACACAGCTGAACCAGGAATTCGTAAAGACGGGGCGCATGGGCTACATGATGGCCAAGCGCGGCGAGGGCCTTGCCTGCTGGGAATGCCACAAGGACGTGCCACACGGGGGCATGAACAGCCTGTCGAGCACACCCCACGCCGAGACGCAAGTGCCACTGCCCGGATCGCCAGTGCCCTCGTGGCTACAAGGCTTGTTAGACAAGGAAAAGTAAGAATCATAAAATCCAATAGATATGGCTAAACAACTAAAACGCTGGCAAGGATGGCTACTGTTTGGCGGCGCAATGGCCGTCGTCTTCGTACTGGGACTCATCACATCGTCCCTGATGGAACGGAGAGCCGAGGTGGCGAGTATCTTCAACAACCGTCGTACGCCCATGACCGACTCGATAGTGGCCCAAAACGAAAAGTTCAAGGCCGACTTCCCGCGCGAATACGAGAGCTGGGCAATGACGGCCGACACGTCATTCACAAGTGAGTTCAATGGCTCGAAAGCCACCGACGAACTGGCCGACCGCCCCGAAATGGTCATCCTGTGGGCCGGATACGCCTTCTCGCAAGAATACAACACACCACGCGGCCACCGCCATGCCATCGAGGATCTGCGCAACATCCTGCGGACAGGACACCCAGGCATCGACGGCGACGGCGACATGCAGCCGGGTACATGCTGGACATGCAAAGGACCCGACGTGCCAAGGATGATGCGGGAAATGGGCACTGCCAACTTCTACAAGGCAACCTGGAGCGAGCTGGGCAACCAGATGATGAACAGCATAGGCTGCTCCGACTGCCATGACGCTCGCACCATGGACCTCAAGCCTGCTCGACCCGCCCTGTACGAGGCATGGAACCGCAGAGGGGAAGACGTCAAGAAGGCAACACACCAGGAAATGCGGTCGCTGGTCTGCGCACAATGCCATACCGAATACTACTTCGACAAGCAAACCAATTACCTGTCGTTCCCACAAGACAGCGGCCTTACGGTAGAGGCTGCCGAGGCCTACTACGACAAGACGGGCTTTTACGACTATATCCATCCGCTGAGCAAGACACCCATCTTGAAGGCCCAACATCCCGGGTACGAAATTTTCAAGCAAGGCATCCATGCACAGCGAGGGGTCTCGTGCGCCGACTGCCACATGCCCTACAAGAGCGAGGGAGGCGTGAAATACACCGACCACCACATCACCAGCCCGCTGGCCAACATAGACCGCACCTGCCAGGTGTGCCACCGCCAGAGCGAGAAAGAACTGAGACGGAACGTCTACGACAGGCAACGCATGGCCAGCGAGAAGCGCACAAGACTGGAAAAAGAACTGGCTGCCGCACACATCGAGGCCAAGTTTGCCTGGGACAAGGGTGCTACCGAAAAGGAAATGAAACCCGTGCTGGCACTCATCCGCAAGAGTCAGTGGCGGTGGGACTACGGCTTTGCCAGCCACGGGGGCAGCTTCCACGCCCCGCAAGAGGTGATGCGCATCTTCAGCGACGGCCTCATCGCCGCACAAGAGGCACGTCTGCAGATAGCAAAGGTGTTGGCACGCCACGGGTTCACGGGCAACGTACCCATGCCCGACCTGTCGACCAAGGCCAAGGCACAAGCATACATAGGACTTGACATGAAGAAGCTGAAAGAGCAAAAACAACGGTTCGTCAACAACATAGTACCCAAGTGGATAGACGACGCCCGCAAGAACCACCGATTCGTGACGAAACCCATGTAGGCAACGTGAGCAAACCCACTTTATGGGGACAACAGAAAGAGTCACTGCACGCATGCTCCATGCAGTGGCTTTCTTATGCTACCCCTGTGCAGAAACTTCCTGACACGACAACAGTATGTGGAACAAACCCTGGAAATACAAAGAAGGAATAGCCATTGGCGCAGGACTTGTCATCACCGGACAACTGCTCCAGCTGACAGCAGGCCCCATAGACTGGAGCGTTTTTGCCTTCCCGGCCAACGCCATCGCACTGGCATGCACCGTACTGGTCCTGGCAACAATCTACGCCCTGCGCCCACACGTCTACCTTTTCCGCTATCTCACCACAACCTATTCGGCCACCACTGCCCTTGGCTTTGCCGCATTGATGACGGTTATCATGGGACTCACCCGGCAGGTTCCAGCCTCCATGCCGGCGACAGACGCCATCGGCCTTACCCGCATGTTGTCGTACTGGCCATTTGTATGGATATACCTTTGGGTCACCATCACGGTGGGGGAGACGGCCATACATCAGCTGTTGTCGATGAAACGGCGCAACATTCCCTCGCTGCTGTGCCACGCAGGCCTGCTGCTTGTGCTGGTCACCGCAACACTGGGCAGTGCCGACATGAGGCGCCTGAAGATGATTTGCTACAAGGGACAGCCCGAATGGCGGGCCACAGACGGCCAAATGCGAATGCACGAGCTGCCCATTGCCATCCAGTTGGACAGCTTTACCATCGACCAATACCCGCCCAGGCTGCTGATGGCTGACGCACGGGGCAACGCATTGCCCGAAGGAACCCCCCAGAGCCTTCTGCTCGAGCCATCACTGAGACAAGGAAAGCTACTGGGATGGGGCATCAAAATAGAGCAGAACATCAGCGAGGCTGCTCCCAAAATTATGGACGCATCGATGCAATACGTGCCGTGGATGTCATCCGGCGCTGTGAGTGCGGTACTCGTTGAAGCCACCTCGCCCGACGGGAAAACCCGCAAGAAAGACTGGATCAGCGACGGAAGCTACCTGTTCCCCAGCCAAACGCTGACCCTAACGGACAGCCTCCGCCTCTTCATGCCACAACGCGAGCCACTACGCTACGCCTCGACCGTGCAAATATTCACAAAGACCGGCAAGTGCGAGACAGCCGAAATAGAAGTTAACAAGCCATTCGCTGTCGATGGATGGAAGATCTACCTGCTGGACTACGACAAACGAATGGGACGCTGGAGCGACGAAAGCACATTCGAGCTGGTTGCCGACCCCTGGCTGCCCGCCGTCTACACAGGCATCTGCCTGCTGCTGGCAGGAGCCGTCATGGTTTTCATCACCGCACAAAGAAGAAAGGAGGAACACTCATGACCTGGCACTATTTCCTGGCTTTCGCCATCCTCTCGGCACTGCTATGGGCAGGGGGCGCCTGGGCATCATGGAAGAATAAATCCCGCAGGGCATACACCCTGACGGGTCTTGGCCTGGCCGTTTTCTTCATGTACATCCTCTGGATGTGGATAACCCTTGACCGCCCACCGCTCCGAACCATGGGAGAAACCCGTCTGTGGTACTCGCTCTTCCTTCCACTGGCTGGCCTCATCGTCTACAGCCGATGGAGATACAAGTGGATACTTCCCCTCTCCACCCTGCTCTCACTCGTCTTCATCTGCATCAACATCCTCAAACCTGAGATACACAGCAAGACGCTGATGCCTGCTCTGCAAAGCCCATGGTTTGCCCCACATGTCATCGTATACATGTTTGCATACGCCCTGCTGGGCGCCGCGTTCGTCATGTCGGCCTACCTGCTGTTCATCAAGCGACAGAAGGCCAGCCTGGATGAAATGGACATCTGCGACAATCTGACCTACGCTGGCTGGGCCTTCCTGACAACCGGCATGCTCTTCGGCGCACTGTGGGCAAAAGAAGCCTGGGGACACTACTGGGCATGGGATCCCAAGGAAACGTGGGCCGCGGCCACATGGCTGGCCTATCTGGCCTACATCCACCTGCGACTGGGCGGCAAAGGAAGCTCAAGGACCGCGCTGTGGATACTCGTCATCAACTTCGCGTTGCTGCAGATGTGCTGGTGGGGCATCAATTTCCTGCCGTCGGCACAGGGAGTCAGCATACATACCTATAATATAAATTAAATTTTAGGTTAAAAAACATCATCCCCATGGCTGGCCTATAATTAATGTGTATCTTTGGAACACTTATTACACACCAAAACACTTTGAATGATGAAAAAGAAAAATCTTAGGGTTTCCACCCTTCTGTTGGCAGCAACCTTGCTGACAACATCTTGCATCGGAAGCTTCGGTCTGTTCAACAAGCTGTTGAGTTGGAACAAAACAGCCACAAACAGTAAGTTCCTAAACGAAATCATCTTCCTGATTATCTCACCGGCTTATGGCATCTGTGGAACTGCCGACATCCTGGTACTCAACACCATTGAGTTCTGGACAGGTGACAACCCAATGGCCAATAATGGCAAGACAAAGCAAGTGATGGGGCACGATGGCAAATACTATGCTGTGAAAACCCTCAAAGACGGCTATGAGATTACAGCACCAACTGGTGAGATAACGAAGTTCTTATATGACAAGTCTACCGACTCTTGGTCACAAGTAGCCAACGGAAAGCAAACAGAGTTGTTCCGTTTTAATGAGGATGGAACCATCAAGGCCACCCTGCCAAACGGCAAAAAGATGGATGTTGCTTTGACTGAAGCAGGCGTTTATCAGGTACACATGGCCGTGAATGACGGCACTTACTGGGCCATGAAATAAGGAAGCGCACGTTAGTACGAATATAAAACAGGCTGTTTTTGCAGGTAACAAGATGATGTTACTTACAGAAACAGCCTGTTTTGCTTCTCACATCCGCTTATATTTAATCGGCTTTTCATTGAAAAATCAACGTGGTAAGCTTGTCCGCCGCCATGATGTCTTGTGCCACTTGCTGGATTTCTTGTGAGGTAACAGCATCGATTTGCTCATACAGCCAATTGACATCTTTCTCGTATCCGTAGTGTAGGAAGGTCTTCCCAAAGTCCAAAGCGAAGCTTTCACGATTGTCACAAGCCACACCAATCTGCCCTTTTATTTGTTTTTTAGCCGCCTTGAGTTGGTAATCAGTCAACGGTTGTTCTATCACTCTATCCAATTCTTTACGCACCAGTCGCTGGCATTTCGGCACATCGTGTAGGTCACAGCCAAAGTATAGGCACCACAACCCCGTGTCAGTGTAGCTCACCATCGAGCTTTCAACGGTATAAACTAACCCATGATGCTCGCGAAGAGACATGTTGAGGCGGGCATTCATGCCAGGACCACCCAGGATATTGTTCAGCAAATACAGCGGAATCCGCTCATGATGGTGAATGTAGTACGCCCGATTGCCCATCATGACATGCGCCTGATGCGTGTCTTTCTTGCGCACAATGACGATAGGGTCATTGCTGTTTACCCACTGATGCGGATGATTTACTGACATCACAGGTGCATTTTTCGGCATGTCTGCGGTAGCTTTGGAGAGCAATTTGACGATTTTGTCGAACGAAACATCCCCATCAATGAAGAAAATAGCATTCTCCGGCCGATAAAACTTGTGAGTAAAGCGCTGCGTGTCGGCCGTCATGAATGAGCGAACCGTATCGGTTGTGCCCAAAATATTGTGTCCAAGGGGATGTCCTTGGAAGATGGTGTTCTCGAAATCATCGTATATCAAATCGGCTGGAGAGTCGTTATAGCTCTCGATTTCATCGCAAATCACCTCCTTTTCTCTTGTCAGTTCCGCCTGTGGATAAGTGCTGTGAAACACAATATCCGTCAGGATGTCGATGGCTCGCGCAACGTGTTCTTTCAAAATGGCCACATGATAAACCGTATCTTCCTTGTTGGTGAAGGCGTTGAGGTCGCCTCCCACGCTCTCCAAACTGTTGGTGATGTACCATGAACGGCGCCGCTGCGTCCCCTTGAATGTCGCATGTTCGCAGAAATGCGCCATGCCCTCTTCACCAGGTTCCTCATCCCTTGAACCCACATTGAGTTGATATCCGCAATAAACTACTGACGATTGCGAAGGACGATGAATGATTCGCAGACCGTTATCGAGCACAAAAGTATGATAATTCAGCATGATTTAATTCTTACACAGCTCAGCGTCAAACCTGCATTCAACGAATGCAAGCCTAACCAAGTTAGTGGTTTGCAAAGATAATCAATTTAGACAGATTTAAAATTTAATACTTCTTTTTATTTTGAGTTACTACCTATTTACCGTATATTTGCATGAGCAAAATCAAGTATGTTATGCGTAAGGTAATAGGTATCGGCGAGACTGTGCTCGATATTATTTTCAAAAATGACCAGCCCATCGGGGCTTATCCCGGTGGTTCGACATTCAATGGCCTTATTTCATTGGGGCGATCGGGGGTTCACACCACCTTCATTAGCGAGACAGGCAACGACCGTGTGGGGAACATGATTCATCGTTTCCTGGAACAGAACGGCGTAGACGCCAATCATGTAAACACCTTTCCCGACAGCAAATCGCCCATTTCCCTGGCTTTTCTCAATGAGAAGAACGACGCGGAGTACCTTTTTTACAAAGATCATCCTCACGACCAACTCGATTTTGCCTTCCCCGATATCCAACCAGACGATATCGTTATCTTCGGTTCTTATTATGCTGTCAACCCCGTGATCAGGCCTCAAGTGATCGGATTGCTCGACTATGCCCGCAATCATGGTGCCATCATCTACTACGATGTCAACTTTAGACCAGCTCATCAGCATGACGTGATGCGCATCACCCCTAATCTATTGGAGAATTTGGAGTATGCCGACATCGTCAGAGGTAGCAGAGAAGACTTTCAGACGCTGTACAAACTTGACGACGCATCCAAAGTATATCAGGCCGAAATATCATTCTACTGCAAACGATTTATTTACACACAAGGAGCCGAAGCCGTGCAATTGTTCGCAGAAAACAATTTCCACAAGGCCTACCCCGTGTCTGATGAAGCCCAGGTGAGCACCATCGGAGCCGGCGATAACTTCAATGCAGGCGTGTTGTTCGGGCTGCTCAAACATGGCATTACGCGCCAAATGCTGGAACAAGGCCTGTCGGAGAAGCAATGGGATCAAATCATTAGCTACGGTTTACGTTTCGCCTCGGAGAGCTGTAAGAGCATACACAACTACGTTGACACCAGTTTTGCCAACCAGATGAAAGCCGAATTGGCACAACGATAAGCAGATTTTACCTCATTAATCACATAATAAATTCAAATATGATAGAACTCAAGAATAAAGTCTATTATGTAGGTGTGAACGACCGCAACAAGTCTTTGTTTGAAGGCTTGTGGCCTCTGCCAGCGGGCGTTACATACAATTCGTTCCTGATAGACGACGAAAAAGTGTGCCTCATCGACGCTGTTCAAGTGGATTTCTTCACGCAATTCATCGAAAACCTGCATGAGGTGCTGGGCGACCGACCCATCGATTACCTAGTAATCAACCACATGGAACCCGATCACAGCGGCTCTTTGGGACTGCTGAAGAAGTACTATCCCAACATACAAGTCATCGGTAACAAGAAAACGTTCGACCTGATGGCCGGATTCTACGGCATCAAAGACCAAACGATTGAAGTGAAACATGGCGAAGTGATAGACCTTGGTCATCACAAGTTGAAGTTCTTCATGACACCCATGGTGCACTGGCCCGAAACGATGATGACGCTCGACGAGACTGATCACATGCTGTTCTCGGGCGATGGCTTTGGATGTTTCGGCGCATTGAATGGCGGTATCCTGGACGAAGAGATTGATACCAGCTGGGCTTGGTTGGAGATGATGCGCTATTACAGCAACATCGTAGGAAAATATGGCGTACCCGTGCAGAACGCCTTGAAGAAGTTGGCCGATCAACAGATTGATTACATCTGCTCCACCCACGGCCCCGTATGGCATCAGGAGGCAGCGAAAGTAGTAGACCTCTATGACCAAATGTCCAAATATGAAACCGATGAGGGCATCGTCATCTGCTACGGAACCATGTATAGCAACACCGAACGCATGGCTGAAACCATCGCAAGAGCAGCCAGTCAGGCCGGCATCAAGAACATTTGCATGTACAACATCTCGAAGACACACCACTCTTACATCCTCCGTGACATCTTCCGTTACCGCGGATTGATTGTGGGAGCGCCAACATACAACAACGGATTGTACCACGAGATGTCCGAACTGCTGTCAGAAATAGCCAACCACGACATCAAGAATCATTACATCGGATGGTTTGGCAGCTATGGATGGGCCAGCAAAGCCGTACCCACCATTGCCGAATGGGTAGACACCAAGCTCAAATTTGAGCCTGTGGGAACGCCCGTAGAAATGAAACAAGCCATGTCAAAAGATGTACGCAGCCAATGCGAAGAACTGGGAAAGGCCATGGCAGAGCGCTTGAAAGCCGACCGTAAATAGCGTTTTCAGGCCATTTCCATAGACCCATGACATCTTGCTATCATGGGTCTATGGATTTTTTCTTGTACCGATAGATTAACCCACATAGGTATATCACGCATCAAAATAGGCAAAAGAAGCGAGCGTACACCTTGTTTATACATAGGCTGAACACATCAAACACTGACAAACTCACACTGTCATTTCTTTTGACAACAACCCCTTTCTCCTTGCATTATTTACAACCAGCCAACCAGTTGGGCGCAAATACGCGAACTATGAGCATGTTTCATAACTCTCAAATACACAAAACATTACAGGAAAATATTTACTATTACCCTTCTAAAGATGCACTTTAAAGATATAAAGGCATTGAGTTTGCAGCACAAACTCAATGCTTTTGCACCACAAACCCATGTTAATTGGCGTCCAAAAGGATGTGAAAAACGAGACTATCGCTATGCTTTATAGCCAAAATACGGTTTTTCTTGATTTTCAAAACTGAAAAAGTACGCCGTTTCATCGGTTGTCTTTTCTATTTCAGGAGTTTTCGGAAGCCATTTTATTGTCATTTTTCAGGACAAAAAAGAAGAAAACAGACTATTCTTCGTCCGGCCACTTGCAAGGCTTACCCGTACGAATCAGCATGAGATCATGTACCTACATGCTGCGCAAAAACAATGGCACATCCCAAAAAGGATGCGGCAACTATGGTTGTGAAGAGTTTGAGCTTGCTTCTTAAAGAATGAGATGATTAGGGAAAACAGTTCGCCATCTCGGGTAGATTCATGGAAACATTCCTGTAAAATCAAGCTAAATCAACATGATTTACCTGTATTTTTTCATGTAAAAACACTTGGGCTTGTTCTTGAAAACGTATGGGGTTTTCGGTTGTAAAGTATTGGCAAGAACCTGTTTTCGTACACTTTTCGTTCATTTCGGGGTGGCGTTTCAGATAGTCTTTCAAGCTATTGGCCACATATTCGCCTTGTGCGACGATGCGAACGCCAGGGCGTTTGTACTTCTCAATCTTGGGCATGAGCAGCGGATAGTGCGTACAGCCCAAGATAATCGTATCAATCAGAGGATCTTTCAGTGCCAACGCATCCAGTCGCTTCTTAACAAAATAGTCGGCTCCAGGACTGTCTGCCTCGTTGTATTCAACCAACGGGACCCAGAAAGGACAGGCAATTCCTGAAACTTGTATATCGGGAAAAAACGTTTTTATCTCGAGTTGATAGCTCTCACTCTTCACCGTTCCCTCGGTAGCGAGCAGCCCCACGTGACGATTCTTGGTGAGACTGCCGATGACTTCGGCCGTTGGACGAATCACGCCCAGTACCCTTCTGTTGGAATCGAGCGAGGGTAAATCATGCTGCTGGATGGTTCTCAGCGCCTTGGCAGATGCGGTATTGCAGCCCAAGATGACGAGATGGCACCCCATTTCAAAAAGTTTGATTACGGCTTGCCGTGTAAATTCGTACACCACATCGAACGAACGCGTTCCATAAGGCGCACGGGCGTTGTCGCCCAGGTACACATAATCGTATTCGGGCAGCAACTGACGGATGCCATGAAGGATGGTCAGTCCGCCATAACCGGAGTCGAATACCCCGATGGGGCCTGGCGTTTGAGGCAGTTGAGACATAGGGAGTCTGTGGCGATTACTTGCCTCCGTGTGCCAAGAGGCTCAGCACTGCGTCATTGAGGTTGTCGCCGTAAGCCATGTCTATGTAGGGCACTGCATCGCCATCGGCGTTCAGTATGAAGGCATAACCACGCTGCTGCCCCAACTTCCGTACGGCATCAAGCACTTTTCCTTTGACAGGTGCCATGGCATCTTGTTCGGCTTGTGCCAGCAACCGTTGTGCTTCTTTCTTAAAAGCGATGTTCTTTTCCATCATATCTTGCAGTTCGGCTTGGCGTTTCTGCATGATGGTTGGTGCGAAATCACGTTGACCATCGAGAAATTCTTCATATTTCTTATTGAACTCATCCTCCGACCTTTTGGTTTCAGCCTCATACTTTACGCGCAGGTCAGCAATGTTTTTCTGCGCCGTAGCATACTCAGGAACGGCTTTCATCAAGGTGCTTAAGTTGAAATAACCAAACTTCGGCAGCATTTGTTGGGCCTGTGCCACGAAGGGCATCATCAATAAAAATAGAAATAAGAGTTGCTTTTTCATCATCTAATGATTTATATTGTTATTATCGGAGGGCTGTGTTTCCCTCCTCTTCTTGATTCTTTCATGCGGCATTCCGTCACAAGTAATCGCCATTTGCCGTATGAAAAAAGCTGAAAAGAGTTAGCAAACAATTGTCTGTGTCTTGCACATCAGCCCTTGTCTGCCAACTCCTTTTCTGTTTAATTGTAAGTTTTCTCCAAGTTGACGCTTCCCATCAATTGGTTCTTTCAATGTTGATGAACCCTGGGAAGCGAGTTGGAACACTTCAAATTACTTTGTCTTGGCCAACTCAGCCTTTACCTTTGAGGTGACATCTTCGCTCAGCGTTTGGCTGATGTAAGGGATGCCGGATGTGATGTCCATGATGTAAACATAGTTTCCTGCCTTACCTACGGCCTGAATGGCGTTGACCAACTTAGCCGTGATAGGCTGCATTTTCTCTTGTTGAGCCTTCTGCAAAGCCTGAGAGTTGTCGTTGTAAGCCGTGCGAATCTTCTCATTCAGCTTCATTAACTCATCCTCTGTCTCCTTTTGCTTCGTGGCATTCATGGTCGACTTTGTCTTCTCATATTCCCCAGCCTTGCGCTGCAATTCGTCTTGCATGGCCTTCAAATCATTCTCATACTGCTTGGCAGTGGCTTCAATCTCACCGCGTGCCTTCACAAATTCAGGCATGTCGTTCATTACCTGCTGTGAGTTCAGATGGCCAAACTTTTGTGCAAACATCGACATTGGTGCAAACAGCATCAACATTAAAATAAGCTTTTTCATTTTCTTTTGTTCTTTATTTGATTAATTATTAATTCGAATAACCCAGTTTCTGCAACACTTCGTTGCTGATGTCTATCTTGGGTGAGCCGAAGATAATGCCCGAATTGGACGCACGATCAACGACCAATGAGTATCCACGCAATTCGGATATATCCCTTACGGCGTTATATATCTCTTCTTGGATGGGGCTCATCAGGCTCTCACGCTTTTTAAATAGTTCGCCTTCTGGCCCGAAATACTTGCGTTTCAGCTCGCTGGCAGCCTTCTCCTTCTTCATGATTTGCTCCTGCCGAGCCTTCTTTTGCTCTTGCGAGAGAAACACTACCTCGTTTTGATAGTTCTTATACATCGTGGTTGCTTCTGTATTCAGGGCTTCCACCTCAGCTTGCCATTTCTTGCTTACCTGGTTCAATTGTTCATTGGCACGTTCGTATGCGGGGATGTTCTTCAACACATACTCCATATCAACCAGTGCGAATTTTTGCGCACCGATACCTAATGTCGCCATCAACATCAAGCTCATCAATATTATTTTCTTCATCAGCTCTCCTTTATTTTAATTGTATTATTAGATGGACGTTGTGCAATGTCCTTTCGTTTAGCTATTAAAGAGTATTTAACCACAGGCAAACCTGTTTTAACTTCCTTAAAATTCTTGACCGAGAATGAAGTGGAATTGGCTGCCACCTTTCTTTCCAAACACTTTATCAAAGCCGTAGGCCCAGTCGATACCCATCAAGCCCACCATGGGAAGGAAGATGCGTACGCCAAGTCCGGCACTACGTTTCATGTCGAAGGGATTGAACTTACGGGTGTCATCCCAAGCGTTTCCGGCCTCAATGAAGCCCAGTCCATAGATGGTGGTGTTACCTAAAAGGAATGGATAACGAAGCTCCAGCGACATACGGTCATAGGCATAACCCTCGTATCCGTAAGGCGTCAGCGAGCCATTTTCATAACCACGCAGTCCAATAGTTTCCTCCGCATAGCCGGTAGAATAGCCACTCATGCCATCACCACCCACATAATAGGTCTCAAATGGCGATTTCTTAAACCGATTATAGCTGCCCAAGAGTCCTAATTCCACACGCGTCATCAAGACAAAACATTTCTGTCCGCCTGACAAAGCCGTATACGTCTTGGCCTTGAACTTCCACTTATGGTACTCCACCCATCTGTATTTTTCCTGTTGTTCTGCCAGGAAAGTACTTGATTGGCGGTTCAGTGCCAAGTTCTCATAGTCTTTCTTGTCCCACTTAGACCATGGTGGTGTGAGCGAAACCGATGCTGTAAACTCCGATCCACGACGTGGGTACAGCTGGTTGTCCGTTGAAGTACGGTTGATAGAGAGGTTCAAGTTCAAGTTGTTGGCATTACCGGTCGTCATCAAGAAGTACTTCCAGTTTTTCAACATATAGCGAGTATAAGCAAGTTGAACCGACAACATGAAGTAGTCGTCGGGCCATCTCAGGCGCTTACCCCAACCCAGACTGGCTCCAAACATCTTGATGTAGGTGTCAGGGTCGAGGTAGTTTTCGTAATTATTGTAAGCATAGCTTCCGTACCCATACATGTAATTCATGTAATTGTTGCGCCACGAGCTGTTGTAAAAATTGGTGGACACATCCGTTGACTTTGAATAATAAGCACCGACAGAGAATTGTGTAGGTCGTTTACCTCCAAACCAATTAGTAGAATAGTTCATGTTGTACGACTGATAAAAACGGCCGTTGGTCTGCACACCCAATGACAACACCTCACCATCTCCAATGGGCAAGATGCCTCGTCGCTCACTGTTCTTGTTGAAAAGGTTGCGGATAGAGAAGTTATTCAGCTTCAATCCCACACGCCCAATCAAGCCATTTTGTCCCCAACCGAGTGAAAACTCTATCTGGTCATTGCTCTTTTGTTCAAGGTTCCAGTTGATGTCCACGGTTCCATTCTCTGGGTCTGGCTTCACATCTGGATTCACCTTTTCCGGGTCAAAGTGCCCCATGGATGCCAATTCACGTGCCGATCGCATGAGTGCCTCTTTGGAGAAGAGATCTCCCGGCTTAGTTTTTAGCTCGCGACGCACCACATTTTCGTACAGTCGGTCGTTACCATTGATGCGTACATGGTTCAATCTTGCCTGCTGATTCTCGGTGATACGCATCTCCAGGTCAATGGAGTCGCCCACGATGTTCACTTCCGTTGGCTGCAAGTTGTAGAACAAATAACCATTGTTCCAATACTTATTACCCACGGCATCATCATCTTCAGTCAGGCGCTTAGACATCAATGTCTGATTATACACATCCCCCTTCTTCATGCCCAGCAAAGCATTTAGATAGTCAGTAGCGTACACCGTGTTGCCCACCCACGTGATATTGCGGAGGTAATACTTGGTTCCTTCATCCACTTTTACCAGGATGTTGACGTGTTTGTCATCCACATTCCACACGCTGTCTTCAAGAATGACAGCATCGCGGAACCCGTATTCATTGTATTTTTTGATGAGATTGCGCTTATCTTCCTTCCATCTATCGGGCGTATACTTCTTTGATTTGAAGATATTGCCAAACTTTCCCGACTCATGAATCTTCTTAAAGGCACCCTTGGTGAACAGGGAACCCTTGATTTTCTTGTCGCTGAGAGCCTTGTTACCAACAATCTCGATGTGACGAACGCGCATCTTCGCCTTCTTGTCCACGATGACATCCAGGATTACGCTGTTCTTGTTGGACACGTCATCCCGCTGCATAATGTCGATGTCGGCATTGTTGAACCCCTTGTCATCAAAGTATTTCTTGGCCAAGAACTTCGCCCTACTGATGGTATTGGGTGTTACTTGTCCTCCTTTGAGCAATCCCAACTTCGTCTCCATGGCTTCGCGTTCCGACTTTTTCAGTCCAATATAATTGATTTCAGACACGCGTGGCAGCGTTTGCAGATAGATGTTCAGATAAATCTTGTTACCTACAATGGAGTCGGCCGATATCGAAACATCGGAAAACAAACCATGTTTCCAATAGCGCTTCACGGCATCTGTAATGTCATTACCAGGCACCGTGATGGTCTGTCCCACCGACAAGCCGGAGATACCCGACAGCATATAGTCTTCATACCCCTGCACACCAGACACCGCAATGCCCCCGATGACTACTGTTCGGGGCGTTCCTGCGTAATTGATGTCAGGATGTATTATCTTATCTTGTGCATGAACGGTCACCCCACAGGTGATTGCCGTCGCTACCATCAACACCTTATATATATGATTCATCTTGTTGAATTATTATCTATCTTAATCTGCTCTTCTATCTGACGCTCTGTCTTTCCAAATCGTCGCTGCCTACTTTGGAAGTCAATGATGGCCCGGTGCAGGTCAGCCTCGTTGAAGTCGGGCCAATAGGTATCGCAGAAATACAGTTCCGAATAGGCTATTTGCCACAACAGAAAGTTGGAAACTCGCAATTCTCCACCCGTCCTGATGAGCAAATCGGGGTCGGGCATGAAGGCTGTTTCCAGATGTTGACCCACCAACTTCTCATCTACATCGTCTGCATGAACACGTCCTGCCTGCACATCCGACACGATGTTTTGCAGGGCATGGGCCATTTCCCACCGAGCCGAATAGCTCAGAGCCACCACCATGGTCATGGCTGAGTTGGCTGCAGTATGTTCCTCTGTCTCCCGAAGCTTAGCTCTCACATTCTCTGGTAAACGCTTTACGTCGCCAATGACCCGAAAACGGACATTATTCTTCATGAAGATTTCGTCTTCCAGTGAGCTCAACACCAAGCCCATGAGAGCCGACACCTCATCTTCCGGCCTGTTCCAATTCTCCGTAGAGAAGGTGTACAGCGTGAGGTACTTAACGCCCAACCGGACACATTCTGACGTGATTCGGCGCACTGTCTCCACACCTGCCTGGTGTCCGAAGCTGCGTTCCTTACCGCGTTCAGCTGCCCAACGCCCATTACCATCCATGATGATGGCGACATGTGTCGGGATACGTTTCATGTCCAGTTCGTTATTCATCGTTGTTCTTGTAGTCATTCAGTTATTCAGCATCATTATGACACGTTCGACACTTGGCCTGGAAACTATAAGTAAGCGTCACCAGCAGTGCCGAATAGCCATCGGTGTTCTTGAACAGTCCGCTGCTTTTGACGAGATAGGGATCCACCACTCCGTCGAGTTTGTCGCTCAACGAGAAGTGCGCCGCCCACTCCAATCCTATATTAACACGGTCGCCAAGCTTGTATTTCACACCCAGTCCCAAAGGTACATGGGCGGTCCACACATCTTTCGGTCCACCCGAAACATACGTACCCCCTACTCCTCCGAAGATAAAAGGGGTGAGCCGCTTGGCTCCCCGATAGTCTCTGCCCGTGCCATAGGGCCAAAAATTATATTCGAAGGTAACGCCCAGGTCACCCAACGAATGATTAAACTCGTAAGGTTTGGCCTGCATGTCAGGGTAATAAGTCTGCACGTCGGCCGACGAGCCTTTGAGCTTGCCATAGCTACCCTTGGCTCTTAGGGCCATTCGAGGGTTGAGTACCCATCGCCACACAAGCGAACCCATGGGTTGCATGTTCTTCACTACGCTGCCATTGAAGTCGCCCAGATACGACACCAAGCCCGCTCCGGCCCCCACCTCCATACGATATTCCACGTCGTCTTGTGCCTGCGTTTGCACAGCGGCCACGAGCAATAATATAGAGAGCAGACCTTGACGCATGTTTCGTTATGTTGTATCGCTATTCAGTAATCACCCTTTTCACCACTGGCCAACCCAACTTGTTGAGCCGTCCCCGCCAAACTTGTCCGGTTTTTCCACAGACCATCCACAGGTAGTGGTCGGCATCGGTCGTCATGGCAAACGATGTTTCACTGCTTTGAAAGCCTTCTGGGAAGACCAACGTGGCATGTTTTTTCCACGTCAAACCGCCATCCACGCTGCCATATATCTCACTAAACGCTTTCACACCACTGCTCTCGCCTTTTCCGGCACCACCCATAGCCACGAGTGCGTCGCCATATTTCACCACCTGAAGGTTGGTCAAGTTGGGTAATGCGAACCGATTTCCGGCCGATGACGTATAACTTGTCCAAGGCTGATTTTCAGCCTTTTTATCGTTCTCTTCAATCTTTCCCCACTGAGAAACACGCTGGTCGGTGGTTCCAGCCATGAACAACTGATTGGCACCCGCATTGGTTTTCGAGGGTTGGACTACAAAATTCAAATCAGCCTCTGGCAACAGCGCGTTCAAGGGACTCAAGGTTTCCGTCGTCCAGGTAGCACCTCCGTTGGCCGAAACTAATATTTTATGATCTTCAGCCAGGGCATACAACTTGGCATTGCCGGCACCTACCAGCTGTTTAAGTGCGATGGTAGACACCACTGACCAGTTTTTCGCATCAGTTGATTTCACCACTTGACCGTCATGATAGCCATAGAATATCTTGCCTTGCAATACCACCTGACGATAAAAGTCACTTGCCAACTGGATGTTGGGCTTTATTTCTTGCCACTGGTCTGCCGCCTTTCGCACGGCCGCATAAATCTTTGCTTCTGATCCCTTGTTGCCGAAGACATACAAATTTTCCCCATTTGCGAGCAAGCGCATGGCTGTTAGTTCGCCCAGCTTAGGCTCATTCTTTGTCTGACTGCTCCAGTTGAACGTGTCACCATCCTGCTGGTGAACGTTCACATGGACGGTATAGGTATTCATACCCGTACCCGAATTGTTGTAAACAACAACCTGACGGGGCTTGGTAAAATCGAGTGAATCGGCCGAATTGAAATATTTAACCGTATCGTTGTCTGCATTTTTGATGCCAATCGTACCAACATTCTTAGCCGAAATGGTCGCTACCACTTTCGAAGCGTCAACTCCCAGCGGCAACGAGTCGGGATTATAAATTACCCTATTGAGTTGGTCTATGTAGAAAATATAGTCGCTTGCAGCAAAAGTCGTGATGTATGTGCTGTCGGCACCTTTACTGGACTTGGTGTGCATCAAGCGTTTCACGTTTTTAACCGAGAATCCTATAATGGCCGCATCGTCATATGTCATCTGCTCATCGTCGTTGTCTCTAAGACAAGAAGCGAACAGCAGCATCACTGAGCACAGCATGAGAAGTGGTAAAAATCTTCTATTCATTTACTTCTGATTATGATTTTAGCTGCAAATTTAAATAGAATTCCGCAAATAGCACATCTTTTTAAGGCTTAATTATGCAAAATAGTGATTTATAGAACGTTTTTTAAGGTTGTTTAGGGTTTAGGCCGCGGCTGTTCGCAAGCAGGCTGATTACTCACATGCAGCTTCCTATACTTGCAAAGCAGGAGTGGGATTTATCAACTTACATACCACCACCGACCCGCCTCCATGGAGTGTTTCAAACACAAATGAACAAGCGAACAGCATAAAAACGCAAAGCAGCATCTCCAGAAACCATATCTAACAAAAAAGCAATCATTAACTCAGAATTTATTTTACATTTGCTTTCGTATTCTTCGATTATTTTGAACAAGATGGTCTGCTGTTCAGAAATATGCGAATTTTGAAGCTTTTTACATACCTTTGATTCACAAACACTTATAAGAAAACGGCCAAAATAAGGACTGAAAATCAGGTGCTTTTTTGCCAAAAAACGTGCAAAAACGACCGATTTCATCGCCACTTTTCAGGGAAAAGTCAATGCTTTAAGGGCATCAACTCATTGAGTTTGATCTCCAAAACGATAGAGATTGGAGAGAAATGGCTTTCCATACAACTTCTTTCTCGTATTATTTTTCTAGAATGAGTTATTGAGAAGTGTTAAATTATTGTCATTTTAATTGACAGAAACAAATAAAAACAGCGAAAGAGAAAAGGGGCTTTTTATTCTGTTTCCACATTCTTTAACGTTACTGTCTGCCGTGTGTCTGTCTGGTAGGAAGGTGCCCTCAGATTTTCGATGTCATCATAATCCACTGGTGTCCACGTGATACCACCTTTCCCTTTGCCAGAAGAGCCACTGTTGGTCCGTATCATTCCGTTACAAAAGGCAATATCCCAGTCGGTGCGCAGCATCCACAGAGCATCCTCATGGGTATCGCCCAAGGAGCTGCTACCCACCACCTCATGGGCAGACAGCGAGACGTACGTCCACCGGTTGGGCACATCGTCGACCGTCAACGAGACATCCTGAACACCACGATCGACCGCATCTTCTGTGGCACAGCCTGCAAGAAGTAGCATCATGCCGGCCAACATCCATAAGCATACACGTTTCATTCTGTTTTATATTTGAGGGTTACTTTTCGGTTTTTGGCATCCGTCTTTTCTATTTTCAATTTGGCTGCCTTGCCATCTGCGGTCTTGAGCAAGAACACTTTGGCAGAGGGTTGACCTTCATCGGCATACCGATAAGGCGAAACGCTCACATCAAAGGTCTTGAAGGGTTCGATGGTGAAGACGTTGTCACCACCAACCAATTCGACTGGTGCTTTTGGCTGAAAGACATACTCTTTCGGCGTATGCGTACGGTAATCGATGACAGAAACACTTTCCAGGCACCCCTGCCCCACCTTTTGCCCGATGGCTGATTTGACGACATTCTGCTTGAAAGAGGCGTATTGCGCGTCTGGGCTGGACATGAACTCAGTGAAGTCCATGGCAAACTCCATGCTGTTTTCCAACCACTTGCCTTGCATGGGCAGGTCGCCACCTTGGTTGTGAAAGGCATAGCAATAGTGATAGTTGGGCAGTGCGTCGCCTTCCCCACGCTCAACGCCAGCCATGGAAAACTTCAAGTCGTCGCGCGAATCATAGCTCAACCGCACCTTGTAGACCACTTTGGGCTGATACCTCTTAGGCACCACACCCTGCAACTCACCGCTGAGCAGACGATTGCCGACACTGGGGTCACGGAAGAAATCGTACGGCAGATAGAAGCGGCCATGGTCATGCGCCCATGAGCCCCATGTGTTGGCCACGATGAAAGCGCCTTTATGCAGTTGTCCTTTCTCATCCTCGTATTCCACCAGGTCGTCATAGCCCACAATGGTGAGCGCATGAGCACCGCGGGTAGCCAATTTTTTCAGCAAAGAGTGATAGCCTGTTGCCGACGGTCCCTTGTATTGCCCATCTATCTTCCACCCGTCACTCTGCGTGGAAAAGGTCAATATTCCGCCTGGTCTGCTGCCGTTTCCTGCATCATAAAGATAGCGTTTGAGCAAAGGGATGCTGTCATCAAAGACCAAGATTCGATCCACCCGGTTCTGCATAGCCCGCAAGTATTTGTCATAGCCGGTGCACCATCTGAACTGCGAGACGGACGATCCGCCATAATCGGCCTCGCTCATCATGCCATAGCGTTGGGCCAGGTACAATCCTTCCTCAGCAAATCCTCCCTGGTCCTCACCGCCATTCAGCATATTCCATGAAAACAGATAGTCCATGCGATTCTCAGCACTGGCCGACGCATCACGATCCAACAGTCTGTTGAGTTCGTAAGTGAGCATGTAGCCGATGGCGGAAGCCTGCGCGCACGAGCCACCACGCTGTGAAAGGATGGGTGGAAAATACTTCGTTTTGCTGTTATCCACCGAGGTGGGCAACTGAACGGCATCTTCCGCAGCCTCGCTAACGGTGGTACGCAGCTGCCGAATGTCCACCACCGCCTGCGTGAGGCGTGGTTGTGGGTAGATCTTGCGTTGTACAAATTGAGCTTGTACCCGACCTATTCCCACCGCCAGGCACAAGCTCCAACAAAAGATTATTTTATTCATTAATCCGTTTATACGTTTTCAACGCCTCGTCTTTTACAGCTTGCGTATAACCTTCTCCATTGATGATGCGCTGGCATGCAGCCGAGATAAGTGGACGCTGATAAGAATGCGTACGCCAACCCATGGCCTCCAACAAAGCTATCTCAACCTGCTCATTCTTCTCTTGCTCGAGATAGCGCAACAAATCCGGAATCATGGCATGAATCATATAATTGCGTGTGAAGCGTATCCACTGCAGCTTTTTCTTTACGGGGACGGTAGGATCCAAAATCTTCCGCGTGTCCTCAACCCAGCGTTCTGAAGCATGATCGATGGCATTGTATATCAACGTACGGACAGAGTCTTTATGTATGTAGCACACTTCAGGTCGGTCAAACTGAAGTGCGAACTCTTTCAGGAGCTGACTCTTGGGGAATACGGTCAACGAGTTGAGCGCATCGAAATTGATTCGGGCTGACGTGGCATTGGCGATGGCAATGCTGATGAGCTGCGGAATGAGCCGTTCGTCACCACTCTTGCCCATCATCACCACAGCACAACGCTGCAACAGTTCGTAACTGTCGTTGGCAGCCAGCTGCAACAACTTGATGAAATTATCGTCTTTGTAATCACAAATGAGCGTAAAGGCTTGCATTCTGACGATATAAGAGGGCGAATTGCGGTAGATATTCAACAATTCGGCCGATGACATTGCCTTGAGCTGACAAAGAGCCTCCATAGCTAAGCACTGGCGTTCAGGCTGGTCTGACTTGAGTAGTTTGCGCCATGCGCCCTCTTTGTTCTCGCTCACCAACCGGTCTACGTCCATGGCCTTGCCCTCAGTCGCGAACTTAAAGGTGGGGTCTCCAATGACATGCAGCTCCAAGTAATGAGCGTACTTCACGACATCACCCACGCAACCGCCATCTGCAATCAGTCCAATGAGTTTGTCTGCCCATTTGTCTTGCAGCGCATTGACGCTGTTTGCGATACACACCACGGTGTTTCCGGGCTGGAAGACATACTCGTTGGCGATGCAATCATTCAGATGAAACGACCCACAAAAGCAGGCATCAATCACCACGACAGGCGTGTTGGGAGTGAACTGGTATGCGCGGAAGTCTTCAAGATGCAGGTCGGCAGCGGCCTCATAGATGGAGTCCAGGCGAGCCAGCGAGTCACTCTGCGCATGCAGAACCCACGAGTCGGGCAGGTCAAACTTCTTCAATAGGGCGGTAGACAATGAGTCGGCATTCTTATTGCGCTGCTTTGCGTGATAAATATGCTCCCTGAGATTGCGCATGATGAAGGTCTTGGCACTGGCTACCGTGTTGGGCAAAATCAGATTGTTGAGGTATTGGGTGTCAAAAGAACCGTGATGGTGCAGCATGGCAAGGTCCATATCCTTGCGCATGAGCTCGCTCATCAGTCGCTCCTTCACGGGATTGACATCGTCGTGAGAGATATAACCAACTTGATGGGTGCGCCGTTTGAGCTGTGGAAAATGCTCGAAATAAGATATTTTCTCGTCTATTCGGGCATCTTTGGAAGCCGAGATATATCCATGTCCATCAAAATAGAACATGTTGTTCAGCTTTCTGTTCGTCCGTTTGAGTGCAACCAGCTTCTGAAGATAGGCCTTTAGCTTGGCATATCTACTGGTGCCACCTACGTCGGTAGGTCGTATTCTTCCCGTGTAAATGTTGGGTTGCAGGCGTTGAGAGCCCTTTGCCGTGAGTGAATAGTAATAATAAGGCGTATCCTCATCATGCCCCACAGACTTGAATTGCAAGGAGAAGTCGTCATAATAGCGGTCTGAAGGAACCGACGACTCCTGTCTGGGGTTGGTTTGATTCATCTTAAAGGCAGAGGTGAGATGCTGTGCGTCGCGTATCATAGGCACAGGAATGTCACCCACGAAGACGGCTCCTACAATCGGATTACGCTTCTGATAATAGAGTCTTTGAAGTGCGGTACGGATAGAATCGGGTATCCCCCAACGGTCAACAACCGTATAAACCTTGAGTCCATTGACTTGTTCTACAGCCTCAGCATAAGCCTTCAACTCAGCTTGGGCATATTGGTAACTATTGGTATCAACTACAATGGCAAATCCACTCTTGGCCATGCCATGCCCTACCAACACAAGCAGACAGAGCGATATGATGATGATTCGTTTCATTTCAATGTTTTTTAGATGTAAAAAAGTATTCATTAGGCGTTTTTTGATGCTTGTCTTATGCACGCTCATTCAGTCTTCTTGGATTTCAACATGTCAAAATTGCATGTAAAGACCGGCACAGATACCCACCCGCGATGTATTCCTCAGCGCACGAGCGAATACGGCATCGTCCGCATGAAGCCATGCATCCACCTTGATGTTCAGTCCGACATTCATCCGTTTCAGGGTACGCTGCACGTCCAACATGCCGCCCATACGCACACGCCTCGCACTCAAATACTCAAATTGAGGAGCGACATAGCGGTCGGTGATGTTACCCGTTTCTTCGGATGCTGATGCAAATTGGCGTTCTGACAATGGGAGATAGTACCCTCCATGGACTGAAGTGTTGAGCGTATAATACCTCCATTGCACGCTTGTACCCACTGTTGCCTGCATGAAAGCAAGCATCCATGCCTGTTTTTGTGTGCCTAAATCACTGGCATGTTTAATCCATGTCTGTGTTGTTCCTATCTTGCCTTCCACAAAAAATGGCATGTCCAACCGATAACCTAAGTCGGTTGACAACCGATAGTCTTGGTGTACGCGCGCCTTTCCCAATATCTTGTAATCGGTTCGGTTGCCATGTTCGATGTCTGTTACTGCCTTCTGGTCGTACCAATAGCCATCTCCCTGATGGAAATGTACATGCGCCAGAAGCTGATGGGTCGTGCTGCGTCCAGAATGAAAGATAAGCCGAGCTTGTCCTTTCAGGCTTGAGAACTGATAATCCCCACCCTTGAAGACGTAAGCCTCACCACCATCTACCGCGTTTTCATAACCCCGTGAGAACGCTATCTCTGTGAAACCGCTCCATCGAGAGGCCGTGGGCGTATAGGTAAGTTGGGTACCAACTTGTGCTGTTTGACCGTCATATTTGCGCTGATAGCCAGGATTGCTGGCTGTAGACCGCCTGAAATATTCGCCAAGTCCTTTCATGAGAAAGAAACGATGGTTGTTAAGCGGATTGACAACCGTATAGTTTATGTTTGTACGAACCATTTCCATACCCACCGATACGCCCAAGTGCCAGGCTGCGTTTAGTTGGCATTCGGCACCAAGCAAAACGGGGAAGGAGGATGAGAGCGTCTTGGGACGAGGGTCATCCTGGTCGGAAGAGCTGCCCATCATCAAACCAACACCGGCTCCCAACAACCATCTTTTGGAACATTGCCATGCCAACTCGGCACTCATACGGAACACTTCGGAGGAAGGTTCGCTCCAAACAGAATCGCCCAATACAAAGGGATTGTCCGGCATGAGATAGAATGACGAGTTCCATCGACGGTCTGTCTCCTGCCTGTTTTGATATTGCAGATGGCCACTAAGCTTGACCTGACTTAAATCTTTGAGCCCCCCGACATACACATCCAGCTGCCGTTGCCTTTTGGCAGCATCCACAGCCTTGAACGATCCATTATGTTCGCCATAGGCTACCCTCGCTGTTCCTGCCGTAGACCGCTGATTATAGGCGATGCGAATGGGGTTATTGCCAGAATATCTGACATTCGTCAACTCGTTCAGATGGTCCTCATGCCATGGGTCATCAGTATGGATAAAGACGGTTTGCGCAACAACAGCCTGCACGAACAACATGCAAGACAGGCAGCACAAGATGCGAATGGATGGAACATGTATCATAAATGACTGAATAAAGGTTCCACCGCCAAGACCTCACGACGACGGTCTTGGCAGCGGAAATGATAGCTGAATGAATTGGATTATTTATCAACCTCCGTGAAAACACGCCCCGGTTGAAGTGGCTGGTTGTTGAGGAAGTCGACCGATGAATTATTGGTGTCCTTGAAATAAGCACGCCCGTTCACCACTTTCTCCACCTTGCGACGCAGGCATTTGCCCTCCCAAGCCTTGCTGGCCTTGACAGCTTTGGCATCGTCAACAGGCAAGAATTGTGGGAAATATGTCTCTGCATCGGATTTAGACATATCCACAGCATCCAGCACATACTTGCTTGGCATCAGCAAGAATTGCATCTTTGATTTGGTTCCTGGCGTAGTCTTTAAATTATTCTGGTCGGCAGCAAACTGCTTTGGGGTGATGCCAGCAGGCAGTTTGGCCAAGATGTAGCCACCATTGAAGAAGCCTAAGCCAAAGGCCTTCATGTTTTTATTGTTCTGGAAGATGATATCCATGTTGGGGGCGGGATAATCCACCTCACCTTTTACATTGTCTATATATACCTCCCACTGTGCTTTCGACAGGTCTGGGCAATGGTTTCCCTCTGGAGCCGTCTTGCTATGATCCACAGCATCACTGGCAATCACGGTACTTTCACCAGGCTTGAGGGCAATCGACTTACCGTCCTTACCTACGGGGAAGGCGATAACAGAGCCTTGTCCACAAGCATAGCGGTCCTTGTAGCCGTTGGCTTGCCAAACATTCTGCTCCTTTTTTTGTCCTCCAGGATTAGTCATTAGGATAACACCGTCGAGATATTGCACCTCATCAGAGTTGTTCACAATCTCAAAATAGTTATCCAACACATAGCCCTTTTTGCCTCCTGTGGTATAGATTTCCTTGAAGATGAGCGTCGACTTGCGCACCTTTTGCAGCTCAATAGTGGCTTTTTTGTTCGCATAGAGGTCTACTGAGAGCGTCCCTGTGAGGTAAACGTTGGCCTCATCCTTGACCTTTGCCGTGAGCAGCAAGTTGTACTGTCCCTGCGGAAGCGTTGTCGAGAAGGCCTTCATATCCCTCAACACCAAGGTATTCTCTTTCGTTCCCTTTGTCAATACCAGCTTGGCATCGCTGATATCGTCTGCCTTCAATCCGTCAGGAAGTTGATAAGACAGCGTCAACTCGTAGTTCGCAATACTCGGCTCATCGTTTTTATCACAAGAAACGAAGCCTAAAACAGCGGTCAGCAGCAACAGAGCCGAAACCATTTTTCCAATACATTTGTTCATACTTATTACTGATTTAAATTGTTTTTTATAATTTGATTTTCACTTCCGCACCAAAATAAGGAGCAGGGTACAACTGTGTTCGTGACAGACTGTGAGGATTGGTGTGCCATCGTGACACATTAGGAAAGTTGTTGGCCGTGAATGAAAGTTCGGCCACCTTGCCTATTTCTTTTGTAAACCGCAGGCTCAACAACACCCATGGATGCGTTACATCTTTCTCAAAGTCGTACAGATAATAACGTCCCATCATGCGTTGACGCACGACATCGCGCTCTGCATCGGCCGACCAGGGATAGTAATGGCCGTCCCGTGTGTAATATCCTATAGGCGAGACACCCAGATATTCACGCCCCTCATAAGTGAACTGATGATAGCGACTCTTGCCATCCGGCTGTCTATACACCTCCCTTTCGCTTTCATACCACACCACTTGCACGGCCGTAGTGAAGACCATTTTGACTGCCGGCACATGGGTAACGAAGCGGAAGGTAGAGTTGACGCGGTCCCGGATGTAGCCCGAACCGCTTGGTATGACTGGAACATAGTCGTAGTTGTAGTCAACATACCTAAGTTGGCCTTTCTCATCGGTGCGCTCCGTATGGAACCAAGCGCCGTTGATGCTCAAGGATGTTCGCAAAAGACTGAGCGAACCCAGGTCTATGCCATATTCTATTCCATGCTTGTGCGACCGTGTATTGTTGGTCGGTCGGCTCCAAGTAGACATATCCACCTGCTCAGTTTTGCTGGCCACCATACGCACACCATTGTGCAGATAGCTCACATCCCCTGTCTCTTCATGAAATTTCGGGAGGGCAGCCTCCACCGGCAGACTGAATTTGGGGTATCTATTCCAATACAATCTGCTTTCAAATCCAAACTCATGATGATGACGCTCGTTGTAATAAGTCACAAAGCCGCTGACCTTCCCGATTCGGAAAGTAAGCCCACACTCCCATTTTTGAGTATGCGTAGGCTTCAACTCGGGGTTGCCAACTTGCCCTATCACATCTGTCTGCAGCAGGGCCAACCGGTCCTCCTCACGCTCACCGTATTTACTCAGGCACACATTGTCATAATAAACATTGTCGGGGTAGAGATACATCAAGGTAGGCATCTTGTTGGAAATGCCATAACCACCCGTCAAAGAGAGTTCGTCTATCCATGGATTACACGTCTTGTCCAACAGCCTATACGAAGCATTCAGTCGAGGCTCTGCAACAAACATTCCTCGCTTTCCGCAGCTCTGTCGCTTGTTCAGGAACAAGTTGCTTACCCGAAGGCCACCTTCCACCGTCAGATGCCGCTGAAATACCTGCAACGACAGCTTGTCACTGACGAATGCCGACAGGGTGTTCAGCGCAGGAATATCCTTAAAAGCACGGGGGCGAAGGGTCTGCGTTCCCATTGACTGAGGCGGATTTTGCATGTCGAACTGCAAGCCCTTGCCATGGTTGGCGCTATGAACAAACTCCACGCCCAGCTTTACATTGGTATAATTGGCGGTTCCCAATTGCAGATACTTGTTGCCCACAACCTGACCATAGAGGTTAAGTGGGGCCCCAAGAATCTCGTATTTGGAGAAATAACTCTTGTTCTTGAAGATGGCAGGATGGATGCCCGGCGTGCGGACATCCGTGATGACACCGTCGGGATTGGACACAAGATTGTCGTGTTGGTCGGTGGTTTTGGAATATTGTAACGACAGATTGTATGACAATGCCGAGAGGAAGGTACTGCGCGCATGATATTTTCCGGATACAGACAGACGCGTTCCAACGTTCTTGTTGGTGAAGCGGAGCTGCATTTCCCGGTATTGTGGGTCGTCTTTACGATTGTTGATGTTGCTGTAGAAAGCCCCTTTAATACTAAAGGTATTACGCCCGGCGGTCTTTGAATACCCTCCCGTGAACGTCAGGCGGTCGTATCCATTGCTATGTTTGCGCGTATCGGCCCACGACTGGCTCCAGTCTGCACTGAAGTTGACCGCGCCTCCGCGTTTCAAGTTGAAGCCCTTTCCTACATAAAGCAGCTTGGAAAACGGGTCAGCCTGCGCCTTTACTTCCCACGGCGTATGCCCCATCTTGGTCTTGACGATGAGCATGCCCGACGTAAGGTTGCCGTATTCGACTGACGGAATGCCCCGAATCACCTCCACGCTCTCCACATTCCCGGCACTCACCGTACGCAAGTCGGCTCCCCGGCCGGCCGTGGTCTGGTCGCCCATACCGTCAGCTTGCGCTCCCGAAGAAGCTCTGAACCGGGCCGTACCCAACACTTGCAGATTGGCATCGTTGCTTACCGGCGTGCCATCCACCACCACAAGAGCACCAAGCGCGTTGTTTCTGTCACCGTCTATCTCGCGGATATGGGCTTGCGCCAACTTGTTCAGCGTGGGATTCTCAATCAGATTGCCCGGCACCAGTTGCAGGATGTCGGTCACGCTCTTGGGTTGGATGTGCCTGATAGCATCTTGCCCGATGAGCGACTTCGAACCCATTGCCTGCTGTCGGGCGGTAACCTCTACCGTCTTAAGCTGCAAACCCAACTCACGCATCTGCACCTTGAGCTGTGGAGTATGGGCACTTATCGCCACCGTTCCACTGACCGTTTCGTACCCAACGAACGTGATGCGATAATCATAACGACCGGCCGGAACGTTGAGAAACTCGAACAGCCCGTCTTTGTTCGTAAATGCCACCAAGCTGTTGTTGAGGCTGACCGAGGCCAACTCGATGGCCTGGCCATGCTCATCGGTCAACTTACCTGCAAACCGACAGCCTTCCGGCTGTGCGTAAGCCTGGCTCAACAACACGCTGATACTGATGAAAAAAATAAAAACGGTCAATCTTTTCATAAGAGAAATGGAATAGGACTGCTGAAAACAACAATTTTTTTAAGACCATAACTACCAGTTATTTTGCAAAAGTACTCGTTTCGCCTTTTTGCGACAATACCCAAAAATAGGTATTTGCTTGTTTGTCGTCTCACGCACAACCACACTTAGCCCTCCAAAAGCCAACACCTACCGACCGCTCGATTGGCTGATTAGAGCAGAGCGTGACAATTCATCCCCCTGCGAGAACCAGAGAAAGCTACAATAAAGTGTCCTGTTTTTTCATAAAAAAGCGGCCTTAAAACGGCACTATGAAACTTTCAATCTGGAAAAATTCAATAGGCACGCAGGATGCAAACAGGCGATGATTGAGTTAGAAAAAACGGATTTTACCACAAAAGCAATGGTCTTACACCATCAAACGCATCACTTTGATTCGCAATTTACATGCCTTTGCATCACAAATGCATACTGATTGCGCTCGAATATGAATGCTTTTGTCGTGTCAAAACCAGAAAAACGGATGCTCCAGAACATAAGAAAGCCATAACACATTGCCATATAGGAAGATAGAAATGCCGCTCATATTTTGCGTATTTGCGACAAAGAGAGGAGTGATTACCAAATACGCGAAATATGAAGAGGTTGGTTGTCAAGAAAATTCGGAACCAAAACCCATTTAATTTTAAATTAATATTAGTGGGGTTCATAAGGAATCGCAGTATGAAAGTAAAACCGCTCAAAAAAAATATCAACGTAAAAATTTGGCGGAAGACTAAAAAACAATTACCTTTGCACCGTCTTTTCAGCGACTGACGCTTTTTATGAAGCTTCACAGGAGGATGAAAAGACTGGAATGCTTGTCCTATGGTGTAATGGTAGCACAACAGGTTTTGGTTCTGTTTGTAGTGGTTCGAATCCGCTTAGGACAACAAACGTAAGACAAATAAAAAAGGTGATTTCACATTGGAAATCACCTTTTTTATTTTTCTTAACTACAAAAATTAGTTGAGGGCGTCTGCAAGTTCGGCACCAGCCTTGAACTTAGCAACCTTCTTGGCAGCGATTTTGATCTTCTGTTTTGTCAAAGGATTGATTCCTTCGCGAGCAGAACGCTCAGAAACACTGAAAGTACCGAAGCCAATGAGCTGTACTTTGTCACCTTTCTTCAAAGCTTCCTTGATTGAACCTGTTGTTGCATCCAATGCCTTCTTCGCAGCTACCTTGCTGATGCCTGCAGCTTCAGCAATCTTGTCGATTAATTCTGTTTTATTCATTACTGTTGTGTTTATAAAATGATTAATAAAAATTAATGTGCTTTTTAACTGTGCACAAATATAGGTTAAACATTTCAGAAAACAAACAAAAAACAAGAAAAAATATACTATTTGCTCAAAAAAAAACTATAAATCACTTATTTTATGCCAAATGACGGAGTTTTTTCGTAAATTTGCGCACATTATAAAGACTTTTATACAACGAATTATCTATGCGCAGTATACCCACAGTTACCAAGAACCTGCTTATCATTAATTTATTGGCTTTTGCCGCCATGTATGTGTTCAGGTCACAGGTAGACCTGAATGATATTCTTGGACTTCATTTCTTTTTGGCTTCCGACTTCCGGATTTACCAATTAGTGACCTACATGTTCATGCATGCCACTTTCGAACACATCTTCTTCAACATGTTTGCCTTGTGGATGTTCGGCTGTGTGGTGGAACGCGTGTGGGGGCCAAAGAAGTTTTTGTTCTATTACCTTTCGTGCGGTATCGGAGCTGGTCTGTTCCAAGAGCTGGCACAATATGGATCTTATATGGTCGAAGGGCTTGCCGCTTACGACAGTGTGTCGATTGACGGAATGCGCATCGCCATGGGTGACTTTCTCAACAAATGGACCACCGTGGGAGCTTCGGGAGCCGTGTACGCGCTGCTCTTAGCCTTCGGTATGATTTTCCCAGAAGAGAGAATCTTTATTTTCCCGCTGCCCATCCCCATCAAAGCCAAGTGGTTCGTCATCTTCTACGCTGGTCTTTCACTGGTCATGGCATTGACCACAACCGGCGGAAACGTGGCCCACTTTGCTCATCTCGGTGGCATGGCATTTGGATTCTTCATGATTCGCTATTGGAAACGTCATCCGTACGGCGGCTCTGCGCGGTCAGACGGGCAGCAATTTTTTGACAACTTGCGGGAAAAGTGGGAAGAACACGCACACAAGAAGGCTGACAACACGAAGCATGATGCCTACAACGAGCGCCAAAGCGACTGGGATTATAATGCGCAGAAGCAGCGTGAACAAGAGGAAATAGACAAGATACTTGATAAGATTCGCAAGAGCGGTTACGACAGTTTGACGGCAGAAGAGAAACAAAAACTTTTTGACAGCAGCAATCGACGTTAAGCAGAAGGGGAATGGGAAAAGCTATCAAGAAGTTTGTTTTCCAGCTCTTTGCCGGAGCAAACATCACCACCATCATCGCCATGTTGCTGGTTGGCTACGCCGACCGATTCAACCCGGCCCTCCACCCTTCACTATCCAGCATGGGATTGTTACTCCCCGTGATGATCAGCATCAATCTGGGATTTCTTGTTTTCTGGATTTTTTTCCACCTAAAACTTGTCTGGATTCCCCTGTTGGGATTTCTAGCATGCTACCAACCCATCAGGGTTTACTTCCCCATCAACCTTCCTAAGCAGACACCCGAAGGTGCTATCAAGGTGCTTTCTTATAATGTTTGGTTCTTTGGGGGTAATGGATTTGAGCACGAAAACAACCCCGTGCTTAACTTTATCAAAGAGCAAAGCGCAGACATCGTATGCCTTCAGGAGTCTGACGCATGGGGCAAGTACGCTGCTAAGGCAAAAGCGCAGATGGATTCACTATATCCCTACCACGCCGGTTCGCACGCCAAGAACAAAGGAGACATCATGGATATCTACAGCCGTCACCCCATCATCAGTCAAGAAGACATCAACTATCCCTCTGAAGGCAATCACTCTACGGCTTTCTATCTAAACATTCATGGCGACACGGTGATTGTCATCAACAACCACCTGGAGTCCATTGGTCTGTCACCAGAAGACAAAGCCAACTTCAAGGGCGTTGTCAAAGGAAACATCAAGGGCGACTCAGCCCAAATAAGCACCAAAACCCTCATTAAAAAACTGGGAGAGGCGTCAAGCATCAGAGCCGCTCAAGCCGACGCCATTGCCCAATACATCGCAGCACATCGGGACAAAAGTGTGATTCTTTGCGGTGACTTCAACGACGGACCCAATTCGTATGCCCGCCGTACCATTGCCAAGCAACTGCGCGACTGCTACGTTGAGACGGCTAATGGGCCTGGCATATCCTATCATCTTGGTGGATTTTATGTGCGTATTGACCACATGATGTGCTCGAAAGACTGGACACCCTACAACTGCAAGGTAGACAACAAAATAAAAGCAAGCGACCACTATCCTGTCTATTGCTGGCTGAAAAAGGCTCCAAATGCTTAAAAATGTGCATTTAAATGCCATAAATTTTTCGTACTAACAAAAAAATAGTATCTTTGCACGTCTATCAAAAGTTGTGAAAAAACAATCATCAATAATAATAAATTAAAATGCAAAACAAAGGAATTGTAATTGTAACGGCTGTCCTACTGACGCTTGCAAGCATCTTCTATTTGTCATTTTCAGCAGCCACTCGCTATTACGATGGCCAAGCAGCAAAGCTGAAAGATCCGATTGCACAACAAGAGTACAAAGACTCTGTGAAGTATCTGGGCATCTATTCTTACCAAAGATGTCTGGAAACTCAAATCGGATTGGGCCTCGACCTGAAAGGTGGTATGAACGTGATACTGGAGATATCGGTGCCTGACGTAGTAGAAATGCTCGCTGATCACAAGACAGATGCCGCCTTCGTGAAATCGATGAAAGAGGCAAGAGCAGAGGAAGAAACCAGCCAGGAAGATTTTATCTCTCTCTTTATCAAAGCGTACAAGAAGAATGCACCAGGCCACAGATTGGCTGAAATCTTTGCCACGCAGCAACTGCAAGGTAAGGTGAACCCACAAAGCACCGACGCCGAGGTAGAGAAAGCATTGCGCCAAGAAACCCAATCGGCCATCGACAACTCGTTCAACGTCGTGCGCACGCGTATCGACCAATTTGGTGTCGTTCAACCGAACATCCAGAAATTGGAGGGACAACAAGGTCGCATCATGGTTGAAATGCCTGGCATTCGTGAACCAGAGCGTATGCGTAAACTGTTGCAAGGTAGTGCCAACCTCGAATTCTGGGAGACTTTCAATGCTGAAGAAATCATTCCTTACCTGACACAACTGGACGCTCGTCTGGCCAATGGCGACACACATGTGACCGACACAGTCGCTGCCGACACCGCTGCAACCAAGGCCGTTGAGAAAGCCAGTGAAGAGAAAGCCGTTAAGAAAGCAGATCCTAAGTTCCAACTTAAGAAAGATAAGAAACAAGGCGACGTAAAAGTTTCGAATGAAGAACAAATTGCTGCCGCCAAGAAAGAGCACCCATTGTTGGCCATCTTGAGCACCACGGGGCGCAACGCACTGAGCCTCGTAGGCTATGCCAGTGTACGTGACACCGCAGAAGTAAACAGAATTATCCACTCAGACCTGGCCAAGCAGATTCTTCCTGCTGATTTGAAACTGCTTTGGAGTGCTAAACCAGCCGATGGATTGCAGGTGAAAAACTATTACGAACTGCATGCTTTGAAGATTACAACCACCACCGGACGCGCTCCGTTGGAAGGCGATGTGATTGTTGACGCATCCGACCAGTTTGACCACTTGACAGGTAAACCAGAGGTTTCCATGACCATGAATGCCGACGGAGCACGCCGCTGGTCGGCCATCACCAAGGCCAACATCGGTAGAGCTGTTGCCATTGTATTGGACGGATTGGTGTACACCTCTCCTCGCATCAACGGACAAATTGACGGCGGACAATCGTCTATCACGGGTAGCTTCACCATTGAAGACACCAAAGACTTGGCCAACACACTGAAATCGGGTCGTATGCCTACACCTGCACGCATCGTACAAGAAGAGGTGGTAGGTCCTACACTGGGTGCACAGTCTATCCAGCAAGGAATCATCTCATTCGTGATAGCCTTCGTACTGTTGATGATTTACATGATTGTGATGTACAATTTCATCCCAGGTATGATCGCCAACTGCGCCTTGATTGTAAACGTATTCTTCACCTTAGGTATTCTAACGTCGTTTCAAGCCGCCCTTACCATGTCGGGTATTGCCGGTATGGTGCTTACGTTGGGTACGGCTGTCGACGCCAACGTGCTGATATATGAACGTATCAAAGAGGAACTGCGAGCAGGAAAGAATATGAAACAGGCGGTAGCAGCTGGTTACAGCAATGCCTTCAGCGCCATCTTCGACTCCAACTTGACATCAGCCATCACGGGTGTTATCCTGTTGATATTCGGTACGGGACCCATTCAGGGATTTGCTACCACATGGTTGATTGGTCTGGCTTGTTCGTTCTTCAGTGCCGTGTTCTTGACACGTTTGGTTTATGAGCACAAGCTGAACAAAGACAAATGGCTGAACCTCAAGTTCTGGACGGGCATATCAGAGAATATGATGCAGAACACACGCTATAAATTCATGAGCATGTTCAAGACCAGTGGCACGGTTTACGCCATCGCAATCGTCATCTGCATCGGCAGCTTTGTTGTTCGTGGTCTGAGCCAGAGCATTGACTTTACGGGTGGACGCAACTATGTTGTCACGGTTGACAAGAACACGCATGTGGAAGAGGTACGCAACGCTTTGAACAATGCATTCCAAAATACAGTAGGTAAGAATGCCGGCAAACCCGCAACCACAACCGTGATTGCCATCGGTACCGATGGGAAAACTTTCCGCGTATCTACCAACTACAATCTGGAAAGCAATGACCCACAGATGGATGATCAGGCAGAAACGATTCTATACACCTCTTTGAAGAAAGCAGGACTTGTGAAGCAATCCAGCATAGAAGCATTCAAGAACCCTGATATCCGCGAAGGTGGATCAATCATCAGTTCTTCTAAAGTGGGTCCATCTATCGCTAAGGACATCACAAATAACGCCATCAAGAGCGTTGTGATTGCACTGATATGTATCTTCCTATATATCTTACTGCGATTCCGCAACATTGGTTTCTCCATTGGTTCGGTTGCAGCATTGATTATAGACACGACGATTGTGGTCGGCTTGTTCTCGTTATGTTACGGATGGATAGGCTTCTCCTTGGAGATTGACCAAACGTTTATCGGTGCTATCCTAACGGTAATCGGTTACGACATCAACGACTCAGTGGTGGTGTTTGACCGTATCCGTGAGAACTTAAAGCTGCATCCAAAACAAGATTTACAGAAGACGTTCAACGATTCTATCAACCAGACGTTGGCTCGTACCATCAACACCTCAGTGTCTACATTGATTGTGTTGGTTCCAATCTTCATCCTCGGTGCTGACAGCATTCGCAGTTTCGCCTTTGCCATGATTATTGGTGTCCTCGTAGGTACGCTCAGTTCTATCTTCTTGGCATCACCAATCGCTTACATAGTAGTGGGACGCAAAATCAAGAAAGAACAAGAAGAAGAGGCTGTCGTTGTAGCATAACGACATGGAACGCTGAACAAAGCAATAAACCACTAACAAGAGCGGCACAACCTCACCGAGGTCGTGCCGCTTTTATTTATGGAATGAGGAAAACGAAAAGAGGATGAGGGGACGGAACGAACCCCTATAGCCTTGTAGAACAGATCAGAATATCAAGAGAAGAACAGGCACGATGAGTAGATAGATAATCAAGAATTATTATCTTATCGCTATCTATTTGGACAAAGATAGCGTATTGGGGATGTTCTAAAACGAAGAACTTACAATTCCTGCACCAAGCGTTTTCTGCACGCTTCCAAAATGTTTTCCAGTTCTACAACGGTAGATGCCCGCAACATGGCGATGCGGGTTTGTCGGAAATCAGAGATGCCTTTGAAGATGGGACTGGCTGCCAAATGCCTCCGGGTATGCAAGATACCCCGGTATTCATCGATACGTGACACATTGATGTGCAGCTGTTCCTTCAATATGTCTATCTTTTTATTGATGTCAAGCGACGCATCGTAAGGTTTTCCATCCAGATAGTCGCGCATTTCTTTAAAGATCCAAGGCTGCCCAAACGCTGCCCGACCAACCATAATGGCATCTACGCCAAAACGTTCGAAAGCCTGTTTGGCTTCCTGGGGCGTGGTAATGTCACCATTGCCAATGATAGGAATGTGGATGCGAGGATTGTTTTTTACCTCGCCTATCAGTGTCCAATCAGCGTTTCCTGTATACATCTGACTGCGCGTGCGGCCGTGGATGGTCAGCGCTTGAATACCACAAACTTGCAGTTGTTCGGCCAATTCGGTGATAATAAGATTGTTTTCATCCCATCCCAAGCGTGTTTTTACCGTCACTGGGGTACGCACAGCTTTGACCACTTCTCGGGTTATCTCCAACAAAAGCGGTATGTTACGCAGCATACCTGCGCCCGCACCTTTGCCTGCCACCTTCTTAACGGGACATCCAAAGTTGATGTCAATCACGTCAGGATGAGCCTGCTCAACAATCTTGGCAGCTTCCACCATAGACTCAACGTCCCTTCCGTAGATTTGTATGCCTACGGGTCGTTCGGTGTCACTAATGGTCAACTTGTTCAAACTGGCTTGAATGGACCGCACAAGAGCTTCTGCACTGACGAATTCGGTATATACCATGGATACGCCAAACCGCTTACACAACTGTCTGAAACCGATGTCTGTCACGTCTTCCATCGGAGCTAACAAGATTGGCTGCACACCTAAGTCTATGTTTCCTATCTTCATTTTCCTGAAAAAGTTACTGATTTCATCTATTTTGAGCTGCCAAGGCTAAAGGCCATGACATAGAATTCCCATGAACAATGGCAACCTATGAGCAGATTCCTATCAACCCATGAGCAAGTGGTAAATACCACCTGGTAAGGCTTTCAACACGCCTTTCATTTCTAAAGTAAAGAGAATGGCAGAGAGTTTAGCAATGGGAATGCCCGCCTGAACACTCAGCATGTTGATTTGCAAGTCGTTGTTTTTTTGCAACACGGCAACAACTTGCTGTTCCTCAGTCGATAAATCAGGGAATAACTGTCGCTCAATTCCTTCATGATGTGCACGACTGAGCCTTGCATCATCTTCCCATCCCATGCTTTTAACGAAATCATAAGCATGATTGATGAGCCCTGCCACGTTGTCTCGTATCAAGTTGTTGCATCCCTCGCTATAGGGACTACCCACGTTACCGGGGAAGGCAAACACCTCTCTGTTATAGGTTCGAGACAAACTGGCGGTTATTAAACCACCTCCGTGGGCAGCACTTTCTACAACGATACATGCATCAGAAACTCCTGCTACGATACGATTTCTTCTCACAAAGTTCACTTTATCCGCATTGGTCTGCGTGAGAAACTCCGTAAGCAATCCTCCTTTTTGCACCATTTCATCGGCTGTTTGTCGATGTCTAGGAGGATAAAGATAATCCAATCCATGAGCCAGAACACCCACAGTGGGATATCCATTCTGCAAAGCATGGCGGTGAGCGAGGATGTCAACGCCATAAGCGAGTCCGCTTACCACGAGTACTTGTGGACACAACTGTCGCAGTTCTGCCATGAACCGACGAATTAAATCTTCTCCATAGACGGTGTTTCTTCGGGTTCCCACAACGCTGATGACACGACGCTGGTTCAGGTTGACCGACCCTTTGTAAAACAACATCAACGGTGCATCGTCGCATTCCCTAAGCCGTAGCGGGTAGTTTTCGTCATTCATGCAAAGCGGCATGACACCATTTGACACGTCCCACTCGAGTTCTTCCTCTGCTCTGCGCAAGTATTGGTCTACGTTTTGAAGCGATGACACCAACTTAGGCGACGCATCGGGCAGCACCTCACGGATGTTATGTCGATGCTCTATCACGGCTGTCGCCGAGCCCAACCTACGATACAACTGAACCATTCCCGTGAGATGAAAATGGTTGATGCGCGTCAAAGCGATAGTGTTGATGAGTTCTTGTGGGTCTGTCATGTTCATAGATATTTAGCAAACGCGCGGTCGTACTCCTCACTATGCCCCAAACGGCCATGAATGAGGCACACCAACTCAACCTTACTCTTAAAACATAGCTTATCATCCTGCTCCCGAAAGATGTCCTGATGGAAAATGTAGCGCAGGCCTTCCTTCTTCAAAGCCAAACGAGAAATGAATATGTCATCGCACTTGAGTGGCGTTTTGTATTGCAAGTTCATGCGAGCCACCACGGCATCGATTCCCTGTTCGTGCATCTTTGCAAAGCTAAGGCCTAACGAACGGAGGAACAAATGGCGCGTATGCTCGATGTAATGGAGGTAATTGGCGTTGTTCACGATGCCTTCTATGTCGCATTCATAGTCGCGAACCTCCATTCGTGTCTCGAAAATATAGTTCATTTTTGAGTTGATGAGTTCTTGAGTTTGTGAGTTTTTGAGTTCTTAAAAATGTGAGTTTTTGAGCCTTGTCAGCCGTTTTAGACCACTGACCAACGGCGAATCAATATTCCCTTCCTTTTAAATATTCATACCCAATGCGGCATCTAAGGCATTCTTTCCGGTCACAATATTGTGTTTTGAGTTGGATTAAAGCCTGGGTGTCGCCTGCATTTTGTACATCGAGGCCACACTGTTGCCACATGGTGACAATGTGGTTTCGCTCTGGTTTGAGCTGTTCCAGATAACGAATGGCTTGTTCACAAAGCAACTCAGACGCTTCATGCCGACCGTAGGCAAACAAAAATGGGATGGCGGTGTTGATGAGAAGAACGTTAAGCGACGCTTCAGAAAGCCGTTTTTCGCTCTTACTACTCACCGAACCAAATACATAATGAGTTTCCCAATAAGGCGAAACAGCCGATTTCATCGCTACTTTTAAGTCGTCAAGGGTCTCACTTTCCACCAAATTACGCAATCCAAACCGACGGGAATGGTATAGATTGGCCAACTGTGCGATGCGGATGTAGGGGAAATTTTGCGGGCGCAATCGCAAGAATCTCCACATTTTTCCATCGATGGGTTGTAGCGAGAACTTTCGTTGCAGATAGAGATATTCTGTTCGCAGACGTTCAAAATAGCCCTCTTCATCCATTGTTTTGTGATATTTTTGCGGGATAAGATGTCGCTCGAGCAATCCGGCTTGCCCTATAAAAAACGCTTCTATCTGAAACAGGTCATCACGATGGTGGTCTACAGCATGCAGCGGAATCGATTTTGCCCACTGTTCAAAAGCCTCGCCATTGATGCCAAAGCCATAATTGCGGGCCAACGTCATGAAGAGAGCAGCCTCCCAATCGTCGTCACACTGCTGCAAACGGCGTTCGATGTCATGCGTTTTTTGTTCTAAACGCTCTGTCTGCAAGGCCGACATCCATGTGTGAATCGTCAAAATGGACAGGTTGGGAATAATCTCGTAGCACGGCGGATAGGTGTCAATGGTTTGCAATTGTTCGTAATGCTGAGCAACTGAAGCTGGCACAGAAAGCCGCAATTGTGGCACAACACGACCGCTCTCGGTTTTCACTTCCCCATCAATTTCACCCGCAACATGCAGTATCACATTGTTGTAAGCCGCATCTTGCTCGTGGCGATGCACAAACCAGTCGCTCGACTTGACATGTATTTCCACATTGCCCACCCACACTGTGTTGCCTATCTTAACTTTAGCATTGAGAAAATCAGGACCCGAATTGGCATTATGCAGCCCCACATCTATCACTTCCAACGCTTGGTTGTCGGTGGTAGTGAGTTGCCGTAATGGAAACAGACGATGCTTCCAACAATAATGCAATAGCTGCTCCATGATTTAAAAACTATTTTCAAGCTCAACGAAATGTTGTCAAACGAGTGGCAACGGATGGAGGCTTATCCCTATAATCCCTGTCTTTGAATGGATTCCTACATCACCTGACTACCTGGTTTGACAGGATGTTCGAGGGCCGTGACACTGAGCGAACCGTCAAAGTCCTCGGCAGAAAGTATCATACCTTGGCTCTCTATGCCCATCAACTTACGCGGTGCCAGGTTGGCAATGAAGCAAACATCCTTACCAATGAGGCTTTCTGGCTCATAGAACTTAGCAATACCGCTGACAATGGTACGGTCTTTACCCGAACCATCATCGATGGTAAACTTCAGCAACTTATTGGCTTTCTTCACACGCTCACAGTGTTTGATATGTCCAACACGGATGTCCAACTTCTCAAAATCAGCGAAATCAATCGTCGGTTTGATGGGTTTAGCCGTGTAGGCGGCAGCGGCATTGGCCTTCTTTGTATCTTCCAACTTTTTAAGTTGCAGCTCAATGGTCTCGTCTTCTATCTTTTCAAAAAGCAATTCAGGTTCAGCCAACTGGTGACCAGCCTTCAACAAATCATGGTTCCCCAACAAATTCCAGTCGCAAGTATCCATCTTAATGAGGCGACGAAGCTTCTCTGAAGAGAACGGCAAGAATGGTTCGAACGCGATAGCGAGGTTGGCAACCAACTGTAATGAGATGTACAAAACGGTTTTCACACGCTCAGGATCGGTCTTCCAAACCTTCCATGGCTCACATTCGGTCATGTATTTGTTGCCGATTCTGGCCAGGTTCATGGCTTCTTTCTGCGCCTCTCTGAACTTGAACGCATCAAGATAGCCCTCCACTTTGTTCTTCACATCCTTGAATTCATCAAGCGCTTGCTTGTCAACATCGAGCAATTCTCCACATGGAGGCACCACTCCATCGAAATATTTCTTGGTCAACTGCAATGCTCGGTTCACGAAATTGCCGTAGATAGCCACCAATTCCGAGTTGTTACGTTCTTGAAAATCTTTCCAAGTAAAGTTGTTATCCTTGGTTTCAGGCGCATTGGCCGTGAGTACATAGCGCAGCACATCCTGCTTACCAGGAAGGTCTACCAAGTACTCGTGCAACCAAACAGCCCAGTTGCGAGAGGTAGATATCTTATCATCCTCCAGGTTGAGAAACTCGTTAGCTGGCACGTTATCGGGCAAAATGTAATCTCCATGGGCTTTCAACATCGTGGGGAAAATCAGACAATGGAACACAATGTTATCCTTGCCGATGAAGTGTACCAGTCGGGTATCTTGGTCTTTCCACCATTTTTCCCATGATCCCCAGCGTTCAGGATTGCTCTCACAGAGTTCTTTGGTATTCGATATGTACCCGATAGGGGCGTCGAACCAGACGTAAAGCACCTTGCCTTCGGCTCCTTCTACAGGAACAGGGATTCCCCAATCAAGGTCACGCGTCATGGCACGAGGCTGCAAGTCAAGGTCCAACCAGCTTTTACACTGTCCATACACATTGGAACGCCACTCTTGATGACCCTCGAGAATCCATTTCTTGAGCCATGTTTGGTAGTCGTTGAGCGGCAGATACCAGTTTTTGGTCTTCTTGATAACCGGTTTTGAACCACTGACAGCCGACTTCGGATTAATCAATTCCATGGGTGAGAGGTCGCTGCCGCAATGCTCACATTGGTCGCCATAGGCTCCTTCATGATGACAATGGGGACATTCGCCCGTGATATAGCGGTCAGCCAAGAACTGATGTGCTTCCTCATCATAATACTGTTCGGTTTCTTGTTCCAACAGTTTCCCATCCTCATACAACTTCTTGAAGAAGTCAGAAGCCAACTTGTGATGCGTTTCTGAGGTGGTTCGGGAATAGATGTCGAAGCTGATTCCGAACTCCTCGAAGCTCTTTTTAATCAGCGAATGATAGCGGTCCACCACATCTTGCGGCGTTACTCCCTCTTTCCTGGCACGGATGGTGATAGGCACCCCGTGTTCATCGCTGCCACCGATGAAGATAACATCTTCTTTTTTCAGGCGCAAATAACGTACATAGATGTCAGCTGGCACATAAACGCCAGCCAGATGACCGATATGAACTCCACCGTTTGCGTATGGCAAAGCGGCCGTAACGGTTGTTCGCTTAAAATTTTTCTCCTCCATGAGTATAGCTGTTTTTTAATATTTCTTCATGCAAAATTACGATAAATCAAAGAGATGGCAAAATAATGGGAGTAGTTAAAACCGCCTCTTGCTGCGCTATCGCTCAGCCCAATCGCCTCTGTCCAGACTACGATAGCCTATGGCCTCAGCCAAATGTTCGATCTTGACAGGTTCACTACCCTCCAAATCTGCGATGGTACGGGCCACTTTCAGAATTCTATTATATGCCCGAGCCGACAAACTCAGCCGTTCCATCGCCATGCGGAGCATGTTGATTCCATCGGCATCGGGTTCGGCAAAACGATGAATCATACGCTCGGTCATTTGCGCATTGCAATAAATTCCCTTGCAGTCTTTATACCTTTCAATCTGAATGGCACGAGCCGCAATGACGCGTTCACGAATATCAGCACTGGGTTCTCCAGGAGCTGCCTTAGAAATATCCTTGAAAGGAACGGGCGTAATCTCACATTGTATGTCGATGCGGTCGAGCAATGGACCGCTAATCTTGTTGAGGTACCGCTGAATCTGACCGGGTGTACAGACGCATGTATGCGTTGGATCGCCATAATAACCACACGGACAGGGATTCATCGACGCTACAAACATGAAGCTACAAGGGTATTCAATGGTGTACTTCGCGCGCGAGATGGTGATTTTTCGGTCTTCCAAGGGTTGGCGCAACACTTCCAACGTGGATTTATTAAACTCGGGAAGCTCGTCACAGAACAACACGCCATGATGAGCCAACGTAATCTCTCCCGGCTGCGGCGTAGACCCGCCACCCACCAATGCCACCTCACTGATGGTATGATGTGGGGCGCGGAATGGGCGTTGCGCAATCAATGACGTATCGGCACCCAGCTTACCTGCGATGCTGTGCACCTGTGTTGTCTCCAAACTTTCGGCCAAAGTGAGAGGCGGAAGAATGGTTGGCAGCCGTTTGGCCATCATGGATTTTCCACTTCCAGGCGGTCCCACCATGATGAGGTTGTGCCCTCCGGCCGCCGCTACCTCCAACGCTCGCTTCACGTTTTCCTGTCCTCGAACATCACTATAATCAAGGTCAAACCGATATTGGTGTTCGTAAAACTCTTTTCGGGTATCAATGATGGTAGGTTCAAACGATTTGGCGCCCGTCAAAAACTGCACGACATCCACCATCGAGTCCATGCCGTAGACCTCCAAATTGTTGACAACCGCGGCCTCACGCACATTCTGTTTGGGGACAATCAACCCCTTAAAATGCTCCTTACGGGCACGAATGGCGATGGGAAGTGCGCCCTTGACGGCCTGCAATGTACCATCCAAACTCAACTCACCCACCATCATATACTGGTCGAGCACCTCAGAAACAATGCTGCCATTAGCGGCCAAGATGGCAATCGCCAAGGGCAAATCGAAGCTGCTACCCTCCTTACGAAGGTCGGCCGGTGCCATGTTCACCGTGATGTCAGCATGCGGAAACTTGTAACCATTGAACTGCATGGCGGCAGCAATACGGCTACGCCCTTCCTTCACGGCCTCATCGCCCAGTCCGGTGAAATGGTACATGATGCCGTTCGTTAAACTAACTTCAATAGTCACAGTTGTCACTTCCATTCCGTTGACAGCTGCACAATAGGTTTTAACCAGCATGATAAGTCGCTTTAGATCAACTCTTCCAACTTCTTCATGAGAGCCTGAGCGTCAAGTCCACATGCTACTACGCGTCCGTTTTTCAAGATGATATTATAAGGTATGGATGAAATGCCTAATTGACGGACAAGATTGCCCTCGAACAACGCCTCATCACAGATGTTCGACCAGCGGATGGAGTCACGATGCAACGTCTCCTTGCAAGCCTTTTTGCTGGGGTCTATCGATAATCCCACCACTTTGAGGCGACCAGCATGTTTCTTCTGAAACTGATTAAGCCGCCGCTGTATGTCCAGACTTTCGTAACTCCACGATGTCCAAACATTGATGACGGCCAGGGGAGCCTGACTCAAAGCTGCGCTGGTTACCACGTTTCCGTCCACATCTGTCACCGAGAAGGATGGCAATCGGCCACCTTCTACCACGTTTCCTCCCGAGAGTTGTCGTTGCAACCGGCTCAAAGCTCCATTCTTGGGCTGCTTCTTCACCATCACGTCCACCAACTGTTTAGCCTTGGGGTAGTTGGGCTTTGGCGTTCTGAGGAAGTACTTGGAAACAAGATACCTGCCCACATCCGAGCTGGGATGGTCGTTCACAAACTGTTCTGCGTATTTCAACACCTCCGGAGGAGATGCGTTGGCAATCTTCTTCTTGAACTTAGACATCAGCTCGTTGTCATCCGTTCCTTTCACTTCCAGTTCCTTCAAATGCGAAGCATCCCCCTTCACCTCTACCTTTTTACCAGGTACAGCAAAGACGGGATGTTCTGAAAAGTTGGGAAACACGATGAGCAACGTTCCAGATTTCTCGCAAGGAATCTCGTATGTGAACCGCCCTCCCGTCACCTTGACAGTGTCCATGCCACCGATGATGCCATCGGGACTGTAAACGTAAAACTCACCTTGGTTGAGATGCAGCAGCCGGCCATCGAGTTTAAAATGATGACTGTCGGTACCGCACGACATCAAAACCAAGGTGAGCCAAAAGAAATAGGCAATATGCTTCATAGCAAACAGTTGCCTTATCTCAAGATAGACAATTCTAAATCGTTGTCAGCGTATGTCTTTAATGAGGGGTCTTTTTTCAAAGCCTCTTTCAAATAAGATTCTGCAGCAAACTTGTTACCACGGCGTGCAGCCACGATGGCGTGCAAATAGTCGGTCAAAGCATTGGGGTTAGCTACCTTGTCCAGCGTTGCAGCTGCTGCGGCATAGTTCTTGTTCATCAACTGTGCAAGGGCCGCACTGTTGCTGTTAACATTTTCGAAGTCTTTCTCTGCTTGTGCAAAATTGCCCTTTGCCAGATTCAAACTACCGATAGCCACGTTTATATTCTGTTCGCCCAGCGCCTTTGCTATGCTGGTCTCGGCCTCTTTCACGTTGCCGTTAACCAGTTCCATGATACCCAGATTAGCCAAAGCCTCAGGAGCTTGCGGATTGACACGCAAAGCACGCTCAAGATGACGGGTGGCTTCCATCTCGTCACCCTTCATGAATGCCAAGGTTGCCAGGTTGTTCATAGCCCGATAGTCTTTGTCATAATATTCTGCCGTGCGCTTGTAGATTTCTTCCTTCTTGGCGATGTTGTCTTCCAAAGTGGCATAATAGAGCATTTCATCTACGCTGAGTTTGGTGGCATCGGTGGCATACTGTGCCTTGATTTGCTCATCACTTCTGCCGATGGTCTCATAATTAATGATCAGACGAGAACGACGCAACTCAGGTAAAATGCCGTCTGCCAACTCGCGGAAGGCCTCACTCATGTTACGAATCTGCTGCTCTCTCTGTTCGGGGTCTTTGTACATGGACAGCACGCGCAGGATAACATCCTTGTCTTGAATATTGCTGGCGTGAACCAATTTCTGGAAGCCATCCCAGTCTTGTGCGGTGTAGTGAGCGTCAATGCCAGTGGCCACGCCCGTCTGCTTCAGCTGCGATTTAACGTAAGCCTCTGAAGTATTCTGGCGCTTGCCGGCCAACTTGTCGTTGAAGCTGAATCCACCTTCCGGTGATGCATAAGCCTGAACCTCAACGTTGCGGATGTTCAATTTCTCGCGATCGGCGTTGATACGCTTCAACATGGCAACGAACTCCTGAACAGAGTTGTTCTTCAATTCGCTCCGGCGCAAGTTGGCTTGGTTCACCAAGAACTTGATGTTGGCCTCTTGCTTCCGCGCATTGACACGCTGGAATGAATCGGGAGCGATGCAACCGCCGTCACTCAGCAGCAGTTGCTTGTACAATTCAGACGTAGCAACCACGCCTTCGGCCACCTTCACGGCTGGTATATTGATTTTCTTATTACCTCGGCGAGCGCTGAAAGTAAGGTACATGTCGCTTTTCTGCATAGCGGGTACGAAATCAAACGCCGTCTTCATGGTGTAACGACCGCCCAAACGATAAGAAATCATCTGATCGTTTCCCAGCACTTTCTCGCCTTGGAACGTAGAGCCTGCCCCTTTGGCAACCTGCCCGTTTCCATATCTTAATTCGGGAATCACGGTCACAACGGCGTTTTTCTTCATATATTTTTCAGGAAAAGCACCGTTGATGGTAGCTGGAACCTGACCGCCTTTTGTTTCCAACGGGTTTGGTGTAACCGTGAAATTGCTTGCTGACAACGGCCCCATTTTAGAACATGAGGTGAATGCCAATACAGAGCAAACTGATAAAATAAAGATGAGATTTTTGCGCATAGTAATCATTTTTTGTTTTAGTGTGCCGCGAGCGGGACTCGAACCCGCACAGCCATTACTGGCCAAGGGATTTTAAGTCCCTCGTGTCTACCAATTCCACCATTGCGGCAATCAGCCAAAACCGCCTATAACTACCAGGTTTGTCCACTGAAAAAGTTTTCATGTTGCACCAACCTGACTACAGCAGCCTGAACAAATATTAAAATGAGCGGCAAACGAGACTCGAACTCGCGACCCCAACCTTGGCAAGGTTGTGCTCTACCAACTGAGCTATTGCCGCATTTTTATACGTTGCAAAGGTAGTACATAATCTTTATATCCACAAAAAATTTTTATTTTTTTATTGATTTAGTTTGATAAAGTAAGGTGCTGGCAGTCACTTTGCTCCAATTCAACGACGAAGTTGCAGCCCACTCATACAATCTAACTGTGAACCACGATATCTAAGGCAATAAGAAATTGCGCATGTCTTATTATATAAAATATGTACAATATTTTTTAAAGAAAACGCCCCTAAAACGGCCTTCAAAAACTTTCAATCTAGAAAAAATCACTAGGCAAACGGGATGCAAACAAGGCGTTGATGGAGCGGAAAAAATCATATTTCGACCCAATAACAACGCGATGATGTGATGAAAAGCATCCTTTTGGCGGTCAATAGGACTGCCATTGCAGGCTAAAAGCATAGCTATTGGTGACCAAAAGCAATGCTTTTACTCGTTAACGGCCCAGAAATTGAAGCAACAACAGCGACGGATAAGTGTAACTTTCTGTATAACAGCGGAATAGAAAACTTGCTTATTTTGGGCGAATTTGAAACAAGAAGCGGGATTGTTGATTGACAAGCCAAGCATGAGCGCATTCGTTGTCAAGATAATTCATCACACTAAACCTTCTTCGTGCTAAAGGTGTCATTCTTACAGCAATGATGACTGCGGCTGCAGGGAATTGCGAGAAAATTCGCATTCTCAAACAATTTTTTTTCACTTCTGCGTTTGTCCGTGTCAACAGAATTATATATTTTTGCAGACAAGGCCGACTTTATAAGTCGGACAAGCCGTGAAAGTGCTTGCATCTACAGCCCTGTAAAAGTAACAAAAACATGAATGGGCTGTGGTAATGGCATGTGACTTTCTGTATATATAATATTGCTATTACAACCATAAACATCAATTAACATGAAAAAGTATTTAGTGCTGGCATTGTTGTCGTTGACAACGCTATTCACCCAAGCACAGATTGTAGACCCCATACAATCATCCGCACAACTCAAAACGGGCAAAACTGCTGAAGGAGAAATTGTCTTCAACCTTGATATTGAACAGGGATGGCACGTCTATTCCGTGAACCTTGGCAGCAGTGGGCCTATCGAAGCCTCTTTCCATGTCAACAAAATGGACGGCGTAGAGAAAGTGGGCGGCCTGGTGGCGCGCGGCAACGAAATCTCGAAGATGGACAACCTGTTTGGCATGAAGCTGCGCTTTTTTGAGCATAAGGCGCAGTTTGTCCAGAAAGTAAGGTTCACCAAACCCAATTATACCATTGATGCTTATTTGGAATATGGCGCATGCAACGACCAAACGTGCATGCCACCGCAAGAAGTAGCCTACAAGAAAGCCGGGAAATCGCCGGCCGTTGAGGCTGCAACAACACCGCAGGAACCGACTGAAAAAGAGGCGAAAGATGGAGATTCGCCTTCATCCCTCGTCCCGGACTCCGTGCAGAGCATGGCTGCCGACACGCTGCTTCCCGCATCGGTGGATACCGGCAGGGTGGCTGCCAGCACCGATTTGTGGCAACCTGTCATCCAAGAATTGCAACAACAGGATGGTCGCAGCGAGCAGAACGGATCATTGTGGTTTCTGTTCCTGATGGGGTTTGCCGGCGGATTGCTGGCGTTGTTCACGCCCTGCGTATGGCCCATCATCCCCATGACGGTAAGTTTCTTCCTCAAACGCACCAAGGACAAGGCCAAAGGCATGCGCGATGCCATTACCTACGGCTTGGCCATCATCGTGATATTCCTATCGCTGGGACTGCTTGTGACGGCTTTTACTGATCCACACAAGCTCAACGAACTGGCAACCAGTGCGGTTTTCAACATCTTCTTCTTCCTGCTGCTTGTGGTGTTTGCACTCTCTTTCTTCGGATGGTTCGAGCTGCGGCTGCCTGAGTCATGGGGAAACAAGATGGACAGCAAGGCCTCTTCCACCACCGGATTGCTCTCTATCTTCCTGATGGCCTTCACGCTGGTGCTGGTATCTTTCTCTTGTACCGCACCCATCGTTGGTTTCTTGCTGGTACAAGCCGCCACGTCGGGCAACTGGGTGGGGCCTGCCATCGGGATGTTTGGCTTCGCCTTGGCACTGGCATTGCCGTTCACACTCTTCGCTCTGTTCCCTTCTTGGCTGAAGCAAGCGCCGAAATCGGGCTCTTGGATGAACACCATCAAGGTGGTATTGGGCTTCATCGAACTGGCCTTCGCCTTAAAGTTCCTCTCCGTAGCCGACCTTGCATACGGCTGGCACATCCTCGATCGTGAGGTGTTCTTGTCGCTGTGGATTGTCATTTTCGGCATGTTGGGACTTTATCTCATCGGACATCTCAAGTTCCAAAGCGACATGGTGGGCGGTGAGAGCAAACCCATGCCGGTGGTATGCATCATGCTGGGCATGATTTCGCTGGCCTTCACGGTGTACATGGTGCCTGGTCTTTGGGGCGCACCTGTTAAGGCCGTGAGTGCTTTCGCACCCCCAATCAGCACACAAGACTTTAACCTGAACAACAAAGAGGTTCACGCCGCCTATACCAATTATGAAGAAGGAATGGCTGCCGCCAAAGCTCAAGGCAAGCCTGCTTTCATCGATTTCACCGGCTTTGGTTGCGTCAACTGCCGAAAGATGGAAGCGGCAGTGTGGACAGATCCATCGGTTGCGGAGGTACTGACAAAAGATTATGTGCTCATCTCCTTGTTCGTGGACGACAAAACGCCGTTGAAAGAACAGATAGAAGTGATGGACAACGGCAAAAAGCGCACACTTCGCACCGTTGGCGACAAGTGGAGTTACCTGCAAAGTAGTAAATTTGGTGCCAACACGCAGCCCTTCTATGTGCCACTGGACAATGCAGGAAAACCGCTGACTGGCTCATACAGCTATAAAGAAGATGTGTCGGCGTACCTCGATTTCTTGAAGAAAGGACTGGAGGCTTATCGCAATCGCGACTGACCTTGCACGCCCTTGCCACGCGATACAGGCTGTGCTGCGCGGCAAGGCAGCGTGCTTTGAACAGGTAAAGCTATCTTACATACAAACAAACCACGATATAAAAACCATTTGAATCTACAAAACCATGCTTGAAGAACATATCCGAAAACAAATCATACAGCTCATCCACCAGGAAGTAGTGCCTGCCGTTGGATGCACAGAACCCATGGCTGTGGCGCTATGTACGGCCAAAGCGACGGAGATGTTGGGCTGTCGGCCCGAGAAAATAACCGCCCTACTGAGTTCAAACATCCTGAAAAACGCCATGGGTGTGGGCATTCCAGGAACCGGAATGATAGGACTACCCATCGCCATTGCCTTGGGCAGCATTGTAGGAAAGAGTGAATATCAGTTGGAAGTAATCAAGGATCTCACGCCTCAGACGCTGGAAGAAGCGAAGAAATACATAGAGGAAAAACGCATAGACATCCAACTCAAACAGGGAATTACCGAGAAACTGTACATCGAGGTGACATGCCAAGCAAACAATCAAACGGCAAAAGCCATCATCGCAGGTGCGCATACCAACTTTATCCACCTATGCAAAAATGGGGAAATCCTGCTCGACAAAGGCCTGAGGAAGCAAGATGAACCGGAGGAGAACGGCATACAGCTTTCGTTCCGGATGGTCTACGACTTCGCCACCACCACCCCCATCGACGAAATCAGGTTCATGCTGAAAACAAAAGAGTATAACATGAATGCTGCCAATCAGTCGCTGAAGGGCAACTACGGACACTGCTTGGGCAAGACAATGGATCGCCCATTGAGCCGAGGGATATTTGGTAACAGCATCTACTCGCACATCATCGCCAAGACAGCATTGGCCTGCGACGCTCGAATGGGTGGGGCCATGATACCGGTGATGAGCAATAGTGGGTCGGGAAACCAGGGTATCTGCGCCACAAACCCAGTGGTGGTGTACGCCATGGAAAACGAGAATACGGAAGAAGAGCTTATTCGCGCCCTGACGCTCAGTCATCTATCGGCCATTTATATCAAGCAGAGCCTGGGCAAACTGTCGGCTCTGTGCGGCTGTGTGGTGGCCAGCATCGGCTCAAGCTGCGGCATCACCTACCTCATGGGCGGCGACTATGCCCACATCTGTCATGCCATCAAGAACATGATTGCCAACCTTACCGGCATGATTTGCGACGGAGCCAAGCCCAGTTGCTCGCTGAAAATCAGCTCAGGTGTCAGCACTGCGGTGCTTTCGGCTCTGCTATCGATGGAAAACAAGCATGTAACGTCGGCAGAAGGCATCATCGACGAGGACGTGGATCGCTCGATACGCAACCTCACCAGCATTGGCAAGGATGCCATGGGCACGACTGATGAGATGGTTCTGAGTATCATGACCAGCAAACAACGGTGCTAAGGATCGTTCCAAAACCTGCATCATTCCCCCGTAAAGTCCATGAATATTCAACGCTGGCGATGACACCAAAGTCTATTAGTGTCATGAGCAAGCACTCACTTTGCTGCTATTAGTGGTTGCAAACAATAAGACACTCGCCATTGAGGAGATATCACAAGGTATATTATGACTTGTCCCGTCTTCGCCTTAATTCATCAGTTCAACGGCTTTGAGAACAATATCATTGGTCTCATTGATAATCTGGAAATACTCATTCATGTCCCACAAATCGCGTGCAACCAATGCTTTGAGTTGGTTTTTCACAGCGGGTAAGGTCGTTTGTAATTCCTCCTGATCCTTCGGTTTCACCTTTTCTTTCTCACCAGAGCGAATCACTGCGTCCACCAACTGCTGCGGAACGTCAAACTCACGCACAAACTTTGCGAAGGTAGGATATTGTTTTTGCAGCTGTTTACGGTGTTGATCAACATACTTAAGGTTCTCTGTAATGATGATTCCCTTAGCTGCCAACTGCCGATGATATGGTGTGAATTTGGTCGTGTCGAGTGGAACAAAGTAATCAGGCATGATGCCTCCACCGCCATATACCGTTCGTTTGAGGCGTAAGGTCTTATACTTCAGCGAGTCAGCGAAATGAATACTGTCGGCACTATACAGCTCTCCATGCTTGAAACGAGTATCCAATTCACGGGCATAGCTTTCGTTATCACCCTTAGTATATGGCTTCTGGATACAACGTCCCGATGGCGTATAGTAGTGAGCGATGGTGAGTCGCATCATACTTCCATCAGGAAATTCGATTGGACGCTGCACCAAACCCTTCCCAAACGAACGTCGTCCAACCACTTGTCCTCTGTCTTGGTCCTGGATAGCACCTGTGACAATCTCGGCAGCAGATGCTGAAAACTCATTCACCAGCACCATCACCTTGCCCGAAAGCAAACTACCGTTCCCGTGTGCCGTATATTCTATACGCTCTGCGCGTCGTCCTTTGGTATAAACAATCAAGTCGTTGCGCTGCAAAAACTCATTGGCAATCTTCACCGCAGCTTGCAAATAGCCACCTCCGTTGTCCTGCAAATCCAAGACAAGGTCACGCATTCCCTGTTTTTTCAGTGCGGTGATACAGGCCATAAACTCATCATAAGTGGTCGCACCGAAGCTCCCTATGCGCACATAGCCTAATTGGGGACGGAGCATGTAACTGGCATCAACGGTTTTCATGGGTATCTTATCGCGCACTACTGTAAAGTAAAGCCGCTCCCCAATGCCCTTACGAAGGATGCCCAACTTTACTTTTGTTCCTTTCTTTCCACGCAACCGCCGCATAATCTCTTCGCGTGCCATCTTGACACCCGCAATGCTACTGTCGTTAACGCTCACGATTCGGTCGCCAGCCAATATGCCCACTTTCTCCGACGGACCATTGGTAATGGTCTGAATGACCATGAGTGTGTCTTGCATCATGTTGAATTGAATGCCAATACCTTCAAAAGATCCCTGCAAAGATTCAGTCATGGCCTTGGTTTCTTTCGCCGTTGTATAAGAAGAGTGTGGGTCCAACTTCTCCAACATGCCACGAATAGCATCTTCAACCAGTTTATCTTCGTTCACCGTATCAACATAAAGGTTGTTGATGGCCATCTCCGCAATTTGCAACTTGCGAAGAGGTGAATCTTTCCCAAAATTGATATTGATTTGAGCGGATACTGAATAAACTATCAATAGTGCCCAACATGAAGCAACGAGTCGTCTCATTTGTTTGATTTTATATAAAAGAATTGTTCGCCCCAAAGACATCGATTCTCCGTCTAAATGACAAAGATTGTCAGTCAATTGGTTTGAGTTCGTCTTCCGGAAGGTCTTCCTCGACCACCAGATTATCGATGATAAAGTTTTGTCGTTCCATGGTATTCTTGCCCATGTAATACTCCAAAAGTTTTTGTACCTGGTCGTTTTTGTGCAGTGTCACTTGTTCCAGTCGCATATCGGGACCGATGAAATGGACGAATTCGTCAGGAGATATCTCTCCCAATCCTTTGAATCGGGTGATTTCAGGCTCGGGTCCAAGATCCTTAATCGCTTCTTGTCGCTCTTCATCACTATAACAGTAGCGGGTGATGAAATCGCTCTTTCGCTCTTTTTTGTCACGACTGGCATCCGCATCTGCTATCACTTGCTTATTTTTAATCTTCGTTCTGCGGTTACGCACACGGAAAAGAGGCGTCTGCAACACATACACATGCCCCTTCTTGATAAGCTCAGGAAAGAACTGTAGAAAGAAAGTGATAATCAACAGACGGATGTGCATGCCATCAACATCGGCATCCGTGGCGACAATCACCTTGTTGTAGCGCAGCGTGTCCAAGCCATCTTCAATGTCGAGAGCCGCCTGCAAGAGGTTGAACTCTTCGTTTTCGTACACCACTTTCTTGGTCAATCCATACGAATTGAGTGGTTTTCCCCGCAACGAGAACACCGCTTGTGTGTTCACATCCCTGCTCTTGGTGATGCTGCCGCTGGCCGAATCGCCCTCGGTTATAAAGATACAACTCTCCTCCTTGCGGTCGTTTTTCTCATCACTGAAATGAATTCGGCAGTCACGCAACTTCTTATTGTGCAGGTTGGCCTTCTTGGCACGCTCTCTGGCGAGCTTCGTTACCCCCGCCATAGCTTTGCGTTCGTGCTCGCTGGCCTTGATCTTAGCCTCTAGCACGTCCGCACAATCTTCCTTGTGAATGTGCAGGTAGTTATCCACCTCACGCTTGATGAAATCGCCAACGTACTTGTTGATGGTCTCACCACCTGGTGCCATAAGCGTCGACCCCAGTTTAATCTTGGTCTGACTCTCGAAAACAGGCTCTTCCACGTTGATGGCTACGGCCGCCACAAGGCCGTTTCGAATGTCGGTGTACTCGTAGTTTTTGTCGTAAAACTCTTTGATGGTCTTGGCGATATGCTCCTTGAAAGCACTTTGATGCGTGCCTCCCTGTGTGGTATGTTGCCCGTTGACAAACGAGTGGTATTCTTCTCCGTACTGATTCGTATGCGTGAAGGCAATCTCGATGTCATCGCCAACCACATGAACAATAGGGTACAATCCGTCCGTTGTCATGTTGTCGTTGAGCAAATCTTCCAACCCGTTACGGCTTTTGATGCGCCGTCCGTTGTACATGATGGTGAGCCCGGCATTCAGATAGGTATAGTTGCGCAGCATGTTTTCCACGATATCATCGTGGAACGAGTAGTTCTTGAACAGCGTGTTGTCGGGTTCAAAATACACATAGGTACCCGTTTCATCCTGCGTTTTATCGGTCTGATCGGTCTTAAGCTCACCTTTTTCAAACGTGATGGAGCGAACTTTTCCTTCTCTGTACGACTTCACCTCGAAATGTGCACTCAAAGCATTCACGGCTTTGAGGCCCACACCGTTCAATCCCACACTCTTCTTAAACGCTTTCGAATCGTATTTTCCACCTGTATTCAGCATGCTCACCGCCTCTACCAGTTTGCCTTGCGGAATACCACGACCGTAATCGCGCACGCTGACGCGCAGGTTGTCTTCCACGTCAATCTCGATTCGGTCGCCTGACTTCATCTTAAACTCGTCGATGGAATTGTCAATCACTTCCTTCAACAGCACATAGATGCCATCCTCTGGTAAGTTGCCATCGCCCAATCGGCCGATGTACATGCCCGGACGGGTACGCACATGCTCCATATCCGACAGGTGTCGGATGTTGTCATCTGTATAAGAAACGGTTTCTTCTGCCCCAATCGGAGCAGAAGCCATATTGTTATGATTCGTTGATTGCAATTCTTGCTTGTTTTTATCAGTCATCGGTCTATTGGTTGTTGTTCGTTTTCAGCTGTGCCGTATGGAATGGTTTCCACCATACCAGCACGCTCTACACGCCATCGTCACGCACGAAAGAGCGTCTGAAGCCCCAAAAAGAATCTACTTACCCGATGTGACCGTGGGCAAGAATCAAATCTTCTTTTTGAAACAGCTGCGACGCTTATGATTGGTGGGCTTTAGCGGTCCCCACTGACTTTGCACGCCTTCATTGGTTTCCAGCTCAACCTGACTCTCGGCCCAAGTAAACCCATACTTGTTAAACACGGGTATCAGGTCGGTGAACAACAAGGCGTTGGCACCCTTGGATCGATACTCTGGCAGCACACCCAGCAGCAGCAAGTCGCCGCCACCTCCTGTCTTTTGAAACTTGATGGCCCGCAACAGGTGCCACCAGCCCCATGGAAGCAAGCGGCCTCTACGGCATTTTTGCAAGGCATACGACAGGGATGGAATTGAAATGCCCACGCCAATGAGCTTCCTGTCCTTATTCCAATCCTCAATGAGCGTAATCATGTTCAAATCGGCGAAGCGAAGATACATGTTCACATAGTGATCAATCTGTTTCTCACTGAGTTCAGAATAGCCATAAAGGTCTTTGTACGTCTCGTTGATGATGTCAAAAACCTTGCGTCCATAATCGGTCTTTTTCACTTCCCTTCGAGTCAGTTTCTTGATGTGCAGGTTGTAACGCGATTCTACAACCTCGGCTATCTTCGCATATTTTTCGGGGATTTCCTTCGGAACGTCAAAGAAATATTCCACATAATTCTGGTCAACTTCCCATCCGCCCAACTTCTCTAAATGCTGTGGGTAGTAAGGATAGTTGTAAATAGTGATCATCGTGCTGAGCTTATCAAAGCCCCACGTGAGCATTCCTTCAGGGTCCATGTCGGTGAAACCCAATGGACCCACCATCTCGGTCATGCCTTTTGAGCGGCCATAGGCAGCCACTTGATCGAACAAGGCGCGAGACACCTCCAGGTCGTCTATGAAGTCAATCCAGCCAAACCGCACATGCTTCGTTTTCCATTTTTCATTGGCTCGATGGTTAATGATGGCTGCTACGCGCCCTACTACTTTACCTTGTTTGTACGCAATATAATATTCTGCCTCACAAAACTCAAATGCGGCGTTCTTATCTTTACGCAAGGTGTTCATATCGTCCATGAAAAGATTCGGAACATCGTATGGGTCTCCCTCGTAAAGGTCGTAATGAAAGTCAACGAACGTTCTTAAATCGCGCAGCGACTCGACCTTCTTAATTTGTACAGATGGCATTCTTTTTAATAAGATTGTATGCAATATAGGCTTGCAAAGTTACGCTTATTTGGCCTATTTTCAAAATAAAACGCCTACATTTTTTAACCGCTCGCGGGGTGTGAGCATGACAGTGAGAATCACGCCCCAACGAATAATCATTTCAATTGCATTGAGTTTGGTGGGCAATTGCATTGAGTTTAGCAGCCAAAGTCATTGAGTTTGGCACCCAAAGTCATTGAGTTTGGCGGGCAAGTGTTTTCGAGTATTCTATCAAATAGCGAGAAAAAGATATAAACGTCTGTTTATCAATAATATACATTTCCATGACGGCGATATCAAACAAGCTCATCATCAACCGGTGCGCACATATCAAACAGCAGATTGTCGACCATCTTACGCATCAGCGGATGATGTCAATGTTACCGATTACTTGCCGCAAATCAACAGAACATGCCGCCCATCTGCCTGCGTGGTAGCGAAAATATAAACCGCTCCCCCATCCTTCAGCTTGAGCCGTTTGCGTAACTCGGCCACTGAAAGGGGAAAGTTGCGGGTGGTGATGTTGGCCTGGCGCACGTCGCGAAGTACTGACTTTAGTTCTTTTTTGTTCATCGAAGAGAAGGCTTGGATGCGGAACTTCCGTCCAGGAAACGCCGGGAGGTCACGGTCAGAGATAAAAAGATGCGAGTTGGGTGCTATCTTCTGAACGCCCATTTGGGCACTCAAGGCCGAGAAACAACCGGCCTTCATGATTGACGCATGAGGCTCGTAGAGAAACAGACCCGGCCGCATTTCTTCGGGACTTACATAAGGAGGCAGTACCACAGATGGTTCGTCGGCCGAACAGACAAAGACCTGGTCATCGTTCACGCAATGGAGGGTGAGCGGCTTATACCGTTGCTTGCTCAAGACAAAGAGCAGTTCTTTGCACTCGTTTCTCACCGACAGGACATGTATCTCGCACACCTTCACCCCATCAGTCTCGAGTTGAGCCACGGCTTGATGCCAGTCGAGCATCGGAGAGAGCTTCACCATGACAAAAAGACTCTTATCCGTCAACTCTTCTTTCAGGCTCAACAAATCAGGTGTGCAGTCGCTGATGGCCACCGTCTTGCCGTCCTGTCGATCACGACGGGCAGGGTCCAGGTAAATCACCGTGGCGTGGCTCATCCGCCGTAGATAATCCACTCCATCGGCACACACCACTTCTGCCTGTTGCAAACCTAAGAGGGAGAAATTGTGTTGAGCCATCTCGCACAACGCTTGTTGCCGTTCTACGTAGACACAACGCTCGAATTGACGGGCCATGAAGGAGAAATCAACTCCAAAACCGCCTGTCAAATCGACCAAAGATGGCTCTGTTTCATGGGGCAGGTGGGCTTTCTTCGAGTCGTCCAACCGTGATCCATGAACGAAATCGGCACAGAGCCGCGCGGCCAACTGCGTCTTGTAGCGCGCCGTTTGCTCGGAAGAACATTGCTCCATGGACAGGTGGGGCGGGTACAACAGTTCGTCTATGGCCGCCCAAGACGGCAGTTTTTGTCGGGCAGTCTGTCGCCCCGCAATCTGTTGCAAGGCCAAAGGCATGTCCACACCCAGATGTTGATCACCCTTGAGAGCCAGCTGTCGCACATCATCTTCGGCGTGCCGGCGAATGAATGCTGCGGTTGCTTCGTTCATCATACCCATCTTTTCATCGGAAATAAAATAAAAAAAGTAGCCAGTAGGCTACTTAATCACCTGGTAATAACGCTTTGCCTGTGCCCGTGAACGAAAGTTGAAATGCCACCATTCGGTACGCAAGGGTTTGAAACCAGCGTAGGTCATCACGTCACGAAGCAGCTGACGGTTCTTGCGAGCCTGCGCACTGATGCGCTTCTGCGCCACCAGTTGGGCTTCGTTGTCAATGTGAGCCGCAGCTCCCATATAGTCAATCTTGGTGCCCATGTCGAGGGTATCGCCCTTCAGGTTGCACAGCGTGAGGTCGACAGCCAGTCCATAATTGTGCAAACCACCACCGCGTGCGGGATTGGACACATAGAAATATTTGGAGGTATGCTTCACCTTATCCCACATTTTTTGCTGAATGGACATGGGACGGGCAGCGTCATAAATCTTCAATCGAAGGTCAGGACGCAACTCCTTGAGCCGCTTTTGCGCCTTAACCAGTGCCTGAGCTGCGCGCGGATGGAGGTAGGCTTCTCGCAAATCGTCGTACAACACGCTGCCAGTGAAGTTGTCTGCGCGGGCGTACATCAAGGATACCTGGATGGTCTTGTCGAGTTGTTGCACGTTGACATAGCCCCGACGCTCGAGCGACTGTGCCGTTTTACTAAGTTTTTGCTTGTCTTGAGCCACGGAAAAAGTGGTGGCCAAGACAAGCAATAAGATGATTTTTCGCATGCTATGAGTGGATGTTCTGTTAACGATGAGATGGATTTTTTCTGTCCATCAGCCTCATCATCGCGTCAACTCGATGGCCAATACGGGTTCGTTGGTGGTGATGCAATCCACCCCAGCCTTATTCATTTCTTCAATACCAGCCTTGTCACTAACAGTCCACACGTTAACCGTCATGCCCAGGTCGTGCGCCTCTTTAATCCATTCGGGATGCTTGCGCAGAACACTGATATGGTAATCAATGCCTGTGATGCCATCCTGATGAAGCTGAGCCGGTGTTTTGTTGCCCGAAAGATAAGCTACTTTGGCCTGCTTGTCCAGACGCACCAATTCCAAACACACGTCATGACTGAATGCAATGTATTCTACTTGGTTCTCAACCCCATATTTCTTCACGGCTTTCACCGTTGCTTGGGCAGCGCGTTTGTTGGCTTCTAACGTTGAATGGGTCTTGATTTCAATGATGAGTTTGGTTTTGCTTTTGGTCTTTTTCATCATCTTCAACAAGTCCTTCAGCTGTGGCATTTTCTCGCCATTCTTTAGTGTTAGGTTCTTACAATCCTTGTAAGAAGCTTTTTCAAGTACCACACCATTGAAATCATTGTCATGATTCACCATGAGTTTTCCATCGGTAGTGAGCCATACATCTATTTCAGAGCCATAGACATTCAAGTCGAGTGCCTTCTGGAGCGATGTCCTTGAGTTTTGAGCCGAGCCTGGTGTGGTCCAGTAACCACGGTGAGCAATGACTTTTGAACCTGCAAACATGCTGACTGTTGCAAAAGCAGCAAGGGCCAGTGTACAAAATAATTTTTTCATAATGGTATGCGTATTGATTGTTGATGATTTACGTATGTATCTGCAAAGATAAGAAGTTGGCGTGACACAACCAAACCAAAACACAAGTAAACAGGGCGAGGAAGGGCGAAGTTTGTACTACTTTAACTGATAAAGCAGGCCCAATCTCACTTCGTATGTACGGGCAGTAGCATCGTTTCGATAGGTATAGTGGGTATCACGATGATAATAAGCTCCCGAAAAAAGACATCCCCATTGTTTCCAAATGGGCAACTTCAAGATGGGGCGTAACACCCATACGGATGATTGGTTGCGCTCGCCTTGTGCGCTGAAGGTTTCGTATGGCGTGTCTGCTGGCACATCTTCGTAGCCACGCCAACTGTACATTCTGAAAAAGCGGGCATCCAGAGAGAAAGAAAAGCGGTGACCCAACGAGAATTGCGTGCGTGACAGGGCGGTGAAGCCGCTGCCCATGTTGTAGGATTTGTGAAAGGGATTGTCGGTATAATCGCTCCAAAGTCCGCCCAACAACATACCATTGAGGAAGAAAGATTGATCAAATTGCAGGTTTTGATGGATGGAAGGAGCCCTACAAAGCCACCCCACTCCGATGCTGGCTGCTTCGGAAAGCTGGTAAGGGGGCAAGCCTCCGTTGCGTCCATTGGTATGTTCGTAATTGAAATGCTGATAAACACCGAAGCGCGACAGCATGCCCCGACGCTCCATCACAGGAGTTGCAGCCAACTGTCCGATGATGTTGATGTGGTTCACGGCATGTTGTTGATGCCCCACAACCACACCCGCATCGAGGGTAAAGTAATCGAACGGCTTGTTCTCATCATTGAAAGCGTCGCCATAGCGGACCGACAAATCCAAATAAGGCGTATGAAACCGCATCGTGGAAGCATCGTGGCCCGATACATATCTATCGCCAACAGCCATTGTTATGCGTACAGGTATTCGCTCGTCATCATGATAAGCTACTTTTTGAGGACGTATCTTCCACGCCTCACCAGTGAATATGCGATTCAATGCGCGGATGGGATTGATAGCTGCTCCCAACAGTTCTTGGGCAACACGCCGCCACCCTCGCTGCTCATCATGGTACACGAGGTTGGACAAACGATAGGTGCTCTCGCCGATAGCCAACCCACCTATGCCGGTAGAAATGGCGTCATTGATGGATGGGAGTTCGTTTTCGCCAGCAATTTCCCACATCAAATCACCAGCCAGGGTATAAGGTATCGACTCCCAGAAGTTCATACCATTACTGCGAGCAGCATTGAAGAATAGATTGCCATGATAGGGATGGTACCATAAATTGGTGTGAAACACATCCCCATCCCAAAACCATTGATTGAGCCGAACGTTGCGTTTGAGTGTTTTACTGGTTACCTTGGCGAAATCAGCATCTAATATAAAATAGTCAACGGCCAGGAAGGTAGCGTTGATTCCCACCACTTCTGCGGCTGCCCGCCATGGATATTTTGGGGGATTGGCTGACTGTTTCCCCATCAGTGAGTCAACCTTGAACACGTAGGACGATTGATTTAACAAGGTATCAGGTAGCACTACGCTGTCAACCAATGCGCTTGAATCGCTTTGTAGATGGCAGGTCTGCGCTTTACTTTCTATCGAAAATAAAGTAACAAGAACACTCATGCCAACCCAGCACTTGGTTTTAGCCAAACAATCAATAACAGATAAGTAATTCAAGAATATCGAACATCTTAAGCATGTTTCAACATAAGCGGCAATTCCCTCACCAACAAAAAAGCCTACCTGTCACTGAAACGATGTCTGAAAGGCACGATTCCCAGTGACACATAGGCCGTTTATGGTTCTAAAAACAGAACAGAGAGCAATCAGTTGCTGCTTTATTTCACGGTAATGAGGAAGTAATTCTTCTTTCCACGCTGCACCAACAGGTACTTACCGTCTATCAAGTCGTCTGCCGTGATGACCTGATCGAAGGACGAAAGCTTCTCCTTGTTGAGCGAAACTCCGCCTCCTTTCACCAGTTTCCGCATCTCACCTTTGCTTGGGAACATCTCCATTCCATCCTGATTGAAGAGGTCTACGGCCGTGCAACCCAACTGTTCCTTGCCAATTTCGTATTGCGGAACGCCGTTAAAGACATCGAGGAAGGTAGCTTCATCGAGCTTTTGAAGGCTCTCTTTGGTGGCTTTTCCGAACAAAATGTTGCTGGCTTCAATGGCCATGTCTAAGTCTTCCCGCGAATGAACCATCACCGTTACCTCCTCAGCCAAACGCTTTTGAAGAACACGCCGGCCGGGATCTTGTTGATGTTCGGCCACAAGAGCTTCGATGGTTTCACGCTCCAAGGAGGTAAATATCTTGATGTATTTCTCCGCATCGTCATCACTGACGTTCAACCAGAATTGATAGAACGCATAAGGTGTCGTGCGGTTTCTGTCCAACCAAATGTTACCGTTCTCCGTTTTACCGAACTTTTTCCCGTCAGCCTTCGTGATTAAGGGGCACGTCAGACAGTAAGCATTCTCCTCAGCGCCCAGTGTTCGGCGAATCAACTCAGTGCCCGTCGTCATATTTCCCCATTGGTCATTTCCGCCAAGTTGCAGTTTGATGCCATGCTTCTGATAGAGATGAAGGAAATCATAGCCCTGCAACAGCTGGTAAGTGAACTCGGTAAACGACAAACCATCGCTGGCTTCCCCGTTCAAACGCTTCTTCACACTGTCCTTGGCCATCATATAGTTCACGGTAATGTGCTTGCCTACCTCGCGTGCAAAGTCAAGGAAAGTGAAGTCTTTCATCCAGTCATAGTTGTTCACCAGTTCGGCTTTGTTGGGTGTGTCACCATCAAAGTCGAGGAATTTGGACACCTGTTGCTTGATAGCCTCTTGATTATGATACAAGGTGTCAGTATCCAAAAGGTTGCGTTCCAAGCTTTTTCCAGACGGATCTCCAATCATTCCCGTCGCTCCACCCAGCAACAGATAGGGCTTGTGGCCACATCTTTGCAGATGACGGAGCATCATGATGCCACACAAGTGGCCGATATGCAAGGAGTCGGCCGTTGGGTCAGTACCCAAATAAGCCGACACGAGTTCTTTTTCAAGCAGTTCTTCGGTGCCTGGCATCATCTGTGCTAACATGCCACGCCATTTCAGTTCTTCAACAAAGTTCTTTGTCATCGAATCAAATTTATATTTTTCGTTTGTATTATGAAGCTGGGGCCTCTACTCAAAGAGAAACTTACGGTACCGGATCATATCCACTACCACCCCACGGATTACATCGTAAGATGCGCCATACAGCCAACGCCAGCCCTTTGAACGGGCCATGCTTGATGATGGCCTGCCGCGCATATTCCGAACATGTCGGTGTGAATCGGCAAGATGGTGGCGTGTAAGGCGTGATGAATTTCTGATAGAACAAGATAGGAGCCAGCAAGATTCCTTGGAGAATCCGCATCATACCGTGACTTATAGACCTTAGGATATTCACAGTTTATCAGCTACTCGTTTTAATAAGACCTGCATACTTCGCTCCACGGTGTCCGTATCATGAAGCTCGTCAGACATCCAGATAAAGCCCAATAACAGCTGACGATTGGGGGAATCTGCCATAGATGACACCACAATCTCTTTGTTCAGCCGGTATGCCTCACGCACTTGACGCTTCACGCGGTTGCGTTTAACGGCTCGCTTGAAGTGCCTTTTCGACACACTCACCATCATCTTGACGGGCGCTTCATGTTGTAAATCGCCATCAGGTTGATCGGTCAGCAAATAAACAACCCTTAAAGGAAACACCGAAAAGGATTTACTTTTGCCTCCGGTAAAGAGCTTTTCCAGCAGTGTTCTACCGCATATCCGCTCCCACTTACTGAGTTTAAAAGGCCTAATGGTCGGCAATTTACTTTTTATTTTTTATGTTTTTTCAGATAAGCCTTCAAGGCTCCCGTCATCGAAGGATTGTCTGCATCGGGTGCTTGCAAGTCCAATCGGAACCCTTCTGCCGTAACTGCCTTGCATGTGGCAGGCCCAAAGGCACCAATCTTAATGTCACCTTGTTCAAAATGAGGCAGGTTTTGTTGCAATGTCTTCACGCCCGTAGGACTGAAGAAGATAATCATGTCGTAATCAAACGTCTTCACTTCCTCTTCTGTCATGTCATTGCTCACCGTTCGGTACATCACACATTCGGTATGTTTGAGTTTCTTTGCGTCCAGCAGGTTCTTGAGATCATCGTTGTGAACGCTACTCATCGGAACGAGATACTTCTCGGTTTTATGCTTGACCATCAACGGAACCAGGTCGGCAATCTTGCCACTCGTTCCAAAAAACACCTTGCGCTTGCGATACTGTACGTATTTCTGGATGTACAGCGCAATGGTTTCAAGCACACAGAAGTACTTCATGTCTTCCGGTATGGTGATGCGCATCTCCTTGGCCAGCGTGAAAAAATGGTCTATCGCATGGCGAGAAGTGAACACAATAGCTGAATAATCGAGAATGTTAATGCGTTGCTTACGAAATTCTTTTGCAGAGAGTCCCTCCACTTTGAAGAAAGGTCGGAACACACACTTCACACCATATTCTTTCTCAATATCATAATATGGCGACTTCTCACTTGTTGGTTGGGGCTGTGATACCAAGATTTTTTTGACCATCAGTGTCCTAAAAATTTACTTTAAAATGATTGTTTGCCAATCCAAAAACTCCCCACAAAGCGAGCATTGGAATGATTTCAAGTGCACAAAAGTACAAAATTATTTGCACAAAAGACCCCGTTTGACGGAAAAAGATGGCATACGACTTATAGAGCGTAAGCAATTTAATCAGCACGATGACGATAATTGCATAAATAACAGCACTTTTCATCGAGACATCGAAATATGACAATAACATGACAATGGGAAATAATGCCACGCCTTCCATCGATACCAAGAACAACCGCACCTTCATCCATTGTCCGTTTTTTTTCCTATCAAAGAACACCCAGTTGGTGAATGTATAGACCAAGGTCTTCGCCATGAAATACAAAACGAGGGCTGCGGTATAAATACCCATGATCTGGTAGTATTCCAGCACAAAGATATCGGTGACATAAGTGCGTGAATAGAAAAAGAACAAGAGGGCCAACAGCAGGCACGTCTGAAAGACAAAAAAGAACTGAAACCGTATCTCTTCGGCCGTTTCCGTGACTTCTGTCGTCCGTCCGCGTGGCTGATAAAAGAAGGTCTTAACCTGCTTTTCCAAGAACCGCTTAGACTTTGAAAAGGCGAGCATGGCCAGTATGAAGCATCCGAGCAGCACACCTGTAATCAAGTCGTCACCCGACACCGTGTATGGAACAGGGTCACCGACCACGCCCACGCGCCCTCCATCGAGTTCGGGATGGAACATCGAGTCTTTTGAAAAGAACGACTCCTTGTAATATTGCGGCAAACTGACATCGCGAAAGCTCTTCCCTACCGGATGACCCGGTAAGTGAAGGGTGTCCGGCATCTGGCTCCAACTGATTTTGCCGGGCTTGATATGGGCCTGAATGGCCGAGTCTTGTTGTGCTGGAGTGGCATCTTTGGGCAACCACTTCAGCACCTGTGCCGGCGTAAGCTGCTTGGCCTGTCGCGCCATAGAGGACCCAGTATGCGCAGTATCGGCAACGATTGACTGTGAAAGAGAGTCGGTCTGCAACATTTATTCTTAAATACCAAAGGCTTGTTTGATGCGCTCCACGTCGTCCAGCTTCTCCCAAGTAAATAGTTCTACCTGCATGACTTTCGTCTCATGATAACGACTTTCAAACGTTTTCTCCTTCACTTCGTACTGCCGTCCCATGTGACCGTATGCCGCCGTCTCGAAATAAATGGGGTTGCGAAGACCGAATTTCTTCTCGATGGCTTTCGGTCTAAGATCGTACATCTCACCAATCTTTTGGGCAATCTCGCCATCTGTCATCCCAACCTTGCCGCGTCCGTACGTATTTACATAGATGTTGATGGGCTTAGCCTCACCAATGGCATAACTAATCTGCACCAATACCTCGTCAGACACGCCAGCTGCCACCAGGTTTTTAGCAATATATCGCGAAGCGTATGCTGCCGATCGGTCTACCTTGCTTGGGTCTTTGCCCGAGAATGCTCCGCCACCGTGGGCACCTTTCCCACCGTATGTATCTACAATAATCTTCCTTCCGGTGAGCCCGGTGTCGCCATGAGGCCCGCCAATGACAAACTTTCCCGTAGGATTCACATAATATAAGATGTCATCATTAAACAGCGCGCGCGTCTTATCGTCACACGCTGCCTTGACACGGGGGATGAGAATATTAATCACATCGGCCTTGATTTTGGCCAACATGCGGTCGTCATCGCTGTCAAACTCGTCGTGCTGCGTACTCACCACAATGGTGTGGATGCGACGAGGCGTGTGGTCGTCGTTGTATTCAATGGTGACTTGGCTCTTCGCGTCGGGGCGAAGATAGGTCATTTCCTTGCCTTCCTTGCGGATATCGGCCAGCACGCGCATGATAAGGTGAGCCAAATCCAGCGATACCGGCATGTAGTTTTCTGTTTCGTTGATGGCATAACCAAACATCATGCCTTGGTCACCGGCACCCTGTTCGTCCTCATTCGCCCGATTCACCCCACGGTCAATGTCCTCACTCTGTTCGTGAATGGCCGACATGATGCCACACGAATCGCCGTCAAACTGATATTCCGACTTGGTGTAACCTATCTTCTTGATGGTTTTGCGCGCGATGGTTTGCAAGTCAACGTATTCTTTCGAGCGAACCTCCCCCATGATCACCACCTGTCCGGTGGTTACAAAGGTCTCGATAGCGCAATGTGCGTCACTATCGTAAGCCAAGAACTGATCGAGCAAAGCGTCTGAAATTTGGTCAGCAACTTTATCTGGATGTCCCTCTGAAACTGATTCTGATGAAAATAAATAGGCCATATCTATAATTCTTGTTGTTTGTTGAACATGCAAAGTTAGCAAAAAAAACACAATCTGTCACGCATCTGCTTTATTTTAACTCCTTTATAGCGTTTCCGCATGCTCGCCAATCAGTGCCAACTCGCAACAGGCCATTGGTATGGAAGCACTATGTTTACACGCCTTTGAATGATGGTTCTGCGAAGCGCCGACCAAAAGATGATAACGGCAAAAAGTGGACATGCCCGAACTGTTTTCATGCTTCTTTGGCTCGTTTGACTGACACTTTTTGTCCTAAAAAAGTACCTATAAAACGGCATGTGTAAAGTGATGAAATAGAAAAATTAACTATGCTTACAGGATGCATCAATGGGATAAAAAGCGAAGAAAATCGATATTTTCGACTTAAAACATCGAAAATTACGGCCTATTTGCATGTGTTTGGTCTGTCATTCAAATGGGTTTGCAGCGTTAAAGCATTGCTATTGCCAGCCAATCTCAATGCTTTTGCAAGACAAACATGTGTCAAAGAGGATTGAAAAGTCCGCAATTTATCACAACACAATGACACACAAGGCATTACAAAACAGCCTCATATTTCCCATATTTACAGCAAGCAGGGATGTTGTTTACAAATACGCCAAAGGTGAAGAGGTGTTTGTCAAGAAAAAGGACAATTGAAATTCCGCCCTGAGCATGGGCGTTTTGTGCCGCTTTTACGCTCCAATCTTTTGACTTCATCGTTGTGTCACACGATTTGATTCAAACACACAGCGCACCAGCAACCTACAGGTACAGGTTGGAGTTATGTCAAGGTCAGGAAATAGTCCACAACTTATTTTATTGAAAAACGGCATGAGAATGACACGGGCTGAAAGCCCAAAAGCCTACAGCCCAGGGCAGCGCCCTGGGTAATCGTGTGATTAAGTGTACGCCCTGCAAGGGCAAAGGCAAGCACAACACAATCATGTTCAAACGCTTTTGCCCTTACAGGGCGCATATTCCACAACGTAATCCATTCCCAGGGCACTGCCCTGGGCTATAAGCTTTTGGGCTTACAGCCCGTGGAGAACTGCGTCTTTCAAACAGAAAAACACAAGATAGGTGAGCAATAGGTTACAAACTTTTTGTGAGAAAGTGATGAAGTTGAAATAAGGACAATTCACATTCTGCTTTGAGTATGGATGTTTTGGTTCAGTATGATGAAACGATAACAGTGCCGTAGGGGCGAGATTTATCACGTTCCGCGCGCAATCATTGCAAACGTTGGGGCGTGATTTATCATGTTCCGACACATCATGAGCCCAATCATTCAACGTATTTGCTGATACGGGGCGTGATTCACCACGTACCGAAACGTCGTAAAACTAATCATTCAACGTGTCTACTCATACGTAACGTGATGAATCACGCCCCTAAAATGTCCCTACTTGCGAACGGAACGTGATGAATCACGCCCCTACGATGTTTCGTAACGTGCCGTAACCTGCCACAATGAAAAATGCCATTGAACTATTGATCAAGTTCAATGGCAATACCTGTGAACAAACAAGCTAACCACTCCCCTCCCTTTTGGGGAGGGGTTGGGGGTGAGGCTGTCGCCCCATTACTTACTTGTTTTCTTCCGGCAACATGGTTACCGAGATGTAGTTTCCGGCCTTCAAGAATTCTTTCATAAAGGCGGCGATGGTCTGTGGTGTCTGTGCGCTAATCACCTTCTTATAATCTGTGTGCGTGTCAATACCGTGCTTACGATACAAATCCACCACACCATTCCAATAACGATTGGTCTTAGCCACATCATCCGCCTGCTTCAGCATCACGGCTTTAATCTTGTCAACCATCGTGGCATCCACCGTCTTGGTGAGCTCTTGCACGGCACTCTCCATGATGCTCAGGGCCAATTCCTTCTTCTCTGGCTTCATGGGGCAAAAGCCCAATAATTGAATCACGTGATAATCATCGTCGATAGTTGCTGCACCTTGTGCCCCACACGAGTAGGCTGCACCGGCATCCTCACGAATCTTCTGCAAATAAACCATCGACAACACCTGTCCAGCGATGGATGCTTTAACATCATTCTCCACGGTGTAAGGCATGTCTTCGTTGTACCATATCTTATAAGCCGTTGACTTAGGTGTTTCCATCTTGCGCTTGAAGGTGTTGTCTATCTTGCCTTTCTGCAGGAAGGTCACGCGATGTCCCTTCACAATCTTATTCTGTGAGGGCAGACTGGCAATGTATTGACAAATCAAGGGGCGGATGGTAGTCTCGTCATAGTTTCCAATGAGGGTGAATGTCCATGCTGCCGCATTGGCCGTACGCTCCTTGGCCATGGCCAAGATGCGGTCGTAAGATACGTTTGGCAGGTCATCTGCTTTGACAGGAGTCAACCGTGGATTGTGCCCATACATCGTCGCCGTGAGCGAATCAGAGAGGGCCACCTCCGGCGAGAGCGAGCGATTTTTCAGACTTACCTTGTACTGACTGATGAGGTTGTCGTACGATTTCTGGTCTTTGTTGATGCCAGTGAAGTAGAGATACAGCATTTGCAGCATCGTTTCTACATCCTTGGGCGTGGATGACCCCGATGCCGAGCTATTCTTAAAGCCCAATGACAGGTTGACATTGGCAATCTTACCGGCCAATGCTTTTTGCAGTTCGGTCAGCGAGAACTGTCCCAATCCGCTATTTGCAATCACTTCATCAAACATCTTGGCGTTGAGATAATCCTTCTCACCGTATAACGAAGAGCCTCCAAAGCCCTCTGCCGACAGCAGCACCTCATCCTTCTTCAAGTCGGTATGCTTGAGCACAACCGTCGCACCGTTAGACAGTTTCAGCTCCGTGTACCCCAATTTATCGTTCTTCTTCTCACTCTTGATGGTTCCAGGGGTCGGTTTTTTCGTAATCAACGGTTCGTTCTTCACGTTGTCAACGTATGCCGTTACCTGCTGTTGTTTAGCCGTTTGGAGGGCAGCGAGCAGTTCTTGACGGGTTGGATACACGGCACCCTCTTTCTCGTTGTTAAAGTTCACAATGACAATGTTGCTGTCGTTCTTGGGAATCAGCTGCTTCATGTATTCGTTGACCGCCTCAACTGGAATGGCAGGAACCATCTGCTTCATCAGTTGATAGGTGTAATCGATGGACGGCATGGGCTCGTTGGTCAAGAAATAACCCAGACATTCGTTGAAAAACTGTGTGTTCTTGCGCTTGTCTTTGTTGCTGTATGCCTTGTCAAGGCTACTCAACAGGTTGGCTTTATAGCGATCGTATTCGGTTGGGGTGAATCCAAATTCAACGGCACGGCGTGCTTCTACCACAGCTGCGGTGAGCGAAGCGGCAAGTTGCGAGGGGTCTTTGGGTTGGGCAAAGATACTGAACGCATCTTTTGTCTTCGCAAAAATATAGTTGTCATCACTGGCTCCAGCACCCACGTATGGGCAGTCTGCCTTTTGTGCTGCTTCGGTATAGCGATCGTTCAGCATGTTGAGTGCGGCTCCTTTCAAATAACCATAGACGATATATTCGACGGAGTTTTTCAATGAATCGGGGTAAGTATCGTGCTTGAACATCACCTGTACGTTGTTGGTTCGCTGCTCTTTATCCTTGTCAATGATAACGATTGGCTCAGCTGTATCAGGTACTGGCTCATCAAGCACAGGAGCTTGGTTGGCTGGATTCTTGATACCACCGAAGAGTTTCTTGATCATTGCCTCGGTATGATTAACGTCTACGTCGCCAATCACAATGATGCCTTGGTTAGAAGGATGATACCATTTCTCATAATAGTCACGCAATTCCTTGGGCGAGAAGTTGTCTACGACACTCATCAGACCGATAGGATAACGCACACCATACTTGCTTCCCGGATACAGTTTGGGCAGATTACGCTCAAACATGCGGCTCTGTGCGCTGGTACGTAGTCGCCATTCCTCATGTATCACACCACGCTCCTTGTCAATCTCCTTTGGATCGAGTGTCAAACCCGTAGACCAATCGCGCAATATCAACAAGCAAGAGTCGAGCGAACTCTGCCGGGTAGTGGGCACATTGTCAATGTTGTAAACTGTTTGGTCGATGGAGGTGTAAGCATTGAGGTCGCTTCCAAACTCCACACCAATGGAGCGCAAGTACTCAATGAGGTCGTTACCTTTGAAGTTGTCGCTGCCATTAAAGGCCATGTGTTCCAAGAAATGCGCCAGTCCTCGCTGACTTTCTTCCTCTTGAATAGACCCCACCTTCTGTGCAATGTAAAAGTTTGCACGGTGTTCGGGCCAGTTGTTGTAACGAATAAAATAGGTTAAGCCATTGTCGAGCTTACCCATTCTCACAGCAGTGTCTACCGGTACGGGCGGCATCTGCATTTGAGCATGCAGCATACCTGCACATAACAGCAATACTGCACAGAAAAGATGTCTGATCTTCATAATTAAAATATTTGTATTAAAAAAAAATATATTTCTTGAGTATAACATCATACACGATTCCAAATATTATTTGCCATATTAGCTCTTAGCTTCTAACAAATTGTCGGGGAGACACACCACACTCATTCTTGAATGCCCTAACAAAGCCAGAATAGTCACCAAAGCCACTGAATTGAGCGACTTCAGCCATGCTTAACTCAGGTTTCTCGCGCAACAACTGCTTGGCACACCTTATCTTGATATGCCGGATATAGCTTGCGGGTGGCTCACCTGTCACGGAGAGTATCTTTCGATAAAACTGGCTCTCACTCATGCACATTCGGATTGCCACCGTGTGTACATCCGCTGGCTCACATTTCCTCAACTGCTGATACACGCAATCTACCACTTTTGCCAAGAATTGCAATTCTGTCCGATCTCGTCCTTTCGCCTTGACATGTCCTTCCATATCATTGGCATACTTTATTTGAAGCCTCTTTCGTTGCTCCAGCAGTCCTCGCAATCTAACACTTAATTCGCTTGCACTGAAAGGTTTTTGCATATAAGCATCAGCACCTGCTTCAAACACTTTGATGCGATCGTCCTCGGTAACCTTTGCTGTGACCACGACAACTGGGATATGGCTCACCACTTCATCTTCACGCATTTTGCGACACATGGAAAGTCCGTCCAAAATAGGCATCATCAAGTCTGCTACTACAATATCGGGTACCACTTCCTTTGCCTTTGTCAGTCCCATCTCACCATCAGTGGCATAAAAGACATCGTACTCTCCTTGCAACCGTCTCCCCATATACTGTGCCACGTCTGCATTATCTTCTACTATGAGTAGACGTGGACGTTCGTATTCTGTGATTATTGCATCTCGAGGAAAACTTGAAGTTTCATGCTGGTGATTGAATGGCTCCTTGTCGATGTTCCCGCTCCACTCTGGCACTGTTTCATGGCGAGTATGCAACGGAAGTATGACCTCGAAACGACTCCCCACACCCAACTCGCTACTTACTTCAACATGTCCACCCAATGAAGATACAATTTGGTTTACAAGGACCAAACCTATACCACTTCCATTGACCGCCTTGTTATCTGGCACTTGATAAAAGGGTTCGAAGATATGGGGTATGGCGTCGGGTGGTATACCTTCACCTGTATCCTTCACGAAGATACGAAAAGTTTCTCTCTCAACCATAAGTCCCACATTGATGCTACCGTTCTGAGGCGTATACTTCAATGCGTTGCCTATAAGATTGGTTAGTATTTTCGTCATATACTCTGGAGAAAAGACCGTCATCACTTCCTCCGTAGACGAAAAATCCAGATTTACACCCTGGCTTTTGGCGTACTCCATATATTCTCCTGTCACCATACGTGCAAAGGCACAAATATCTCCATGGAACATATCTGCTTTTCCAAGACCTCCCGACTTAATCTTCGAGATGTCAAGAAGCTGGTTGACAAGAACCAGTAAGTTGTCTCCTTGCCGCTTAACGGTCTTTGCCAAATGCTGAATTCTGTGCGTCACCTCGTTGTCATCCTCTATTTCTTTACACAGACCAAGTATCACTGTGAGTGGCGTGCGAAATTCATGTGTAACATTGGTGAAGAACTCATCGCGCATGGCAATCAATTCCTTTTGCTTTCGTTGGGTTCTCAGTCTGTTTCGAGAGACATACCACCATGCGGCGGCAAGAATAGCCAAGAACATTGAAACGATGGTAAGAACCCCAAAGCCTACCCACTTAGACCTTCGTTCTGCCTCCAACGTCTTCTTCGCTTCAGCCATACGCAACTCCTGCATATTGCGTTCCATGCGGATGGTTACATTCTGTATCTGATTCAATTTCGCCATGTTCACCGACTCTTCCCTAAAGCTGTCTGCTTTGAGATGACTCTTTAGGGCATCTTGCCAGCGTCCCTGTTTCTCGTACACCTCTCCATATAGAGCGTGAACCTCTGAAAGATGCCCTATAGACTTAATCTTCCCAGCTTTCTGCTCGGCTTTTTGCAGCAGCAAAAGAGCAGTGTCTGTATTTCCCATGCGCAATCTGATTCTCGCCAAGGAGATAAGGCTGTTCATGGCATGCCATTCATCCTTCGAATCCGCCATCATGCGGTATGCCTCTTTATGTTCTGCAAGAGCATCGACATAGCGTTTCTCTTTCTCATAAAGCATACCATAATATGTATGACACAAAGCTATACCCAATTGGCTTCCTGCGGCACGGTTGAATGCCATGGAACGTTTATAGTATACCCAAGCTGAATCTATTTGCCCCCTTTTTTCAAAAATAGAACCAATATTAGCACAGTTGATTGCCTGACCAAGGGCACTCTTCAAAGCAGTCTCGCCTGCCAATGCAAGACGCAAAACGCTGTCGGCTCGTTCGTCATTGCCTATGGACATGTAAACATTAGCCAAACCATTGAGCGATACCACACGATTTTTTCTAAACATATAAGTAGTGTCACCACAGGCATCACTAATCCGCAACGCTCGATAATGGTAACTGGTAGCCAAATCATATACATCAAGTCGGCGATAATCAGTTCCGATATTGTTGAGTGCTTGCACTATTTCCAGTGTATCTCTGAGTTTTTCTGACTGCCGAAGTCCCTCCTGATGAACACGCAACGCCTCCTCGAATCGGCTCTCATTGCGATATTTCTTTCCCAGCATACGCAACGCAACCACACTTTCAAGCATCTTTCCCTCCCTCGCCCAATACCTCTGAGCCGAAACAAGCGAATCGCTTTCCACTGCCAAGCTCACAAGACTATCAACCTTACTACGCTCAGCCTCATCAATATAGGACGAACGAGAGGTACAACCCATAATGATGAGAAAACCTGAGTAGACAAGCAACGAATACGACAGGGTATGCCAAAGTAATAGAAATATGCGATTCCCTTTAAGGTGTGTCATCGATGATTGGATTATGATAGGGTGGATAGAACCGTCTTTTCTATATCAGCGGAACATCACGATATACATTACTCTGTGCAAATTTAATAAATAGTAGCAAAAAACAGAAAATAAATTTAAAAAAAAGATGGACTTGCCAAACAACTGCAATTCAGCGATTTAATTTCTTGCCATGAAGAATGAAGCAAGATAAAGTAACCTTAGAAACCAAGAGATTGACGGAAAATGCAAGAAACAAGAATGAAAAATCCCAGTGTCTGTCCTTGCTTTTCATTACCTTTGCCTCGACAAAAATTCCGCTGACATCAGAATTTTTCATCATTTAAGCTGTCACAACGCAAGTAAAACGAGACCTACACCATAAGATAAAAAGATGGTAGCCACACCATGGTCATCATCCAAAAATAAACCCTATTAAACACAAAATTATGAAAACAGAAAAAAAACTGATGGGCATTGTCTTCTTCTGCCTTCTCTGTGGCACTCCTGCACAGGCACAACTTGGCGGACTGCTCAAGAAAGCAAAAGCCAAAGTAGAGGAAAAAGCCAAGGAGAAAAAAAAGGAGGTAGTTCAAAAAGCTGAAGCACGGTCTAAAGGACTGGAGGATGATGAGTACGAGAAAGAAAAAGGAGTTATCGGCATCAGAACCGATGACCCTTTGTATAATGGTGCTTACAAGACCACTGACTGGGAATTTCTTCAATCGTGCAAGTGGAAAGGTATGGTCAACGGCGAGCTGCAACCACTCAACAATTCTAAGGACATAGAGAAAAACGCCCTGTACTATCTCTACCGTATCGAGAAAGCTACCAAGGAGAAGAATCTCGAGAAAATGCTCGGCGAGAACCAAGAACGCATGATATGGCTCTACAACGAGTTAGCCAATCGCGCCAAGACCATAGCACACTTCTACGATATAGACTATGATGGCTACAAAAAACGATTCGGCACTGTGCTGGAAGACTGGAAAAAAGTAGTGTGGGATGGCAGTACACCCACCAAGATTGACTACAAAGACAGGAAAGAACATTTTGAAGAATATCGTGACGAACGCTATGACTCATATATTTGGCTGACCAAACGAGCCGCTGAGACCCAAAACGCAGCCAAAGAATACTATCTGAAAATGGCGATGGACTTCCGAGAAATGCTCATCGGCGATGGCACTTTCAAGCCAACCGACACCAAATACGCTGTACTTGAGAAGGGTATCAAGGACGTACTGGCACAAACCAGCGAGACCTTCCGCCAGCAACATCCTTATCGCTCTCCCGAGACTGTGATGGCAGAAAAGAAAGAACGTGAAGCACAATGGGCAAGAGAAAAAGCCAAGAAAGAACAGGAAAGAGCTGCTGCCATTGCTGCAAACACCAAGAGTTGGCCCAAGTCGAACATGGGTAATGCGGCACTGCTGGCCAGCTGTGTAAAAGCAATCAAAGCACAGTGGCCTGATGAAGACCCAAGACGGGTGTCCATCATCAACACTTCTTGGCAAATTGATCGTAATGCCTTCGGTGCCATCGTTCGTCGCCGTGTAGCTGCATGGGTTGACTGTAAGGGTGAAGGAGGAAAACGCATGGCAAAATGCTTTGGATTCTCTCAAGACTACATAGGAGGTGGCAAATATGGCAATACGAAATTCTTCGGAACAGGAACGCAACGACCATTCTACATTCAATAAGTCTCTTAAAACTTTATTTCACGGCAATGAGGACACTGGTTCTCATTGCCGTTTTTAGTTGCCTGCAAGAATGGTTTTTATCCTTACTACTGATGTGCGATTGGATTTTTTTATGTAAGTTTGTAACCACAAATCACACAAAGATTCTTCGAAAAGAAAAATGCGATAAAGAAAAAATCCAACAAAACCAAGAAATATATGAGACAACCAAAAATCAGCAAGAGAATTGTCATCGCCAGCATGGCTGGGTGTGCATTGACACCTGCAATAGGACAAAAACCATCCAAACCCAACATTATTTATATCATGTGCGACGACATGGGCTACGGTGACTTAGGCTGCTACGGTCAGCCGTTTATTGAGACACCCCACATCGACCAGCTCGCCACCGAAGGCATGCGGTTCACGCAAGCCTACGCAGGTGCCCCTGTGAGTGCCCCTTCGCGTGCCTGCATGATGACAGGGCAACACACTGGACACACCCGAGTACGTGGAAACGAGGAATTTTGGAAAGATGTTCCGATGGTGAAATACGGCGAAAACGAAGACTATTCAAGAGTGGGACAGCTGCCATACGATGCCCATCACGTCATTGTACCAGAAATCTTGAAAAGCCAAGGTTATCGAACAGGAATGTTTGGCAAATGGGCTGGTGGCTACGAAGGCTCCGAGTCGACCCCCGACAAGCGTGGCATTGATGAGTTCTTTGGCTATATCTGTCAGTTTCAGGCACATTTGTATTATCCCAATTTCCTCAACGAATACAGCCGTGAGCGTGGAGATACCGCTGTCAGCAGATTGATATTGGACAAAAACATTCGCTATCCCATGTCGGGTAAGCAATATTATCAACGCCCTGAATATTCTGCCGACTTGATTCATCAGCGTGCGATGAACTGGATAGATGCGCAAGACAACCAGCATCCCTTCTTCGGTATCTTTACTTATACCCTTCCACACGCCGAATTGGTACAGCCCGACGATTCGCTTTTGGCGTATTATAAACAAAAATTCTTTGTGGACAAAACATGGGGCGGACAACCTCATAGCCGCTATAACGCCACCGAACACACCCACGCTCAATTTGCCGCGATGATTTCAAGGTTGGACATTTATGTGGGGCAAATCATGCAAAAGCTGAAAGAGAAGGGGTTGGAAGAGAACACCATCGTCATCTTCACCAGCGATAATGGACCTCATGAGGAAGGCGGAGCCGACCCTGCATTCTTTGGAAGGGACGGAAAATTGCGCGGTCTGAAGCGACAGTGTTACGAAGGAGGCATCCGCATTCCATTCATTGTACGGTGGCGCAACCACATTGCGGCTGGTACGGAAAGCGACTTGCAAATTGCCTTTTACGACCTCATGCCTACCTTTTGCGAGCTGGTGGGAGTGAAGAACTACCAAAAACGCTATGCTAACAAGAAACAAAAGGTGGATTATTTTGACGGAATCTCGTTCGCTCCTACGCTATTAGGACAACCGCAACCCAAGAAACATGCCCATTTGTACTGGGAATTTTCTGAAACCGATCAGATTGGAGTACGCATGGGCGACTGGAAAATGGTTGTCATCAAAGGCATTCCACACCTCTACGACCTGTCCAAAGACCTACACGAAGACCATGATGTGGCAGCCGAACACCCTGAAATTGTGCAACGCATGACGCAAATCATTCAAGAAGAGCATGTAGACAGTCCGCGCTTTCCTGTCACACTGCCCACAACTACCCAAGCATCTGAACACAAAAAGCAACGGTAAGTCGTCGCTCTAAACCAAAAAACAGGCTATATTGGACAGCAAAACAGTCTATTTTGCTCACCAATATAGCCTGTTTTGTAGGCATATATCTTTCATTTTCAAGCCCAAAGGGATAACGATTGTGCCGCTCCCTCAAAACAAATAGGGCGTCCAGTCATCAAAACGAGACGAGAACGGCATGCGCCCTACCCCTTACGAGGCTTGCGGCGTGCCCAACCTTCTTCGGAGAAATCGGGGGTCTCGCCCTTGAATTTCACCTCGGGTTGCTGGAAGAACTGTCGCCAGTCGCCCGTGTCTTCCTGCTGATAAGAGGGGCGTTTCACGCTTTTTCCATTCTTTCGCCCGCTCTCCGCACGTCTACCTGCAGCCCTTCCGCCACCTCTTGTGGCTTGCGCTTTGCGTCCATGACCCTCTTCGTTGGCATCATTGCAGCGCACCTCTCTACCCTTGTAGGTCGCTCCGGACAAAGAGCGCATCACTTTGTTGGCGTCTTTTTCGGGTACTTCGATATAGGATATTTTTCCCAACAGGTCGATATGTCCCACCTGCTGCCGTCCCTTTACATGCTGGTTAATAAACTGCATCACCTCTCCGGGATAGAATCCATCGTCCTTACCCAAGTTGATGAACAGCCTACGATAACCTCTCTCGGGTGTACGAGAGCGGCCTCCGCCTCGCTCCGAACGAGCTTTTCGACCACCACGCATACCCTTTTCCTCACCTCTGTCGCCACGTTTGAGCGAGGGTTTCTCTATCTCTGGCGCATTCGCGTAGTAAGCCAAGAAGCGTCCAAACGTCAAACTGACAATCTTCTTGATGATATCATCCTTGTCGACGTATTCAAAGTGTCGGTTAATTTCAACCATGAAGGGCGCAATCTGCTCTTCGTCAACATCAATCTTCTCGATGTCGTGCATGGCTTTATACAACTGCTTGGCGCAAATTTCCTGTGCGGTAGGCAATGTGCCGTCCACAAATTCCTTGCCGATGATTTTCTCTACGGCACGCACTTTGGAACGCTCACGGGTGTGAATGATACAAATAGAAGTACCTTTCTTCCCTGCACGTCCCGTTCGTCCGCTACGGTGCGTGTAATTCTCGGTATCATCGGGCATGCCATAGTTGATGACATGCGTCAGGTCGTCCACATCCAATCCACGTGCAGCCACATCGGTTGCCACCAACAGCTGGGTGACGTGTTGGCGAAACTTCTGCATGGTGAGGTCGCGCTGTTGCTGACTCAAGTCGCCATGAAGCGCCTCTGCGTTGTATCCATCCTTGATAAGTTTGTCGGCAATCTCTTGCGTTTCAATCTTTGTTCGGCAGAAGATAATGGCAAAAATGCGTGGGTAGTAATCCACGATGCGCTTCAGTGCCAAGTATTTGTCACGCGCATTCACCATATAATAAATGTGGTTCACGTTTTCGGCACCTTCGTTTCGGCTTCCCACTACAATCTCCTTGTAGTCACGCAAGTAGGTCTTGGCAATCTTTTCTATCTCGTTGCTCATGGTTGCCGAGAACAACAAGGTGTTGCGGTCGTCGGGAACGCCTGCCAAAATGGTATTGATACTCTCCGAGAAACCCATGTTCAACATCTCATCAGCCTCATCCAACACCACGTTGTTTACATGGTCAAGCTTTGCTACTCCACGGTTCATCAGGTCGATGAGTCGTCCCGGAGTCGCCACAATGATTTGTGCGCCATGTTTGAGCGCATGAATTTGGGTGACGATACTGGCACCTCCATACACGGGTTCTACGTGTAGATTCTTGATATATTTAGCAAAATCCTTCAAGTCATCAGCGATTTGCAAACACAATTCGCGTGTAGGACTTAAAATAATGGCTTGCGTATGCTTGCTGGCAACATCTATTTTCTGCAAAAGGGGCAAGCCGTATGCTGCCGTTTTACCTGTTCCTGTCTGTGCTAATGCAATTACATCGTTCTTGTTTCCCAACAAATAAGGGATGACCTCTTCTTGTACTGGCATGGGATGTACAAACCCCAGCTCCTCAATGGCGCGTCGAATCTCTTCGCTAACGCCTAATTCTTCAAATGTCTTCAAATTCTTTTCTTTAATCGGGTGCAAAGGTACGGCTATTCCGTGGATGCGCAAAGCAAATGCACTTATTTCTACCTATTGTGATACAAACATTAACATTCGGCATCGTTTTGATTATCAATGCCAAACAAACATGATGCGTCGACACGACACCCTGCGAAGAACAAAAGAAGAACCAACGTTTTGTACCCATAATAAACACAAAACTAATCCTCCTATTTTATTTTTTTTACAAAGCTAATCCTTTGATATTCGCTATTTTTCAATACCTTTGTCCTAATTAAAGAAAATACGATGACAGATATATGTTGTTTGGGTCACATCACGAGAGATAAGAATACGACACATAAACAGACCGTCTCCATGTCGGGAGGCACTGCTTATTATGTGGCTTATGCTTTTAATCATCTACCCTCGAAGGTTAGTTTTCAGTTAGTAACCAAAGTGGGTAGCGAAGATATGCCAGTGACGCAAGAGATGAAAGAGGCGGGTATTGACGTGAAAGTGTACCCCAGTGAACACACCGTTTTGTTTGAAAACACCTACGGAGAGAATCAAAATACCCGTTCACAACGTGTATTAGCGAAGGCTGATCCCTTCACCATTGAGGAGATGAAACCGTTAACGGGAAAGATATACCATATCGGTTCTCTTCTAAATGACGATTTCTCACCCGAGGTAGTGAAGTATTTATCTACCAAAGGACAAATCTCTATTGATGCACAAGGCTTTCTTCGCGAGGTTTGCGGACAGGATGTTCACCCCATTGACTGGAAAGACAAGCTGGAAATTTTGGCATGTACAGACATCATCAAGGTGAATGAACACGAGATGGAGGTCATCACAGGACTCAAAGACACACGCCACGCAGCCAAACAATTACACGCATGGGGAGTAAAAGAGGTTATCGTAACACTGGGAAGTGAAGGCTCTATCATTTATGCCAACGACCGTTTTTACGACATCCCAGCCTATGCACCGAGAGAAGTAGTAGATGCTACGGGGTGCGGCGACACTTACTCGGCTGGCTTTTTGTACTGTCGCTCACAAGGAATAGGCTTCGAAGAGGCAGGAAAGTTTGCCGCTGCCATGTGTACACTCAAGTTAGAACACAGCGGACCTTTTGACAGAAGCATTGAAGAGGTGCGAGCCATTATTGAAAAGCACGAGAAATAAGAACACTTCATCATTGGCAAAGATCGAACAACGCCACTTGGTTTTACTGGAACCAAGTGGCGTTGTTCATCAAAAGGACTTTTATATCAAGTACCTTATATATTCATCATCAAAGGAACGACATATTTAGCCAAGCAATAACCACCGCCAATGAGCCAAACAAATAAGATGGCTGCCAACAGAAAAGGCTTCGCTCCCGCCTTTTTAAACTTGTCAAAACTGGTCTCAGCACCAAGTGCTGTCATCGCCATGGTTAGGAGAAAGGTGTCAAACTGATTAATCCATTCAACCCAAGCTACGGGCAACAGATTGAACGAATTGAACCCAATAACCACCAAGAACAAGATGGCAAACCATGGAATGGTAATCTTTCCTTTGGCTTGTTCGGCGGCATCGCGCTTGGTGAGATTGCGGGCAACCGCCCAACTGATGACCAACAGGGCGGGCACGAGCATCATCACCCGAATCATCTTCACGATGATGGCGGTGTTGGACACGCCTTGTCCCATGGCATTGCCTGCGCCTACGACATGCGCAACCTCATGAACAGTAGAACCGGTAAAAAGCCCCATCAACTCGGGCGACAGGTCAAAGACACCGTTGCGATACAACACTGGATAGAGAAACATCGACAACGTACCAAAGATGACCACGGTAGACACGGCCACAGCCGTTTTGTAGGGCTTGGTGTTGATGGCCGACTCGGCACCTAACACAGCTGCCGCACCACAAATGCCGCTGCCAACGGAAGTGAGCAGAGCGATGCTTCGGTCCATCTTCAACAGCTTACCAATCAGCACGCCGCCACCAACGGTCACGGTTACGATGATGGCATCGATGAGAATGGCAGACAACCCCACAGCCGTGACATCCTGAAAGGTGAGTCTGAAACCGTACAAGATGATACCAATTCGCAAGATGCGCTTGGAACAGAACAGGATTCCCGGAACCCATGTATCAGGTAAATTGTTGCGTAAACTGTTGGCATAGAGCATGCCAAGGATGATGCCGACTATCATCGGACTGAACGACAAACGTTTTACAAACGCCATGTCGCCAATATAGAAAGCGGCTAACGAAAACAAGGTAATCAACAGTACGCCATGCAGCATGCTGCTTCTTTTTTCACTAAGCATTGATTTTACTTTTTAATGATTGAGCAGCAAAGGTACACAAAAATCACCAATGGGACGTATAGCAAATAACTATAACTCATAACCTATAGTTATAATGGTAAGAACAACACAACATTCACCCGCCTTCATATCTATACAACCGCGTAGAAAACTTTACGTTTTTTAACTAAAATCCTGGGCGTATTCCGCACGAGGCATCAGATTTTTCAAAATATCGCAAAAATATACTGCGCTCATTATCAACAGTTTGTGATTTTAACCCTTGCAAAATGCTCGGTAAAGACGGCCTTTTTTCCTCGTAATCTCTATGCATTCGGTCATCAATCTGCATGCTCTTGGAGCATAAAAGCATAGAGATTGGCAGGCAAAAGCATGCCTTTAAGTTTTCAACACGCAAAATGTACCCTGAAAAACGCATATTTGCAGTCTTACTTTTACTATTTGAAAGAAAACTCGACGCAAAACCTGCATGTATAAAAATGAGCGTTTCTGCAACTTTTAACAGTTGCCTTGAATCGCATTTTGACAGGCCTCACCCCTTACATTCTGACGTGACAAACCGCTTGAAGACATTGACTAATTGGCCGCTCTCACCGTGTTTTTCTACAAAAACGAAATCTCTTTCAAGCTTCATATCCTCTATCTCAATCACCTTCAGTTCGCCTTCCAGCACCTCTTTCCGCACCGCGCGGATGGAAATGATGCCCATGCAGTTTGAATGCAGAATGAATCGCTTGATGCTTTCAGTACTGCCGAGGTACAGCTGGACGTTCATGTCTGCGAGCGTTAACTGGTGTCTTTTCAGCTCACGCTCGAAGACATCGAGTGTACCCGACCCCATCTCGCGCAACACCAGCGGCTGTTTACACAGATCACCGATAGTGATGGAACCACGCTGCGTCAGCGGATGTCCCGACCGGACAATGGTCACCAACTCGTCTTTCATCAGGAAAGAATACTTGCAGGGCGGTTGTCGCACGATGCCCTCAACCAATCCGATGTCTATCTTACCATCCATCAAAGCTGCCTCTATCTCCCGTGAGTTGCCACTGATAACCGAGATGTCCGTCTGCGGGTAAGCTTTGAGAAAGTTGGCCAGCATCTGGGGCAGCTCATACTGCGAGATGGTGGTGCTGGCCCCAATACGTATTCCACCACTGACGCGCTGCCGCAGACGGTTCATCTCAAAGTCGAGTCGCTGGTAATCGGCCGCCAACACGTCGCTATGCTTCAGCAACAGTCGCCCGGCCTGTGTCAACGAGATGCGGTTGCCCAGTCGGTCGAACAATCTAACATGGTAAGCGGCCTCCAGCTTCTGGATGTGCTTGCTGATGGCAGGCTGACTCATGTAGAGCTCTTGTGAGGCCTTGGTGAAACTCAGATGGTGAGCCACGCTTCTAAATACTTGTAAATCGAGATTCATGAGAGTTTGCATGTTCATTTTGGTCAGCGTGCGCCTATTGTTGACTTTCAAGGTCGTGGGCAGGCGGTCTGCCGCCCTCATCGGTCCTATCTTTGGCGTTTCGCGGGTGATGCAGGAGTATCTCCTCGCGCAGGGTCGTGGTATCGATGTGCGTATAGATTTCAGTAGTGCCGATACTTTCGTGCCCCAGCATCACTTGAATGGCGCGAAGGTCGGCCCCACCCTTGAGCAGTTCAGTGGCAAACGAGTGACGAAGGGTGTGCGGAGAGATGGTTTTTTGGATGCCAGCCACCTGGGCTTGGCGTTTCAACATGATGAGAATCATGGTGCGAGTAAGATGAGCACCACGGCGATTGAGGAACACATAGTCTTGTTCACCGGGTTTTATCTTCATCAAATTGCGGTCGAGAAACCAAAGATTCAGTTCTTTGATGGCTTTGGGCGAGATGGGTACGAGTCGTTCTTTGTTGCCCTTTCCGGTGACGCGGATGAAGCCTTCGTCCAAATAAAGATTGGAAAGCTGCAGGTTGACCAGCTCAGACACGCGCAAACCGCACGAGAACAACACCTCAATGATGGCCTTGTTGCGCTGTCCTTCGGGCTTGGACAGGTCGATGCTGTTCTCTATCATGTCCACTTCCTCGGTGGACAGCACCTCCGGCAGGTGCTCCCCAAGCCGCGGAGATTCCAACAACTCGGTAGGATCTTGCTCTAAGTAGCCGTCAAGAACCAGGAAACGGTAGAACGAACGCACACCACTCAGGATGCGAGCTTGCGAAGTTGGACCGATATGGTGTTCGTGCAACTGGCCTGCGAACAGCTCTAAATCTTTCAACTGCATGTCCTTGGGATGCATCCCAACGTTCTCACAATAATCCAACAGCCAACGCAAGTCGCGCTGATAGGCATCCAACGTATGGGGAGAATAGTTGCGTTCAAGTTTTAGATAGCGCGTGTAGGCCTTGACAACATTCGCGATAGATTCTTTGTTGCTTTCCATTATAATGCGTATTTTTGCAACATACACCTGCCACTCCTTCACGCCGCATCAAAGAGAGAAATGCGCGGGTGGCAGCAATACTGCAAAGATAAACAAATAAGGCGAATTATGAAAATAATGATCATCAACGGCCCGAACCTCAACTTGCTGGGCAAACGGGAGCCAGACATTTACGGTAATCGCTCGTTTGACGAGTTTTTACAGAAGTTGCGCCACGATTTTACACAGATGGAGATTGATTATTACCAAAGCAACATTGAGGGGGAACTTATTGACAAGCTGCAAGAGGTGGGCTTTTCGTACGATGGCATCGTGCTCAACGCAGGCGCTTACACCCACACCAGCATTGCCTTGCTCGACTGTATCCGCTCGATTACCACGCCTGTCGTTGAGGTTCATATCTCGAACGTTCACGCCCGAGAGGAGTTTCGTCATAAAAGCATGATTTCATCGGCATGCAAAGGGGTTATTGCAGGCTTTGGGTTGAACTCGTATAAATTGGCCATCGAGGCAGTAGTTAGATAGTTGATAAGTTGACAAGTTTACGAGTTAACGAGTTGACAAGTTAATGGCTTGCTATAGGAACGAACGTGAAATAGTCCAACAAAACAACTATGGATAGTTGACGAGTTAACGAGTTCACAAGTTCACGAGTTAATGGCTTGTAAGAGGAATGATCATGAAATACTCCAACAACAAAACTATCAACTTGTCAACTCGTAAACTTGTAAACTCGTAAACTAAATAACTACCTATGAATACTGAATTAGAACGCTATCTGCTCGCACACATTGATGCCGAAGGCGATTATCTATACCGCCTTTATCGCGCCACAAACATCCACACCGTGCATGGACGTATGGCCAGTGGACATTTGCAAGGGCGGCTGCTCAAGATGTTGGTAGAAATGATTCGCCCTAAGAATGTTTTAGAAGTAGGTACCTTCAGTGGCTACAGTGCCATTTGTATGGCGGAGGGATTGGATGAAGACGGTCGGCTGTATACGTTTGAAATCAACGATGAAATGGAGGATTTTACACGGCCATGGATAGAAAACAGTCCTGTGGCATCCAAGATTCATTTCATCATTGGCGACGCAAACGTGGAAGCTCCCAAGCTAAATGTCGTGTTTGACATGGCGTTTATCGACGGTGACAAGCGCACTTATATAGAGACATACGAAACGGTGTTGAAGCTATTGCGACCTGGTGGATTCATTCTTGCCGATAATACGTTGTGGGACGGACATGTCATCGATCCGCACTACCTACACGATGCACAGACACAAGGGATTGCCCAATTTAACGATTTCATCGCCCAAGATGCACGAGTGGAAAAAGTAATCTTGCCCATTCGCGACGGTTTGACCATCATTAGGAAAAAGCCAATCGAATGACAGGAAGCTCCAAAAAAGACAAACAGATGGGTGGTCACTTGATAATCCTTGACTTTCCAAACATATACTGTGCTATATGCAACTTTTGCAAGGTATAGGCAACGGTGAAACTGCCAACTACCGTAAACAGCAAAGCTACCAACATGAAAAGCATTCCTGACGGTTCGAACAACAGATAGGACTGAAACAGCTTGGAAAGCACCGTAAACATGGGAGAGAAAAGCAACAGGATAAGAGAATTTCTACCGATGAAATGGGAGATTTTCACCACTTCTTTGGGTAAATAGGGATACAGCCAAAGCAAAAAAGAGATAACGAAATACACGATGAGCATGCCACCTATGGTGTGCCTTTGAAGTGCATTTGGCACACAAGTGACAACCAATACAATCCCAATGAACGACCACCATGCAGGGTGAAATGTATCAACGAATGGACGATGATACAGACGCAATGCGACACCTACACAAAAATACACGGCATTGATCAAAGTAACAAGTCCCAAAAGTGCCAACACCCACAAACATAGCAACACGCCAATCAGCATTAACAAACGATGACGACCCGCAAATTGGGCTATTACATAGGTAACGATTCCACACAACATCAGTGTGTGCAGGTACCAGTAAGGTCCTAAAGGGTGTAAAAACAGTTTATCAAGAAACAAGCCAAAGGTGAGCTGCTGAATATGTTCACGAATGGGTAAGACGGACGCCATGGCCACATACCCACTCTCCATCAGCAAATAAGGTACGAGAATCCACTGTATATAGCGCAAGAACTGCGGAACAGGCTTCTGTACATGAAGCAGATAACCCGAAATAATGAGAAATCCAGGCATGTGGAACGTGTACACAAAAGCCTTGGCAACGGGATAGCGATTGCCAATATAGACAAGGTGAAAAACTATCATCAAGAGAATAAACACACACTTGAGATAATCTAACTCCAAGATTCTTGTCTGTTGTTTTGTAGGAGAAGTAGTCACCATCGCACAAAAATACGAAAAAAGAATTAATTGTCAACTATTATAATTATCTTTGTCTTCCACTAAGTCTTCCACTAAATTGTACACCCTTAAAATACAAATTTTATGCAAGAGACAAGACAAAACCGCATCGCGCGACTGCTTCAAAAAGAACTCGCCATCATATTTCAATCGCAAACAAGAGCTACCCATGGTGTCATGGTAAGCGTCACCCGGGTACGTGTCAGTCCTGATTTGAGTATTTGCACCGCCTATCTAAGTATTTTCCCATCAGAAAAAGCGGAGGAAATCATTAAGAACATCACTGCAAACGAGAAAACCATTCGTTACGACTTGGGCACACGCGTACGCAATCAGCTGCGTATTGTTCCCGAATTGCGTTTCTTCATCGACGACAGCCTTGATTACATCGAACACATCGACGAGTTGTTGAAGAAGTAAAACAACGGCTTAGAGCACAAATATTCCAATAGATGAACTTCCCTTTATTTGTCGCACGTCGTTATCTCTTTTCAAAAAAGAGCACGAATGCCATCAATGTCATCTCCATTATCTCTGTGATAGGTGTCGCGGTGGCAACGATGGCATTGGTCATTGTGATGAGCGTTTTCAACGGCTTTCATGACTTGGTGGCCTCTTTTCTGACCAACTTCGACCCACAACTCGAAGTTGTTCCTACGGAAGGGAAATCAGCCAACGCCAACGACCCCTTGCTTACGAAGGTTAAACAGCTTCGTCAGGTGGATGTAGCCACAGAAAATGTGGAGGACATGGCAATGGCCATGTATGGCGACAAACTAACCATGGTGACCATCAAAGGCGTGGATGACAATTTTGACAAGCTCACTCACATCAAGGAAATCCTGTATGGAGACGGCGAATATGAGTTGCACGCCGGCAACTTGGAATATGGTATCATCGGCATTCGATTGGCTCAAACACTTGATGTAGGCGCAACTTGGAACGGTTACCTCAAGATTTACGCACCCAAACGGTCAGGACAGCTGGACATGAGTAATCCTGCCAGCGGGTTTGCGGTAGACTCTCTTCTGTCACCAGGCGTGGTGTTCTCGGTGAATCAAGCCAGATATGACAAGGGACATATACTCACTTCCATTGAATTTGCACGCAACCTTTTTGACATGAAGGGGCGCATCTCCTCGCTTGAACTCCGTCTTCAAGAGAACAGTAACCTCAAGGAGGTGAAGAAAGAGATACAGGCTATCGTAGGAAGTAGGTACAAGGTGCTTGACCGTTTTGAACAACAAGCGGACACATTTAAGATTATGCAGATCGAGAAAATCATCGCTTATTTCTTCCTAACGTTTATCTTGGTTGTGGCATGCTTTAACATTATCGGCTCGCTTTCCATGCTCATGATTGACAAGAAGAACGACGTGGTGACGTTAAGAAACATCGGAGCCAGCGACAAACAAATCACTAAAATCTTTCTTTTCGAAGGTCGAATGATATCAGTCATAGGCGCTCTCATAGGCATTCTGTTGGGTTTGTTGCTCTGTTGGCTTCAACAGACCTTCGGTTTCGTATCACTTGGGCAAAGATCTGGCGACTTTGTTGTCAATGCTTATCCCGTTAGTGTGCACTATTTGGATATTTTCTTAATCTTCATCACGGTGATTGCTGTTGGTTGGATGGCGGTATGGTACCCCGTAAGATACTTTAGTAAACGCCTGCTCGCCAATCATTAAACCATGAACAAGCATCCACTTGGTGCGTCACCTTATTGCGAACATCATAAAAGCCCATACGTCAAAGAGAACGTATGGGCTATATTTATGAGTTTAAGATTTGCAAATACGCTCGTTTAAAGCGTGAATTTACAAAACAAGCGCAGCTTAATCTTTAAACTTTGCCGTGATGTATTCACGGTTCAGTCGTGCGATATTAGCAATCGACTCGTTCTTTGGACATACGGCTTCACATGAACGAGTGTTGGTACAGTTACCAAATCCTAATTCATCCATCTTGAGAACCATGGCCTTGGCACGCTTGGCAGCCTCTGGACGGCCTTGTGGCAACAGGGCCAGCTGGCTAACCTTGGAGCTCACAAAGAGCATGGCAGAGCCGTTTTTACAAGCTGCTACGCAGGCACCACAACCAATGCAGGAAGCACAGTCCATGGCCTCATCGGCCTTCTCCTTTGGAATAAGGATGGAATTGGCATCCTGTGCCTGTCCTGTACGAATGGTATTGTAGCCACCGGCAGCGATGATTTTGTCGAAAGCGTTACGGTCTACCATACAATCCTTGATGACAGGGAAGCCTGCTGAACGCCAAGGTTCTACGGTAATAACATCGCCATCGTTGAAACGACGCATGTACAACTGGCAGGTAGTTGCACCTCGTTCGGTCTTTCCGTGTGGCACACCATTGATATAAAGTGAGCACATACCGCAGATACCTTCACGACAGTCGTGATCGAAAACAAATGGTTCCTTCCCATCCTCTATGAGTTCCTCGTTGAGGATGTCAAGCATTTCGAGGAAAGAAGTATCGTCTGGGATATTCTTCATCTCGTGAGTGTCAAAATGTCCCTTGTCTTTAGGACCGTTCTGACGCCAAAATTTAATTGTAAAACTTATATTTTTTGACATGGCTTGTATTTTTTTAGTTTACGAGTTTACGAGTTGACAAGTTTACAAGTTAATAGACTTTTTTCAATAGTTACAACAAATTTATAGATTGCTATATATTTTAAATACAACGATTTTATGAATATTTTGTCTATTGTTGTTGACTTTTAATGAGTGCTGTTAGCATTTTTAAGACTTCTATATTTAATTGATAGAGTTCTTGGTAAGCCTCCAAATCAATGATAAAGCCCAACTCTTTACAGAGAATAATTTGAGTATCCAATTCAGAAGCTGAACCCAAGGCTATATATAAGAAATGTAACAACTCTTTTGTCGTTCCTCTTCCATAACCTTCAGCTATGTTTGAAGGTATTGAAATTGCAGCTCTACGCATTTGAGAGGAGATTCCCATGAGTTCTTCATATGGAAAACATCTCGTTACTTGATAAATCCTTTTCACAAGAATGATGCTCTTTTGCCAAACAATCAAGTCTTTGTGCGTAGATTTCATATCCAATTCGGATTACATATTAGCTATGAGAAGAACCTCACGAATTCACTATCATCTTGTCTACTCGTCAGCTTGTTAACTCGTCAACTCATCAATTTAATTCTTATAATTACGTGTCTGTACCTTGATGGCCTCGTACTCGAGTGGCTCTTTGAGCAGCTCGGGGGCGGTTTCATCATTGTTTTGGTACTTCCAACAACCTACATAGAAATAGTTTTCGTCGTCGCGTTTTGCCTCTCCCTCGGGTGTTTGATACTCCTCACGGAAGTGACCTCCACAACTCTCATTACGAGAGATGGCATCATAGGCAACGAGTTCGCCCATCAATAAGAAATCACGCAAATGGATAGCTTTATCCAACTCAACGTTCAGACCTTCTTTAGAACCTGGGATAAACAGGTTGGTATCGAACTCTTTACGCAAGTCTGCTATCATCTTCAAGCCTTCTTCAAGACCTTCCTTGGTACGACCCATTCCCACGTGTTCCCACATGATGTGACCCAACTCTTTGTGAATAGAGTCGACAGAGCGCTTACCCTTGATGTTCATCAAACGGTCAATCTCTGCTTGTACCTTCTTTTCTGCCTCTTCAAACTCAGGAAGATCGGTAGAAAGACGTGGCCAAACAGCTTGGTCTGCCAAATAATTTTGAATGGTGTATGGCAACACGAAGTAACCATCTGCCAAACCTTGCATCAACGCTGAAGCTCCCAAGCGGTTAGCACCGTGATCAGAGAAGTTGCATTCACCGATGGCAAACAGTCCTGCGACAGAGGTCATCAACTCATAATCTACCCAGATTCCACCCATGGTATAATGGATAGCGGGGAAGATCATCATGGGTTTGTAGTACTTTTCGCCATTGATTTCGTTCGCCATGTCACCAGGGAATACGTCTGTAATCTCTTCATACATCTCGAAGAGGTTTCCATAACGCTGCATGATTTCATCAAGTCCCAATCGGTTGATAGACTCAGAGAAGTCAAGGAACACTGCCAAACCAGTGTTGTTCACACCAAAGCCCTTATCGCAACGCTCCTTCGCAGCACGCGAAGCCACATCACGAGGCACTAAGTTACCAAATGCTGGATAGCGACGCTCCAAGTAGTAGTCGCGATCCTCCTCTGGTATTTCCCAGCCTTGTTTCGTTCCTGCCTGTAATGCCTTGGCATCTTCTATCTTCTTAGGAACCCAAATACGTCCGTCGTTACGCAACGATTCTGACATCAGCGTCAGTTTAGACTGCTTGTCACCATGTACAGGAATACAGGTGGGGTGAATCTGTACATACGAAGGGTTAGCAAAATAAGCACCCTTACGGTAGCACTGAACGGCAGCGGTACAGTTACATCCCATTGCATTGGTAGAAAGGAAATAAGTATTTCCGTATCCGCCAGTGGCGATTACTACGGCATTGGCAGAGAATCGCTCTAACTTACCAGTCACCAAATTCTTAGCAATGATACCACGAGCACGACCGTCAATGATGACTACGTCCTCCATCTCGTAACGCGTATAGAGCTTTACTTTGCCTGCATGTACTTGACACATCAGTGATGAGTAAGCGCCCAGGAGCAGCTGCTGACCTGTTTGACCTTTGGCATAGAATGTTCTACTTACCTGTGCACCGCCAAATGAACGGTTGGCGAGCATGCCTCCGTATTCACGAGCGAATGGTACGCCTTGTGCAACACATTGGTCGATGATAGCATTCGACACCTCTGCCAAACGGTAAACGTTAGCTTCACGAGCACGATAGTCGCCACCTTTTACGGTATCATAGAACAAACGATAAACAGAGTCACCGTCATTCTGATAATCCTTGGCAGCATTGATACCTCCTTGTGCAGCAATAGAGTGTGCACGACGAGGCGAGTCTTGAATACAAAAGTTGAATACATTGAACCCCATCTCGCCCAATGAAGCGGCGGCACTGGCACCTGCTAAGCCTGTACCAACAACGATGACATCCAATTTTAATTTATTCTTTGGGTTAACCAAACGCTGGTGAGCCTTGTAATTGGTCCACTTCTCAGCTACTGGTCCTTCAGGTATTTTTGAATTTATTTGTGTCATAATATTCTTCCTTACATGTAATCAGATTAAACAATTACGCACAGCACAAACTTGGCGCGCAGCCAAAGGCAAATGCGAGAACAACTACAAGGAAGCCTAACATCAGCAACGTGGCATATACCTCGCCGATAGTCTTCCATCGATTGAACCAGATTTTGTTGTTGATTCCAAGTGTTTGCATTGCACTCCAGAAGCCATGCGTGAGGTGGAACCAGATGGCAACCAGCCAAATGACATACAGCACCACATACAGAGGTTGTGCGAATGTTTCACGAATGTAACTGAATCCGTTAGCGGGATCGCCTAAGGGGTCGGCAATGTGAAAGATCTCGGCAAACATCATGTTGTACCAGAAATTGTACAAGTGAAGAAGTAAGCCCAAAAGAACAATGATGCCTAACACCAACATGTTTTGAGATGCCCACTCTACCTTAGAGCTTCTTTGCGTAACGGCATAACGTTCGTTGCCGCGAGCTCGCCGGTTTTGTGCCGTCAGGATGAATGCGTAGACGATATGACAAACAACCAAAGCTGCAAGTGCTATCGTAGCTACCACTGCATACCAGTTGGCACCCAAAAATTCACAAATCATGTTGTACGCTTCTCCTGAAAAGAGGGCGACAACATTCATTGACATGTGAAATGTCAGGAACAGAATAAGCGCAATGCCGGTAACCGACATGACCACTTTTCTACCAATAGATGAATTGATTAACCACATAAATGATTGATAATTAAAGTATTTAAATGTTAGTATATTGATGTGTGCGTTTAAATAGTTGTTCCTTGGCTGGTGTTCTTTACAAATGTTCACCATCAAACATCCTCATTTATAGGTATCAGATACCGCCAGCCGTTGCAAAAATACTACAATTTAATGATAACTCAAAGCTTTTCGTTAAAAATACGAGAAAACTCATCAGGGGGCCGAGAAAGATAAAGATGAGGAACCGATTTTACGCAGATACGCCTAAAAGGAAACAGCAAGAGAACGTGAAAATAGTTTCACGAACGAACCGCAGTCTTTAACACATTCGCTGAAGAAAGAGCCACCTATCGACAGAGAAAGAACTATCTATCGCCAAAGGGAGCGCAATCTACGCTTCCCCCTTGGTGCCTTCGAAAGGAGCAATGGTGCGGCCAGCCATCTCTGGCAGTTGAATCTTGCCAAACTGTTGCTCATATTTATAGACGTTCTCCTGCAAGGCCATCAGAAGCCGTTTGGCATGTTCGGGGGCCATCACCACACGACTCACCACCTGGGGCTTGGGGATACCGGGCAAAATACTGGTAAAATCAAGTACAAACTCTGAGCTGGAGTGTGAGATCAGGGCCAGATTAACATACTTACCCTGAGCCACCTCGGGATTCAACTCCAATTGCAATCCCTGCTGCTGCGTGTTATCTTCCATATCGACAAAACGTTTTTTAGTTGTTTTAAAATGAATGTAAATATAGTGAGTTTTTTCTATATGCAAGGCTGAACTTCATGATTTTAACACTTTTAAGGTGCACATCTGATTTTATTCGCACACAACAGGGTGCCTGATGCGGCTAAACATGGTGACAACGTCCGAACTTGACAACCGTTTGATGAAACATGAAGGCTATGCTATAAAACGCGATTGAACACGCTCCTACTGGTGAATTATCTTGACAACACACTCTCTTATAATTTGCGTATTTACGAACAGCCTTCACTTTCGTTGCAAATACGCCCAAGATGAGCATCATTTGTATTCGACTGACATACAACATATTACAAAATCAAGACACAAATATTCCTCTATTTACGCGTTTTTTTAAGCACAAAAATAGCTTTTAGGCAGATATTTGTATGCTTTTGCCGCGCAATACCCTATCTATTGGGCGGCAATATCATGCATCTAACACCTTAAACGCATTGCTATTGCTCTAAAATTTCATTTTTGTTGCTTCATGACAGCTTGTTTGCTTCTTCCTTGCCTATTGATTTTTTCTATATTGAAAGTTTTGAAGTGCCATTTTAGGACTGTTTTTTAGTAAAGAAATGGAACATTTTTACACGAAACACCATCAAACCGTTTTCGGGAATTGTTTCGAGGACACGCCAAGAACAGCTACATTGGAAATACAGACAACACATCAGCACCACATTTTAGGGACAATGAGAAACAGATAAACATCTTTTTTGTAACTTTGCCGACGACATCCTTTCGTACCATCCAAGGTACAACAAGGAATAACAAGACGCTAAAAAACAAACTCACCATGCCAAGAAAAAAGAAATCAGAACTGAAAGATTACGCCATTATCACACTGGCCATGCTCATGGGCAGCTTGGGCCTAACCGTCTTCTTGTTGCCCAACCACATCGGTATGGGCGGCATCACAGGTATCTCGTCTATCATCTATTGGGGCTTTAATATTCCCGTAGAGGTCACCTACTTAGTCATCAACGCCACCCTGCTGGCCTTTGCGCTCAAGATTCTAGGGTGGCGATTTTGCGTCAAGACCATCTATGCAGCCCTTACGTTCGCCATGTTTGTGTGGCTCATCAGACAGGTGACACACGATGAGGCAATCATCAACGACCAACCTTTCATGGCGGCCATTCTGGGAGCTGTGCTGATGGGGTCGAGTATCGGAATGGGATTGTCGAGCAACGGCAGCACAGGTGGAACGGATGTCATTGCGGCCATGATTAACAAATATCATGACATCTCGCTGGGAAAGGTCATCCTTCTCTGCGACATCACCATCATCACGTCCAGTTACCTGGTGTTGCACGACTGGGAGCAGGTGTTGTATGGCTATGTGGTACTTATTGTTTCTTCGGCCTGCGTGGACAAAGTGGTGAACATGAACCGGCGGTCGGTTCAGTTCTTCATCATCTCAGAAAAATACGAAGAGATAGGTAGGGCCATCAATACGACGGTTCAACGAGGATGTACCACGCTCACGGGCAACGGATTTTACTCGGGACGCGACGTGAAAATGCTTTTTGTGCTGGCCAAACAAACTGAATCGTCGATGATTTTCAGAACGATTGACGAGATAGACCCAGAGGCTTTTGTCTCTCAGAGTGCGGTTATCGGTGTGTACGGACTGGGATTTGACAAGTTCAAGGTGAACAAAAAGAAGAAATTACCACGAGCAGCACAGGCTAAAAAAGAAGAACCCACCCGTTGATTGCGGTAAGACACGGGACGATGTGCCGCTGTATCGGCATAAAAATAAGGTGTGTCATCAAACTGGCACACCTTATTTTTATTCGCTTACTTGCGGATGATTTCAAAGATTTCAGCATTGCCCTCGATGGATAGGCGGATAGCTTTTTTCGCGACATCACACTGATAGAAAGATGAGGTAACGGTAGTTTCTGCCACCACACGTCCCTTCTTGTCATGTTGTTTCACTCTGACCGTCTGATTTTCGGGCAGCTTCATCAACAAAATATAACGCTGCGTATGCTTTGGAATGTCGAACGAAAGGGTGCCAGCAAGATGGAAAGAGGTCAAAGGTTGTTCATCAAAAGCACGGACGGCCTGCTCGCCTTGGTCTGTATGTACGTCAAAATCCAGGCGTGACAACGTGATAGGATTGACCTTGAACGTGCGCACGGCCAACCAATGGGTCTTCTCTGAAGGCAGTTTGCGTAAGCGCACATAGCGTCCCTGCACGCCCAGCCCCATCCAATGAATATCGTATTGCTTCCGAAGGTCGGCGATGAGCGGGGTCCATGTCTGTCCGTCAGCTGAGCATTCGAGGATGGCGTGGTCGAAATAATCTACGTCATCTGTCGCATTGCGGCCTTGCTTGAGGTCAACTTCCCAAATCGGCATCACCTTTCCCAGGTCCAGTCCAACCCAATCACTCGTCTTTTGTGCGATGCCCGAATGATAGAATGAGAGGGAATCGGCATCCAACATGGTCTTGCTCTGCGTGGTATACACGCTGGGATAAGATCCGATGGGACGCTGTATGGCTGACTTTTTCCCCGCGAGTTGCTCATAGAAGGCCTCGCTCATGTCCTCCATGGCCTTTTCATAAAACGGCTGTAGCTTCATGGTTCCCGACCGATGGGCGTCATAAGCCTTCTTGTCTTCCGCACTCATGAGGTTCTGCACATAGCTGTTCCAGAAGGCCTCCGGGGCTTCATGCTTAAACATCTCCATGAGTTTCAACGCAGTTTTACCGCGCGTTCCTAACTTGCCGAACTCGGTGAGCCATGGACGTAACTCGCTGAACAGCCCTCGGTTGGCCAATCCTTGTTCCAACTGTGCAGGCACCTTCTCTATCTTCTCGAACTCACGCATGAGGTCATCATATTGTTTTGGGATGTAATGGTCGAAGCTGAAGGTTGTTGTTTCCCACGATTCGTCACGCCGATAACCCGTTTCTGTGTCGGCAGAATGGATGGCAAAGGTGCGATATGCGTCCTTTGCTTGCGGTGCCATCACCGCCAATCCACGCTCCCAACTGTCCAATGCGTTATAGGCTGTGGGGTTCCAAGCGTAGTCAGCAACACTGTACAAAGCAAGTTTAGAGGCTTCGCCATGCTCCATGGGGTTGCTCAGCAGACCGGTCATCTCGCCTGCGGTAACAGTGTTTTCAAGTCCATAGACGGGTCCTTGCAACACGATGTGGCGCACATAGTCGGTCACGGGATAGTTCCACCAAAACAGAGCCGGCCGCTTGATGCGTGAATTGACCCACGCTAAGGTAGTTCGTGTGACGTCACTGCATACGACATCACCTGTCCAGAACACCCTCACCGATGGGTCTAAGGTTCGGCCATACACCGACAAGCTGCCTTCGGGCGTTGGGTTGGCCCAGGCGCGGCTATAGTCTGTGGGGCAAATGATGAGTGGCGAAACGTCTCCTTTGACCTTGACAAACTCTTTTGTCAGGCGGTTCAACAGCTCTACTTGCCTGGCTGGATTGGTTCCATCACCAGAGATATCATCAAAGAAGATGGCAAACGAGCGGACTCCCAGCTGGTACATCAGGTCGAATTTGTGCTTCAGGTTGTTGTAATCTTCTTCATTCCACTTGATATCTTTGCCTGGATGAATGGCCCAAACAAACTCTACCCTGTGTTTATCACAGGCCTCTACCAGCTCATGAATGTTCTTAGCTTCGTCCGCTGGATAAGGTTTTCGCCAGTTGGGTGAACTGTGATAGGGGTCGTCTTTGGGTCCGTAAATATAGGTATTCAACTTGTATTTGCCATAAAAATCGATCAACGACAGGCGCACCTTGTGTGACCAGGGGGTTCCATAGAATCCTTCAATGATGCCACGATATGGGAAAACGGGATAATCATCGACCTCCAAATAAGGCAGGGTCTTGCCATTTTGGGCAATGGGGCTTTCCAATATCTGGCGTAATGTCTGGATGCCATAGTACACACCGGCATCATCATAGCCGACAATATCAATACCTTGCTGGTGAATACGCAACGAATAAGCGCCGCTGACGGACTTCACAGCATGGCTCCCAGCAGTCTTTTCCAAGGCAATGTTCAAAGGAACGCCTGCAGATTGCAAGGAGAGAAAGGACAAATCTTCTTGGATATCTCGTTTCTGCTGACCGAGTTTAGTAGTTAATTTGACCCCAGCCGTGACGTCAAGTGTTCCACTAATGGATAGATTGAGATAGTTTGGTACGGGATTGATTATCAATCCTTTGTGATCAACTTGATGCCCTGTCAACTTTGGTACGTCTGCACTTCCCTTGCGTTGGGATGACAAATCGAAATCAGACACTTGTGACATGCTCACATGGGAGGACAAAAGTCCTACGAATAAAATAGTTCCAAGTTTAAGATAATTCATAATTTAAAAAGATAAAGGGCGGTAGGAATCCAATCCTACCATTGTTCTATCGGGATGATCCACGACAATTTGACGCAAAGATAGATAAAATATACTGAATAAATCGGAGCAAAGAGGGTTTTTAATTCGTAATCAAGTCATAATTAAAATTTATTGCGTACTTTTGCGATGTATTGTGTTCTTTGTTTATCAGACATTTACAATAATGCCTGCGCAACGACACAACGATTCGAAAGGATAACAGATTTGGGCAACAAAAGGCCTTCTCAGGTCCGCAGAAACAAGAAATGCCCATGGAGAAAAAAGGTAATTGATCAATATGAAATTCAAATACGACGTTATAGTAATAGGTGGTGGACACGCAGGTTGCGAGGCAGCAACAGCATCTGCCAACATGGGAGCCAGAACATGTCTCATCACCATGGACATGAACAAGGTGGGACAGATGAGTTGCAATCCTGCCATTGGCGGCATAGCGAAAGGACAAATCGTTCGAGAAATTGACGCTTTGGGGGGACAGATGGGCCTTATTACCGACGCAACGGCCATCCAATTTCGTATGCTTAACAAGGGTAAGGGACCTGCTGTGTGGAGTCCTCGGGCCCAATGCGACCGAGGAAAATACATTTGGGAATGGAGAAAAGTGTTGGACAATACTCCACTTCTTGACATCTGGCAAGATGAAGCCCAGGAATTGATTGTAGAAAACGGAGAAGCCGTTGGCATAATTACGGTTTGGGGAGTTGAGTTCAGAGCGAAAAGCGTGGTTATCACAGCTGGAACATTTTTGAATGGTCTGATGCATATCGGGCAACATCAACTGCCAGGCGGACGCTGTGCCGAGCCAGCAGTGTATCATTTGAGTGAAAGTATTTCGCAACACGGCATCCGTGTGGATCGCATGAAGACAGGAACTCCAGTCAGAATAGACGCACGGACGGTGCATTTTGAGGACATGGAACGGCAGGATGGCGAAAACGACTTTCATCAATTCAGCTACATGAGTGAACCAAGGAAGCTGAAACAACTACCCTGTTGGACGTGCTATACTAATCAAGAATGTCACGAAGTATTAAGGCAAGGATTGCCAGATTCTCCCCTTTTCAACGGTCAAATACAAAGTACAGGCCCCCGTTATTGCCCTTCAGTGGAGACAAAGCTTGTTACTTTTCCCGACAAAGACCAACATCCACTGTTTTTAGAGCCAGAAGGAGAAAGCACAAACGAAATGTATTTGAACGGCTTTTCATCGAGTATGCCACTGCATATACAACTGGAAGCAATCCACAAAATACCCGCTTTTCGCGATGCAAAAATCTACCGAGCCGGTTATGCCATAGAGTATGATTACTTTGACCCTACCCAATTGAAACAAACGTTGGAGTCAAAGGTTTTGAAAGGTTTGTTCTTGGCTGGACAAGTGAATGGTACTACTGGATATGAAGAGGCGGCCGGACAAGGTTTGGTGGCTGGAGTGAACGCTGCACTGCATTGCTCAAACAGCGATCCTTTCGTCATGCACCGCGATGAAAGCTACATCGGTGTGCTGATAGATGACTTGACTACCAAAGGAGTTGACGAGCCTTATCGCATGTTTACATCACGCGCTGAATACAGAATTCTATTGAGACAAGACGATGCTGACGCACGATTGACGGAGAAAGCGTACCAATTAGGCCTGGCAAGTCGCGAGCGTTACGATTGGTGGGTGGAGAAGAAGGAAAGTATTAAGGCTCTTCTTGACTTCTGTGATCAAACACCGATTAAACCGAATGAAATCAACAATTTCCTTGAAAGAATAGGAACTTCTCCTCTTCACGGCACTTCCAAGATATCTGACCTCGTGGGACGACCACAAGTGTCGCTGATACAACTTGCCGAACACATCACGACTTTGAAAGAAATGCTCAACAAACCTCGCAACCGAAAGGAAGAGATTGCAGAGGCAACAGAAATAAAAATCAAATATAAGGGTTACATTGAGCGTGAAAAACTCATGGCCGAAAAGATGCACCGCCTAAGTGATATCAAGATAAAAGGGCGCTTTCAGTATAGCGAATTACATGAATTATCTACCGAAGCCCGCCAAAAGTTAGAGCGAATTGACCCCGACACGCTCGCACAAGCCAGCAGAATACCTGGCATTTCACCCAGCGACATCAACGTACTTCTGGTTCTATTAGGAAGATAACGATCATCAAATAGAAGCAAACAACAGGTATGTTTCACATGAAACAATAAGATATTTAATAATAACATAACACATTAATAATGAACAACAAATTACTTTTGGACAATTTGCGCACCATACAAGATTGGCCAATCAAAGGAGTGAACTTCAGAGATGTTACTACTCTATTCAAAAGTCCCGAGTGTTTACGTACCATCAGCGATGAAATGTACGAATTATACAAAAACAAAGGCATCACAAAAATTGTGGGAATCGAGAGTCGTGGCTTTGTGATGTCATCCGCCATCGCGATCAAATTAGGTGCAGGAATCGTCTTATGTCGCAAACCAGGCAAACTTCCTTGCGAAACAGTACAAGAAAGTTACGCAAAGGAATACGGCATCGACACCATTGAGATCCATAAAGACGCCATTAACGAGAATGACATCGTTCTATTACACGACGACCTGTTAGCAACCGGAGGGACGATGAAAGCGGCCTGTGATCTGGTGAAGAAGTTCCATCCCAAGAAGATTTATGCGAATTTTATCATTGAACTCAAGAGCGAGTTCCCACACTGTAGAGAGCAGTTTGACAAAGACATCGAGATTGAATCACTGTTGCAATTCTAATCAACAGTGACAAATGCAAGAGGTAGTGGAACGTAAAATCCACTACCCTCTTGCAAGAATTGCAGCGAAGCGTATCATGATTAAGCAGATGCAGATGTTTCACATGAAACAATTAAAATATCATTTCCTGTGACACAGAGACTTATAGCGATGAACAAAGAGGAAAACTTAAAAAGAATTGACCGCTTAAAAAGTATAGCATTGAGCATGCCTGGGAAGCCTGGCAGCTACCAATTCTATGACCAAGATCACCAAATTATCTATGTAGGTAAGGCCAAGAACTTGAAAAATCGTGTTTCTTCGTATTTCCGAAAGGAAGTTGATCGCTACAAAACCAAGGTCCTTGTCAGCAAGGTTTGGGACATCACGTACACCGTAGTGAATACAGAAGAGGACGCACTGCTACTCGAAAACAGCCTTATTAAGAAGTACAATCCACGCTACAACGTACTGTTGAAAGACGGAAAGACCTACCCAAGTATCTGTGTGACGAAAGAATATCTGCCAAGAATCTTCAAAACCAGGCGCATTGACAGGCGATTTGGCACCTATTATGGCCCCTATAGCCAAATCACAATCATGTATTCTCTTCTTGAACTCATCAAAAAGCTCTACAAACTGCGCACCTGCCGCTTCCCAATCACCCCAGAAGGAATAAGTCAAGGCAAGTATAAACCCTGTTTGGAGTATCACATTCATAATTGTAAAGCACCCTGTGTGGGCAAACAAACGCATGAAAACTACCAAGAAAACATCGCCCAGGCCTGTGAAATATTAAAGGGAAACACCCGAGAAGTGAGCAAGATACTCTATCAACAAATGCTAAAAAAGGCAGAAGAACTCAAGTTTGAAGAGGCTGAAGAGCTCAAACAAAAATACGAAATGCTCAACAATTTCGTAGCCAAGAGTGAGGTGGTAAGCAACACCCTCCAAGACTTAGACGTGTTTACCCTCACGGATGACGACCAGAAAAAGAACGCTTTCATCAACTACATCCATGTCAAAAACGGCACCATCAACCAGAGTTTCACCTTTGAATATAAGCGAAAACTTGATGAGACGAATGAAGAACTGCTCATCACTGCCATCCAAGAGATCAGAAGCAGGTTCAACAGCACGGCCAAAGAGATCATCGTTCCCTTTGAAATCAATTGGAGTTTGAACAATGCTACCTTCTTCATTCCCCAACGTGGGGACAAAAAACACCTGCTGGACCTGTCTGAAATGAACGGAAAACAGTATAAATTCGATCGCCTCAAACGATCGGAAAAGCTGAATCCGGAACAAAAACAGACCCGTTTGATGAAGGAATTGCAAACCAAACTCAAGCTCCCCAAGCTGCCCTATCACATCGAATGTTTCGACAACTCAAACATATCCGGCACCGATGCCGTTGCAGGTTGCATCGTATTCAAGGGCATGAAACCATCAAAGAAAGACTATCGCAAATACAACATCAAGACCGTGACCGGCCCAGACGATTACGCATCGATGCAAGAGGTGGTGCGCCGCCGATACAGCAGGATGATAGAAGAGCAAACACCCCTACCCGACTTGATTATCACCGATGGCGGAAAAGGACAGATGGAGGTAGTAAGAGAGGTAGTAGAAGACGAGCTGAACCTGCAAATACCCATCGCAGGACTTGCTAAAAACGACCGACACAGAACCAACGAACTGCTATTCGGTTTTCCACCGCAAGTCGTTGGTTTAAAAGCAGATAGCGAACTTTTCTACCTCCTCACGAACATTCAAGACGAAGTGCATCGGTATGCCATCACCTTCCATCGCGACAAACGGAGCAAACACGCACTGCACAGCGAATTAGACGACATCAAAGGCATCGGTCCCAAAACCAAAGAGCAACTCCTGAAAGCCCTGAAAAGCGTGAAAAGGATCAAAGACGCAGATCTTGAAACGCTCAACGAAATCATCAAAGAAGCAAAGGCAAAAATCATTTTCAATCACTTTCACACCAACAATCCATAAAAAATTGCTTATCTTTGCGGTCAATAGGCTGCGCAACAGCTATTTGAGGGCAATCTCATAGCCGCTGACAGTAACACACACTACCCGCATCCTTTAGAAACAACTTATCAAAAGACGTCAACTGACTGATGAAAACCTGGATACAAACCCTACTGCTTTTTCTGGTCCTACTACTTGGTAACCAGAACACTTGCATAGCACATGCCAACGATATGAGACCTGGCATGGCTGAAGATGGCGGCACGTCCGGGTATTCCGATGATGAAAAGAGCAAAGACCGCATCTACGAAGACACGATAGAACCGGCCCAACGACAAACAGCACTCATCACCGACACCAGTCAAACCGTACGCCTGTGCAACACCCGTCCACAGCGCATCCTGCCCTCGTTTACAGCGAAGCCAACACATCTGCTTAGCCGAAACACGTTTCACAACAAGTTTTACTCCCTACAATTTCAAGGAATTGACCGCTACCTCACAACGGTCACAACCCCTATTCCATCCTCTGCCGCATGCGATTATTACGTCATCGCATTGAGGCAAATCATTCGTTGACCCATCTTCTTTTTAATCCGTACGCACATCGCAAGCAATCAAAGCATGTGTGCACAGTGAGATTTTACTAATAAATCGTAAAAACTGCTTCAAACATGTCGTTAGCAAGGTAGCCAACCACTCGCCCACAGAGAGGTCATAAACATGGCTACCTTAGCTTCAATCGGTTCAAAACGGCCGAAAAGAAGTGCCAATAACCTGTATACCAACATGATACACGTTTATCAAGCAGCTCGGAAAAAAATCAACAAGACAATCAATAAAAAGAAGAAAATTATGGCAAGTATAAAAAATTTAGAGATGGCAGAAACCATTTCCAACAATTCAAATATCAAGATTTCAAAGGGATTTTTAGGCATTGGCAGCAAAGCCACCTACACACCAACAAACAGCAAGCTGAATGCAGTTATCAATTACTACAATGCAGAAGATGCCCAGGCATTCGTGAAACTCATCAATGCAGCGGAAACAGAAGTAGCAAGCCTGGCAAAAAAGGTGACACCGCCCTCGAAGCTGAGCATCAGCAACTACCGTCTCGAAGCGTGCGTAACCGACGACCAACAGTTTGTTGCCATCCAAGTGCTGAGTTATGCTGACTTCCGCAACACGCCAATTTGTGAATTAAAATACTTTGAGGGCGAGGCAGCACAAGCCATCGCTGCACTGTTGTAAAACCAAAAAGGAGCCATTTCATCGGCCTTTTTCAACCTATCTCCCACTTGTCAAGCGATGACAAATGGGAGATTTTTCATGTACCAAACTACTACATACAACGTGATGCACAACATCAGCGAAACAAGGAGAATAACATGACTTTTCAATTGCAAGGAGATTGGGCGCCAAAGTCAATGAGTTTAAGCACCAAAGTGATTGATATTGGCCATCAAACTCTATGCAATTAAAACGTCTCCAGAACCACCTATAAATCAAAGGAAAAGTGCGTGAGGATAAAAGATAAGTTCAATAATCGAATGATTATTTGGTTTGAATCCTAAAAATAAATATCTTTGTAATATGAGAATTGTCATACAAAGAGTTTCAGAAGCATCGGTAAGTATCAAAGGCACGATGAAATCGGCCATTCAGCAAGGTTTTCTTATCCTTTTAGGCATAGGTGAAGATGATAGCGAGGACGATATAGAATGGCTTGTCAAGAAGGTTGTCAACCTTCGTGTGTTCGATGATGAACAGGGAGTGATGAACAAATCTATCCTCGATATCAATGGCGAAATATTGGTAGTGAGCCAGTTTACCCTCATGGCATCGTACAAAAAAGGCAACCGACCCTCCTACATACATGCCGCAGGGCACGAGATTTCGATTCCACTCTACCAGCTGTTTTGCAAACTTTTGAGTGCTCAATTGGGGAAAGAAGTTGGCACTGGCGAGTTTGGTGCTGATATGCAGGTGAAATTAGTGAACGATGGTCCGGTCACCATCTGTATGGATACACACAACAAGGAGTAATATGAACAAAACGTTTATAGACCTGTTTGCGGGTATAGGTGGCATACGCATCCCTTTCGATGAAATGGGATATGAATGCGTATTCTCTTCCGAATGGGACGACAAAGCATGCATCACATACGAAGCAAACTTTGGAGAAAGGCCAGCCGGTGACATAACAAAGATAAAGGCTTCAGACATTCCGCAACATGACATATTACTTGCAGGCTTTCCCTGTCAAGCCTTCAGCATCATTGGAAAGCGACAAGGCTTCAACGACATCAGGGGCACTATGTTTTTTGAAATAGCGAGAATATTGAAACATCACGAGCCAGAAGCATTCTTGTTGGAGAATGTCAAACAACTTACAACCCACGACCACGGCAAAACATTTGAAATAATAAGAAGAACCTTGACAGATTTAGGCTATCATCTTCATTGGAAAATCCTAAATGCCCTTGACTATGGAGTGCCACAAAAAAGAGAACGAATTATTATCGTAGGCTTCAAAAACGCCACTTCGTCAAGTGCTTTCCATTTTCCTCTCTGTAAGAAAAAAGCCTTTCTCAAAGATATTATCGAAACAGATGACATGATTGACAAATCACTATTTGCATCAGAATACATCAAAGAGAAAAGGAAAAAATCCGTAAACCCACAAGATGTCTTCTATCCATCAATATGGCATGAGAACAAATCGGGACACATTTCCGTGCTAAACTATGCCTGTGCCCTGCGAACAGGAGCGTCCTATAATTATCAATTGATAAACGGAATACGACGTCCTTCATCAAGAGAACTTCTGAGATTGCAGGGATTTCCCGAAAATTTCAAAATAGTAGTACCCAATGCAGACATAAGAAGGCAGACAGGCAACTCTGTAGCCGTGCCTATGATTAGGGCGGTGGCACAAGAAATGAGGAAAGCCTTGGCCTGCAAAGAAAACCATACGTTTAACCGTAATAATACATACAATGCAACGGCCCAAATTACGAGACAGTAAATATCTCAAAACAAAGGAACTTTATCCACTGAACGAAATACCCGAGGACATAGTGTATAAGATAGGAGCCTATCTCATTTATTTGACGGGAACAGGGAGAAAAGACATCACAGGCAACGAATGGGGAGATGCTTTCGCCTATGCCATCAACGGATCTCACTTAGAATCACCCGTCGGCATTGCTGATGTAACACTCAAGGACATGGCTTGGTCCATGAAGACTGTCAAGCATTCTCATATCGACTCCGTGAAGACGTTACGATTGATTAGCGGTAGATGTTCACCAGACTACTCGTACGGCATAACAGATCCACATAAAGATATTCAACAAACAGGCAGAGCTGTATTGGCAATTTGGAATGAAAGGATAAATATCGCACAAGACAACTATAAGCAAGTGCGTACAAACATACTTGTACGGTCTAACGATTTAAAGTCGTACATCTTATTTGAAGAAGAAAATCAAAGGTTTAGGACCAATGACTATATCTGGAAAGAAAAAGAGAACGGCAACTTAATCGGACTCGACATCAAAACCAACAAGCAAAAATTTACTTGGCAGCCACATGGTTCACAGTTCACTATCCATACAGACATTCCTGTAAATGCGACAAGATTTGAAATAAAATTATCTGAAAGCATGGACTGTGATAAATTCTTAGACACCATTGGATTTGACCATTCATGGATAAAGATACTATGACAATCAAAGAAGCACAGCAACAAGTAGATCGCTGGATTAAGGAATATGGTGTACGCTATTTCTCCGAACTCACCAATATGGCGTGCCTTACCGAAGAGGTTGGCGAGTTGGCGCGCATCATCTCACGTACCTATGGCGACCAAAGTTTCAAGCCAGGAGAGACACCTAATCTTGCCGATGAAATGGCGGATGTACTGTGGGTACTCATCTGTCTGGCCAACCAAACAGGGGTTGACCTGACCGAAGCTTTTGAAGAAAACATGAAGAAGAAAACAAACAGAGATAAAACAAGACATATTAACAACCCAAAACTTCAATAAAAAATGGCTATCAAACAAAACATAGAAGCATCGAAAGAGCAATTGAACGCTAAGAATGCGCCTAAGCAAACAGTCGATAAGTACGAACAGGCCTTGAAAAAGTACAACACCAATTTCAATGATGATGAAGTACGAGAGGCGGTTAAGAAGCTCATCGAAGAGAAAGTACATATCAATGACACCCTTGAAGTGAAGAAATTCCTGTTTGGAAGTATCGAACTAACCTCACTGAAATGCACTGATTCGGACGAAAGCATCATGGCATTTACCGAAAAGGTAAACCAGTTTGACACGGAATACGCTGACTTACCCCATGTTGCCACTATCTGTGTGTATCCTTGTTTTGCTCAGGTGGTACGTGATACCTTGGAGGTTGAAGGCGTTGAAATAGCCTGCGTATCGGGCAGTTTCCCCTCTTCACAAGCCCTCATCGAGGTAAAGGTAGCCGAAACGGCATTGGCTGTGAAAGACGGAGCTACTGAGATTGACATCGTGATGCCCGTAGGCAAGTTCCTAAGTGGTAATTACGAAGAGATGTGTGAGGATATACAAGAGTTGAAAGAGACTTGCGGAGACGCCGCCATGAAGGTGATTTTAGAGACAGGATGCTTGAAAACAGCGTCAAATATAAAGAAAGCCTCTATCCTTTCCATGTATGCTGGAGCCGATTACATCAAGACTTCTACGGGCAAAGAGAAGGTGGCAGCCACACCAGAAGCTGCGTATGTGATGTGCCAAGCCATCAAGGAATACTACGATGAAACGGGCATTCAGATAGGTTTTAAGCCTGCTGGCGGCATCAACTCGGTGATGGACGCCCTCATCTACTACACCATTGTGAAAGAAGTGTTAGGCGAAAAATGGCTTACCAACAAGTGGTTCCGTCTCGGTACCAGTCGTTTGGCTAACATGTTGCTCAGCGAAATTGAAGGAAAGGAAGTAAAATTCTTCTAATAATGCAATAGAGGCAACTGTAAAAAATAACGGGCGGTTCTATAAATTACCACCGTAAAGTTTTATTTATGCTGGACGGTTTACGTTTTGTCATCTTGCGGTCTTTTTTGGGTTCAATTTGCTTGTTCGTTCAGTCGTATAGCTCGCTATACTCCTTCACTCACCAACAAATTGACCACCAAAAAGAGCCTCGCAATCTGACAAAGCTAATTTATAGAAACGCCCTAACCTGTAAAAAAGCGGATATACACCTCAGAAATGTATATCCGCTTGAGCTTTTTAGCATGATTAAAGTGCCTTGATCCAATCAACGATGTCTTGCATCACCTCTGGCGCAAAGGTTTCTTCTATCAATCGATACTCCGTTGTCTGCCCCGTCGTACAGTGTTGGAACAGATGGTTCAGTCCTTCGTATTCTTTAATCAAGTTCTTTTTGTTGGGTTTCAAGCCTTTTCGCAAGGCAGAAAGATTGTCGTGCGCATCTACCTGCACATCTTTACTACCATTCACCGCCATGACAGGACACTTGATTTTAGGAAGATAGCAAGCCATGTCGGTAGCGATGAAATCGAGAACCCATGGAGTTTGCATGGTGATAACGGGCAACAAACTTTGCCGGCTCAATGCAGGGAGCGACACATTGGTTTGTTTCAGCAAGGAGTCTAAAACGACTTCGGGATGAGAAATATCTTTCTTGGCATTTCTATAAGCATAAATAACCCCCAACACCTTACAGTAATCACGCGCGAAAGTGGCACCACCTCTCGCCTCCATCGCTTGATATACTTGCTTCAACATCAAGCTATCACCACGTCCAGCGACCCCTGCAAGACTGACAATGAAATCAGGTAAGCCCTCTGCTGCCAACATCATGGCAATACTACCACCCTCACTATGTCCCATGACACCTATCTTTCCAAACTTTTTCAAGCTTTTCAGGTAGTTGAATCCACAGCGCGCATCCTCCGCATTGTCTTTCATCGTCGATTGGGAAGCATCACCTGTAGACTTCGCAAACCCTCTATCATCGTATCGAAGCGATGCAATGCCATGGCGAGCCAAGTAATCTGCCAAGACTAAGAAAGGCTGATGATCGAAGATTTCCTCGTTTCTATTTTCTTGACCGCTACCTGTTACCATCAGTACCACGGGTACTTTCTGTTTGTTCATCTGCTCATAACCCACAGGATAAGTCAATGTTCCCGAGAAAACAGCGTTGGCCTTTGTGTTTTGAAAGGTCACTTCCTCAGTTTGATAAGGATAAGGCACTTGCGGAGTTTGCGGTCTTTTTAGTTCTTCCACACCGGGATTGAGCATCAAGGGGAAAGACCTACCAAACTGCGTAAACGTTCCTTGAATGTGGTCTCCTTGCTGTTTGCCGAGATAGCGAGCCCCAATCGACGAGACAGCAATATCCACAGAGTCGGCTGTCAGACTGTTCACTGTGGCAGGAACACCCTTTACACTTTGATCAGGACTATCCATCGTTACGATGAAACCGTTGTTTTTGTCCTTCTCAACGTGAAAGACAAGCGTTAATTGTACACCTTGAACCGACAGTTTGCCCGTCCAACTACCTTCCAATTTCTGTGCTTGCGATACGCAAACGGAAGCACACAACAGGAGCATAAAAGTAAAAAATCTTGTTTTCATGACTTAAAAAATATGATGTTTACAGGTTATCTATCACGCTCAAAACAAAAACAAGGCAGTAAAAGGTGTGCGTACTCCTTATTTAGTACGCTTCACCACATAGTCGATATAGGCTTGCAAAGCCGTCTTAATATCTACATCCATCACATGCTTGTCTATAAAAGCCAATGCTTGTTGATGCAATTCGTCCATGCGTTGCTCTGCATATTCAATGCCCCCCTGCTGCTTTGTGAAAGCTACCAATTGTGCGATTTCATCGGGTGTCACCGTGTTGTCCTTTACCTTATGTGCCAATTGAAGCATGGTGGCATTGCGCGTAGAATTCAAAGCATAAATAACAGGGAGGGTAAGTTTGCCCTCTGCCATATCATTGCCGGTGGGCTTGCCAATCTCTTTCGATTCAAAATAATCGAAAATATCATCCCTAATCTGGAAAATAATACCCAGGGTCTGCCCAAATTCACGAGCTGCCTCCACCTCTTCGGGTGTGGCTTTACCCGCTTGTGCGCCAATCACGGCACACGATTCGAACAAGGCAGCCGTCTTTTGCTTAATGACTTGGTAATATACTTCTTCCGAAATGTCCTGATTCTGGATATTGCTAAGCTGCAAAATCTCACCATTCGACAAGGTTCTACCAAGGTTAGCAAGGTTTTGAATAATGGCTTCCGAATGGGTAAAAGAAACTTGCAACAAAGCCGTTGACAGGATATAATCGCCCACCAGCACCGCCACTTTGTTGTCATAGGTAGCATTCACCGATGCCTGTCCACGGCGTTCGCCACTCTCATCCACCACATCATCGTGCACAAGACTGGCGGTATGCAACAGTTCTAAGCCCACCGCAGCATGTTGGGCGATAGAGGTAACGCCACAAAAATTCTTCGCTATTAACAAAATAAGCATGGGCCGCATACGCTTTCCCTTTCGTTGACGAATGTGAGAAAGTGCTTGCGAGAGCAGTCCATCACCGTGTGACAATGATTCATCATACAGGTAATCAAAATCATTCAATTCATCGACAATAGGTTGTTGTATCAAAGATAAATAGTCCATGCTTGCTATTTTTGTCACAAAAATACAGAATAAATCCCTATTTGTTCCATTTTTTTCGTAATTTTACAGGAATAATATACTAAAATATGGACAAACTGTTTCTCTTGGACGCCTATGCACTCATTTATAGGTCGTATTACGCATTCATCAATAACCCGCGCATCAACTCCAAAGGCCTCAACACATCGGCCATCATGGGCTTTTGCAACACCCTCAACGAGGTGCTGACAAAAGAGAATCCCACGTATATTGGCGTGGCATTCGACCATGGACTGACCTTTAGGAACGAGGCTTTCCCCGCTTACAAGGCGCAACGTGAAGCCACACCCGAAGACATTAAGAAAGCGGTGCCTATCATCAAACAAATATTGGAGGCCTATCACATTCCAAGTTTGCAAGTAGATGGCTTCGAAGCCGACGATGTTATCGGCACATTAGCGATGAAATCGGGAAAAAAAGGCATTGATACTTATATGCTGACCCCTGACAAAGACTATGGACAATTGGTGAGAGAGAACGTTTTCATGTACCGACCACGACACGGAGGGGGCTACGAAACGCTGGGTGAAAAAGAGATATGCGACAAATACAACATCACTACCCCACTACAAGTCATCGACCTTTTGGCGCTCATGGGCGACACTTCCGACAACTTTCCAGGGTGTCCAGGCGTGGGAGAAAAGACCGCTTCAAAACTTATTAACCAGTTTGGATCCATTGAGGAGCTGCTGAAACGAACCTCAGAGATTAAAGGTAAGTTGCGCGAGAAAGTAGAAAATGCCACCGATGATATTAAGATGTCACAATTCTTAGCAACCATTCGCACCGATGTTCCCATTGAGTTGAACCTGGAAGATTTGAAGTTGAAACAGCCAGACGAAAATAAATTGGCCGAAATCTTCACCGAATTAGAATTCAAATCATTCGCCAATAGAATCCTTAATAAATCACAAAATAGCCCAAAAATAACAAACAAACAACTCAATCTCTTTGCAGAATCCTCGGGTGTTGGGCAGGTTGAGCCAAAAAACGCGAGTTTTGAGAGCCTTAAAACGGGTCATTACGAATACAAACTCATTGATACTCAAGAAGAAGCACATCGAATTTGTGACTTTTTCTTAACAAATAAAATTCTCAGTCTAGACACTGAGACCACTTCAACCAACCCCATGGAGGCAGAATTGGTTGGTTTGAGCTTTGCTGTTGAGCCGATAAAGGCATTTTATGTGCCTGTTCCGGCCAATCGTGAAGATGCTGTAAATCTTGTTAAAATATTCAAACCTCTCTATGAAAACGAAGAGATTGTGAAAGTAGGGCAAAACATCAAGTACGACATGGAGGTGCTTCACAATTACGGTATCGAACTAAAAGGACCGATGTTCGACACCATGATTGCCCATTATGTACTGCAACCCGAACTTCGCCACAACATGGATTACATGGCGGAGGTGTACCTCAACTATCAAACCATTCATATTGAAGAACTGATTGGCGAGCGAGGAAAGAACCAAAAGAACATGCGCGACCTCTCTCCTACCGACATCTATGAGTACGCTTGTGAAGATGCTGACATCACATTACAACTGAAAAACGCGCTCGAACCTAAGCTCAAGGAAGCTGGAGTCGCTAATCTGTTCTACCAAATGGAAATGCCTTTGGTAAACGTACTGGCCGAAATGGAGATGAACGGCGTGCGCATAGATACCGAAGCGTTGAAGGAAACGTCAGAAAACTTCACCAAACGGATGCTGGATTTGGAGCATCAGATTCACAAACTGGCTGGCGAGTCATTCAATGTGTCATCTCCCAAGCAGGTGGGCGACATTCTTTTCGGCAAATTACAAATAGCCGAAAAGCCCAAAAAGACTAAGACTGGGCAGTTTGTTACCAGTGAAGAGGAACTACAAAAATATGCCACTGGTAACGAAATCGTAACCCTCATCTTGGATTATCGTGGGCTCAAAAAACTGTTGGGAACGTATGTTGACGCGCTACCCAAGCTCATCAACCCCCGAACAGGACACATTCACACCTCGTTCAACCAAACGGTTACGGCCACGGGACGGCTCTCCTCGAGCGATCCTAACCTGCAAAACATCCCCGTAAGGGGTGAGGATGGGAAGGAAATACGCAAGTGTTTCATCCCTGAAGATGGTTGTTTGTTCTTCTCTGCCGATTACAGTCAGATAGAATTGCGTGTCATGGCACATCTTAGTGGCGACAAACACATGATCGAGGCCTTTCAAAACGGCTATGACATTCATGCCGCTACCGCTGCCAAAATCTACGGCAAGGACATGAAAGACGTGACGCGTGACGAACGAACCAAGGCCAAACGCGCCAATTTCGGCATCATCTATGGCATCACGGTGTTTGGCCTGGCAGAGCGATTGGGTATCGATCGGAGCGAAGCCAAGCAGCTTATCGACGGCTATTTTACCACCTTCCCGCAGGTATACGACTACATGGAACAGGCCAAAGCAACAGCTCGCGAGCAAGGATATGTAGAAACATTCTTCCATCGTCGCCGCTATCTCCCCGATATCAACAGCCGCAACGCCACCGTTCGTGGTTTTGCGGAGCGCAATGCCATCAACGCACCCATCCAAGGGTCGGCTGCCGACATCATCAAAGTGGCGATGATACGCATTTACGAACGATTCAAACGAGAGAACATCCAATCAAAAATGATTCTACAGGTACACGACGAACTCAATTTCAGCGTGCTGCCTGAGGAGAAAGAGCTGGTTGAACGCATCGTGATGGAAGAGATGCAAAACGCTTATCCGCTGCGGGTTCCACTGATAGCCGATGGCGGTTGGGGTAAAAACTGGCTGGAAGCGCACTAACAACCCATGCCGTTAGCGGGACAAAGCACGGCGAACGTTCAAATCCATACAACAACTTACATGAAAATAATAGATATCGTAAGATACGCGACCGACCCCATCAGCTACATGGATGAAGTGGTCAACGGCAACGAAACGCTGTTGGTACAACGCCCTGAAGACAAAAGTGTGGTGATACTTTCCATGGAAGAGTACAACCGCCTGAAAGCCATTGAATGGCGACAGCAATCAAACGAGCCCCCTACTCCACACGATAGCAACAAATAAGCGAATGATGTCTTGAAGACGTTGGCCACGCCTGATAACTTCACTCACTGCGACATCACAACCAACTGAATAGCAATTGGTTACAAAACATCCAGAACACACCTTTCAAAAGCATTGAGTTTGGCCTTCAAAAGCATTGAGTTTGGGCACCAAAAGCATAGAGATTGAACGGCAAAAGCATGGAGATGGGAAAAACCTCACCCATGCGTTGGGTGACGCATGGGTGAGGTTAGAAGACAGCTTGGCAGGCTCATCTCGCACCCGCGCGGTTCGTTGTTCGGCAAGGGGCGCAGCAAGGCCTGCCAAGCTGTGTTGTATCAAGCAGTTTGCAGGGCTGCCTTAAAACCAAAAACCCTTACCGTCGTGAGCAGGAGTCCCGTTTATCAGCCAATAAAACTCTGCCAAAGCCACCTTAAAATCTTTTAAGCCAAAGGCTTTCATCAATGTAGTTACGATGCCTTGGTCACGAGTAGAAAGGTCGCTCATCTTCATTGTTTCAAAGTTCTGAATACTGTCATCATCAATCATGTCCAGGCTTTTTTCGTCCACGTCCATATACACTCTCACCGGAATGTCTATGCTTGGCATCCATGCCTCTTCGGCTTGCTGTTGCTTGGTTGGCTGATAAAAGACAGAAGGCTTCCCCCCCACCAACTTTGTCTGCCTCGCACGCATTAACCTAACGCTCAACGTAAACTGCTTATGCGCACGCTTAAAGGCAAAATAACCTTTGAGTCCAATGGGATGATTGTCATCGTTAAAAACAGCATGGTCGACATGATTGGTCTTATTCCATGGATCAGTGTCGCAATAGGTGTAACTGAAAAAGTCGGAGTTGTTGGCATCCGTCGCTTCCTCTACCCCACCATACGAAGGTTTGATGTTGCTCACACTAAAGAAATGCTGATAGTGTTGGCCTTCACCCTTGTCAACTATCTGCCCCGTTATATCCTCATGCTCATCATTGAAATAACGCAATGCGAAGGCATAGATGGCATATTCTTTGGCACTCCCCAACACGTTCACCCATGCAGGATTAGTTTTATCAGCCACCCACCGATTGTTTTCTAAGGTATATTTCAACCGATAAGACTTCCCAAAATATTCATTATTCTTTGAATATCCGTTTTGATGGAACGCTTTTTTGCCGTGCAAATGTCCCTCATACACCTCAATTTCCACCGTTTTGGGTTGAAACAGCGACGCATCGAGGGGTTTCACGTCCCCGTGAGCCACCTGTCCGTCTACATCAAAGGGCAGCGACACCGTTATATCCCACTGACCGGTAGAGGTGAGAACCGCAGCAGGAAGATAGAAAGGTGATAATCGATTGTCCTTATCATATTTGCTTTGTGCCGCATGCAGCAAGTCGACTGACAGGTTGAACGCCTCACCTGGATGCACAATCTGCAACAACCCGTCAAAGCCAACGGGGTTGGTAGCCCCCATGTCTACGCCATTGTATTGGTCCACATAGCAATAATCGTAGGGCAATTGGCTCTTATCTTTCACGCGAGCTTTGCTCGTTTTACCCAGCACCGTAGCGGTTTTGTACAGCGAAAAGAAGTGCTGGTGTATCTTATCTTGTCCCAAATCGAAGAACTGGTGATTGATTTTCTCCCCCTTGCTATTATAATATTCAATGGACAGGTGATACACCACCGCCGGATCCTCCTTCACACTCTTCACTTGAAAGTGCTTGAGTGCACTGCTAACATGCCACCCTTCTTTGGGTGTTATTTCCCAAACGATTTGTTGTGCCGGCGTTGTCGATGGGGTAAAATCAGCCAATATCAACTGCTGGTTAAACGATTTGTTACCCTTGATGGACCCCTCTTGCAAGGTAAACACGGCCTTCACCGGGTCTTCGTGCAACTTGTTTTTTATTTCATCGACTGCCTCTTCGGGCTTACATGATACCACTACGAATACCAACAACATACTGAGGTATGCGAAAACGGTTGAAAAAATGGTCTTTGTTCTCATTGTTTTTTTTATTTTACTCATGATTGTTTTTTATAAAATGATGAATGCGGTTATTAATATTTATGAACCCATTAACTATTAACTTGTCAACTTGTTAACTTGTCTACTCGTCAACTATCTCAATTAAACTTCCAACGAAGGATACAACGAATGTCCCTCCCAAGATCATGTGCGTAATAACGACTCCGATTGGTGTACTCCTTATATAATTGATTCAACACATTGGTTCCTTCTAAAGACAAAGATAGATGTTGATGGTGAGGCATATTCCAGGTGACGCCACAGTTAAAACCCACCAAATGGTATGCCGCAGGCGTATCATCCACCAGGTCAGTAGCCGCATTAAACCTGCGTTGTTTGGCCACATAGCGATGTTCAATGCCCACAGAAGGATGCCAAGCCCCACTGACGGTAGGCTTCCACGACAGTTGTTGCGTGAGCTTAAACGCCGGAATGTACGGCAAATACGCCTTGGTCCGTTGCTCGTTCGCCCATATCCACGATGCAAACACGCGATAATCTATCGTGCGCAAGGGGTAAAAATGCGTATCTACGTCCACTCCGCGAAACAAGGCATTGGTCTGAACATACTGAAACACGGGATATGCCCCAGACACCACGACGATGTTCTCATGCGTAGGATAATCGTAAATGTAATGATTGATCCATTGCACATATCCATCCACCCGAGCTTGCACCCATGTGTTGGCATAGCTGAGCGACGTCACCCACTTGTAACTCTGCTCTGAACAGAGCGTGGAGTCGCCACGCACAAACATGCCGGAGCTTAGCTCGTTGCCATTACTAAACAGTTCGTAAACGTGAGGTGCGCGCCACGCCATGCCCACGTTCGAGGCAAGTGTCAGTTGTTTGGTAACGTGTTGATGCGCCCCAAGCGTAAAGGTAACGTTCTCAAAGTGCCTGCTTCCCCCATATCGATGCCCGGTCCAATCGTAACCATCAGCACGAGTAAGCTGATAATCAAACCTGGTTCCGCCCTCTACACCCCATGTATCGCCCAAATATTTGCGCAACGCATAAGCGCCAAAGGTCGTCTCGGTATAGTTGGGTATTACGGGTACCACACCCGTACCACGCTCATTGCTGTTCTTCATGAGCATTCCTTGCGCCCCCAACTCTGTTTTCCAACGGTCAGACAGCTTGCTCCAATGCCATTGTGATTGCAGCGATTGCAAGAAAAGACTAACCGAAGGGATGTCCGAATGATTCATACGACGGATGCGATTCTCACGTCTATCGTCGGCTTGATAGGTGGTTTGCCAACTGCATTTCACGCGCCTACTGGGCTGATAATACACATTGACAAAGGCGGTATGGTGCGCCACACGCTGAAAAGGATAATCTATTTGATAGGTAAAAGGCGTAAACTCTACTGGTTGCCCTATCCTGATGCGCTCTTGCAACAGCTGCTCGTTACCCATTTGCGCACTAGGCATCACCCCCATTTTCTGCCAAAACAAGCTGTACCCTGTTTCTACGCGCCACTGGTCGTGCAGGTATCCAAGCGAAAAAGCGGTGTTACGTTGCCGCATGCCCGTGTTGTTGAGCAGATAAGCCGCCGTACTTCGGTCGCCCGACTGTTCAAAAGTGCTTTGCAAACTCCACGCTATTTGGCGATTAAAAGGCATCGTTCCCTGCATCTGTCCTACCATTCCCATCTGCTGTCCGTTGCTTCCATAGTAGCTCATCACGTCGGCTTGCACCTGAGGAGTGCCATACGGCAAGGGATTGCCGTTCATCAAAATGATGCCACCCAATGCCTCAGCGCCATATCTCACCGACTCAGAACCTTTCACTACCACCACATCGTTGTAGGCATTCTTGTCTATTTCTGGCGCATGGTCTATCCCCCACTGCTGTCCGGTAAGCTTAGCACCTCGACTCACCACCAAGATACGGTTGCCATACATGCCGTGTATCACGGGTTTGGCAACGTTAGAACCCGTTTGAAGCATGCTCACCCCACTGACGTTCTCTAACATCGAGGCCAGAGACTTGCCCGCTGCCCGGGCAATGTCATCGTGGGTGAGCGTGGCACTCACACTGTTGGGCGTAACAATTGGTCGTTTACTCTTCACTACCACTTCGCCCAGCGTGATGGTGTCTTTTAAATGATGCCTAGGTATGTGCTCTACATCCTGCGCATTCACCAACGTACTATTGCTCATCAACATACACGACAATAGGATGATAAGCCATGATTTTTCCTTTTTATTCATTTGTATGATTTCTCCTTTTCATTCAATAGGCTTCGCCTCAGCCATTCAATCATGATTGAATAGCCTTCAGTTTGCACTATTTTTGAATAAAACAGGGGTATGAATATCATCATTCTACAGACGAAAGAATCATCTCTCATCTGAAGTATGAATTATAAATTAAAAATTATGAATTAAAAAAGGCGGCGAATGAGCGTTTACCACAAGCGGCTCACGATAAACGATTTGTGCTGCAAACAGCGGTTTAACAATACGTTTTACAAGCAACACAGGCTGCCAAACAAAGAGTTTGGGCATGCTCATCTTGCACAGGTCAAAGTTACAAATATAACAATACGCCCGTACTGTGGTTTGGTGTTGCTCTATTGGGTCTAAGTGCTGTACAGTTATGCTGTGCGCATGAACGTCTTTCACGAGAAGAGCCGAGATGAAGGTAAGCACCATCATCCACGCCATCAATCTGCGTTTCGTCCTTCTTGTTGTCATTCGCACTAAAATAACCTTACAATCTTTAGCACGCAAAAATAGACAAAATATGGTAATCGCATGGTAAAGATACCATTATTGTCGCTATTTTTTCATTTATCTTAACAAAAATATTGTTTCTTTACAAGCGTTTGACAACCGTAAAAACGGATCACCTGCGGCTACTTCTTGGTTTGAAATTGATCTATCTTGTTCAGATAATAAGTCTTGAAATCGTTCCAATGGTAATAGGGAGCGATGTCGGTCGGGAGGGGTAGAGTGGTCTCGTCTTCGTTCAGAAGCACCTTCACGAGGATGTCGTGTGGACGCGCTTGCGAACGATAGAACACAAACTGTAGGTTGCAGGCCATAGGGAAGATGCGGTAATCCAGCCAATTCTCGTCATCCAAACGCTCCAAATCCTCTATCTGTTTGCCGTAACCATTGATATCTAACAGGCACACCAAAGGCATCACCATCGTGTCGTGTCCATAACGAAGCGTTGCGCCGGGGTGGGAGAGAGCCACGCAACTGTCGGCCTCGGTGATGATGCGGCGCAGCAACATGCGCTGCGAATAGGGCTGAACAGCTCCGTTTAAGGGCGACGGACCATAGTTGATGTACCACCAGGCATTGGTTTTCAGCCAAGCATCATACAACTCGTCGTGAGTAAAGAGGTCTAAGAGCGACAGCTGATGGCGCAGTTCGGTGCTCTGCACGTTGCTGGCAAGGTTGTAAAGTTGGGTGTTTAATTGTGTAGCGTCGACGTGTTCGCGCCAATAGCTTTCATCCTTGAAAATTCGGTTCATCACCCCTACATGGTTGTCATGCCGCTTGGCAAAGGCCTCGTAGATTTCTTTTACCTTTTCGGGCATTTTGTTTTTGTATAAAGCCGTGTCGCCATACACCAAATAAGGCATGTCATACGCACTGGCATCGTGCGTAATGTGCAGTTGAGGATTGAGCCTTGCCAGTTGCAGCAACGCATTTTCCATGGACAAGATGCAGCGAATAACGGTGCTGCTCTTGGCATCTACGTTTCTTTTTCCACTCAGCACTTCGGGAAAACGCTCGAACATGCGGCGCGCTATCTGCTGATGTTGCTCGGCTCCTCGTAAGGTTAACTCGCCCAATCTGCCTTTCGACTCGTTGCAAATCAGGGTTACTTTGCGCAACACCTCCTGGCCCAAAGGGGTGAGTTTGCCCAGGCTGTCGGACTTTTGCAGCGTGCGAAGCGGACCGTTGTAATCGTTTGGGTCGATGAGATAGCGCGAACCGTGCCGCCCATAATGACTGATGTAAAACGCAACATATCCCTTTGGTGCAGGCGTGAGCTGCGGTTTTAGCGGCCCGGGATAAGCGTAATAGCCGTTGGCAGCCAACAAAGGGTTGTTGCGAATCTCAGTTTTAGAAAGTTGAGCGTTGGAGGTAATCCAACTAAAGCATAAAGACAGGATGATTAAAGCTTTGTTCATCGTGGTAACTATTGATTCATGAATGATGCAAAAGTAATGCTTTTGCAAGAAAAAGCAAAGCGTTTACTTGATGCTTTGCAAAACTTATGCTATCTTTGCCTCAAAGAGTTTTCGCAGCAACTGTGTAAAACACGCGTCCTTACAATCTGCGCTTGCTCTTTTTGTCAAAACAATGAATGATCATGTCAATACCCAATGAATGGTCGGACGACTATTGGTTGCTGTTGATGCAACTGTACCTGAAGAAGCCTATTGGCGTGAAAGCCTTGTATTCGCGCGCCATGGTTGACCTTAGCTTGGAACTACACATACCGCCACAGACCTTATACGAGCAGATGTTTCGGCTGAGACGACTGGACACGCCACGCTTGGAAAAGCTGTGGAACGAGTATGCCGAGCACCCTAACAAATTGGCTCGTGGGGTTAAGTTGCTGAGAAAGATGCGGGGATTTGGACAAGCTGCGTCGTTTTACGATGGGGTAGAGGTGAACGAATCATTTGAACACGACTTCAAACCGCTCGCAGTTGACGCGGAACTCACACCGATGATGCTCATCATCATCTTGGATTTGTATTTCAGGCTCGTACCCATTACCATGGTAGCCGAAACACCCGAGATTGCCAGTCTGGCCAAATTGATGCGCCTGAAACCAGGAAAAATCGTGGAAGTGATGACGGTTTTCAAGTTCTGTGACCCATATCTGAATCGTGATGACATGATGATTCACCCGCTGCTCGTACCCTGTCAGGACATTTGGCAGCGTTATGGCAATGCCAATCCGGAACACTTGGCCGCACTGGCCGCACAGCTCAAGGATTATTTTAAGGGTTGATGGTAGGGGCTATCTCTGCGTGTGCCAACCGAAAGCGAGCCTGCCGACTGGACAATCTTGGAAAATTACCCCCAAAAGAAGCGGATTATAAGAATATCTTTTGTATTTTTGCATGTGCGTCAACAGTACATGAAGAACGCACGCGAACATCATCAGAAGGGACTGGATATACAGCAATGGCCAACAAACTCATACAAACTCAAGAACAACGACAACAGCAGGTACAGCGACTGTCACAGCAACAAATGTTGCAAGTGAAGCTGTTGGAGATGCCGTTGACCGAACTGGAGGAGAGCGTTAATGCCGAATTGGATGACAATCCGGCGTTGGAGAAAGCCGAAGGTGACGAACGCCATGAGGATGAAATAGGTGGCCGGGACGAACGCGAGGAAGACTTTGCCGAGCGAACTGAACGAGAAGAGCGCGAAGAAGCATTGGACAAAGCCCTGGAAAACATCGGCAGAGATGATGAGATGCCTGACGCTTACGGAGCCTATCATCCGCAAGACAACGCCGACTATGAGGAGATTGTCTACGGAGACACCAAATCTTTCTACGACAAACTGAAAGAGCAGATGATGATGGAGAACCTCACGGACACGCAAAAAGACGTGATGGAATATCTCATCGGTTCGCTCGACGACGACGGTTACCTGCGAAAGGATGTAGAATCGATTAGTGACGAACTGGCCATCTACCATAACATCGACGTCACGCCCACGCAAATAGAGGAGGTGTTGTATATCCTGCAAGGGTTCGACCCTGCGGGCATCGGCGCCAGGTCGCTGCAAGAGTGTCTGCTGTTGCAGGTAGAAAGGCGTCCGGAAAGCAAACTCAAAGACATCTTGCAGCAAGTGGTGACCCACCAGTTTGACGCGTTCACCAAGAAACATTGGGACAAGATACAGGCCAACCTCAAACTATCCGACTTACAACTGCAAGCAGTTCAAGAAGAAATACGTAAGCTCAATCCCAAACCCGGCGCATCAATGGGCGAGACCATGGGCAGGAACGTCCAGCAAATCACGCCCGACTTTATCATTGACGTGGATGACAATAACAATATATCGTTCACACTGAACCAAGGAAAAATTCCACAACTGACCATCTCTCCATCGTTTTCCGACATGGTAGACACCTACAAGAACAACAAGGAGAATATGAACCGGCAGGAAAAGGAAGCGCTGTTGTACGCCAAACAGAAAGTAGACAAGGCGCAAGGGTTCATCGATGCCATCAAACAACGCCGACATACGCTGTACATAACGATGAAAGCGATTATAGAATGGCAGCGTAAGTTCTTCATCGACGGTGACGAGTCAGACCTCAAACCCATGATTCTGAAAGACATTTCCGACAAGACCGAACTGGATATCTCTACCATATCGCGCGTGAGCAACATCAAGTATGCACAGACGAAATGGGGCACTTTCCCGCTCAGATTCTTCTTCACCGACAGCTATACCACCGAAGATGGGGAAGAACTCTCTACCCGGAAAATCAAACTGGCACTGAAAGAAATAATCGACCACGAGGACAAACGCAAGCCGTTCAGTGATGAGGCGCTGGCCAAGGAACTGAAAAAGATGGGATTCCCCGTGGCTCGACGCACCGTAGCCAAGTACAGAGAACAATTAGGACTATCGGTTGCACGGCTCAGAAAAGAATAATTGGCGCATCGTTTGACATGAATGACGCTAAAACATGAAGAAGAAACCATCCGCAAAGATACAACCTGCGGATGACACAATATGAAAGAAAAGAACATTATTTTGGCCGCTCAGACGATAAGCATCGTCTTCACTCCTTTCTATCTGCCCGTGCTTGGGTTGGTAGCACTATTCATGTTGAGTTATCTCAACAGGCTGGTTCCTTGGTATTACAAGCTGACTGTCATCATGATGGTGTATCTTTTCACCGTGTTATTGCCAACCTTACTAATACATCTATATCGAAAATACCAGGGATGGACACTGCACGAGCTGGGAATGAAGGAGCGACGAATGGTGCCTTACATTATCTCGATTGTGTGTTACTTCGCATGTTACTACATCATGAACCTGTATCACATCCCACATTTCATCAGCAGTATCCTCATCACGGCACTCGCCATCCAGATTATCTGTGCGCTCATCAACGTCTGGTGGAAGATATCTACCCACTCGGCAGCCATCGGTGGCGTGACAGGCGCATTGATGTCGTTTGCCTTGTTGTTTCACTTCAATCCTACTTGGTGGCTCTGTTTGGCCATCTTATTCGCGGGATTGGTGGGTTCGAGCCGCATCATTCTCAAGCAACACACACTTTCACAGGTGAACGTTGGATTCATCGTTGGTCTGATATCCGCCTTCTATATAATCTCAATGATTTGAAATCAAACTCTTAAAACAATATGAATATGAAACCATTAGTAAGCATCATCATGGGTAGCACAAGCGATCTCCCTGTCATGGAGAAAGCATGTAAGTTTCTAAACGACCTAAAAATACCCTTTGAAGTAAACGCTTTATCGGCTCACCGCACGCCCGCTGCCGTTGAAGAGTTTGCCAAAGAGGCCGTAAACAGAGGTATCAAAGTAATTATTGCCGCTGCCGGAATGGCTGCTGCGCTGCCTGGTGTGATTGCCGCCAACACCACATTGCCCGTCATCGGCGTTCCTATTAAAGGGATGTTGGACGGCTTGGACGCCATGCTCAGCATCATACAGATGCCACCGGGCATTCCAGTTGCCACGGTAGGGGTTAACGCTTCCATGAACGCTGCAATCCTTGCGGTGGAGATATTGGCGCTGACAGACGAATCGATTGCGCAAAAAATCAAAGATCATAAAGCTGGATTGGGCGCCAAAATCACAAAAGCAAATGCTGATTTGGCACAAATAAAAGATTACGAATACAAGACTAACTAAGAGAAGCGTGTACACATGACAGATCTTTTTAATTATCAACGCCGTAAATCGAACGTAGTACATGTAGGTAATATCGATATGGGTGGCGATAATCCGGTACGCATCCAGTCGATGACCACAACCGACACGAATGACACACAGGCGTGCATTGAGCAGGCAGAACGCATCATTCAGGCTGGCGGAGAATTGGTACGACTCACCACACAGGGTAGGAGAGAGGCTGAAAACCTGAAGAATATCCATGCCGGATTGCATGCCAAAGGATATGAAACACCATTGGTAGCCGACGTACACTTTAATGCTAACGTGGCTGACGTGGCTGCACAGCATACCGAGAAGGTACGCATTAACCCGGGAAATTATGTAGATCCCGCCCGAAAGTTCATCCAATTAGAGTACACGGACGAAGAGTATGCGCGCGAACTCAAAAAGATTGAAGACCGGTTTGTACCTTTTCTCAATATTTGTAAAGCCAACCACACCGCCATTCGCATAGGGGTAAACCACGGATCGCTATCGGATAGAATACGAAACCGATACGGTGACACGCCCGAAGGCATTGTAGAAAGCTGCATGGAGTTTCTTCGTATCTGCAAAAAACAGCAATTTGATAATGTTGTTATCTCCATCAAGTCAAGCAATACCGTAGTGATGGTGCAATCAGTGCGCTTGCTTGTCGACACAATGGACAAGGAAGACATGCACTATCCCTTACACCTTGGAGTGACAGAAGCTGGAGAAGGCGAGGACGGACGCATCAAGAGCGCGGTGGGAATCGGTGCTTTATTGGCAGATGGCATCGGAGACACCATCCGTGTATCGCTTTCTGAAGAACCCGAATGTGAGATACCTGTGGCCAAACACTTAGCAGATTACATATCAAAGCGTGCCGGACACCTGATGATTCCAGCAGAACCCAACAAAAACTTCAACTATCTTCGACCAGAAAGGCGTAAAACACGTGCAATTGGCAACATCGGTGGAAGCAACGTACCCATTGTCATTACTTCGAATGAAGGCTGTAAGGCCGACTACATTTATGTGGGAAACCAAGTTCCTAAATATGCAGAAGACCGGAAATATATCGTTGATTACAGCGAATATCATGGCGAAAAACATACCTATCCCATCTTTCCAGCCATGGCTATGCCATTCATTGGCAGCATGAAGTCGGACATCAAGTTTCTGGTATTGCAGTTCGGAACGCCTACAGAGGAATATGTTGCGTGCCTAAAAGCCCATCCTGAGATTGTTGTGGTGTGCATGAGCAACCACCAAAACAGGGTAGGAGACCAGCGAGCATTGGTTCACGAGATGATGAACAACGGTGTGTACAATCCCGTAGTTTTTGCTCAAATGTACCGTCATGATGAGAAAAGCGACTTCCAACTGGACGCATCGGCCGACATGGGAGCATTGATGATCGACGGATTGACAGATGGTATCTGGCTTATGAACGATGGAAAACTGTCCGACAGCGTATTGGAAGACACGGCATTCAACATCTTACAGGCAGGAAGATTGCGCATGAGCAAAACCGAATACATCAGTTGTCCGGGCTGTGGACGCACCTTATACGACCTACAACAGACCATTGCGCGCATTAAAGACGCCACAAAAGAGATGAAAGGCCTCAAGATTGGTATCATGGGATGCATTGTCAACGGTCCTGGAGAGATGGCTGATGCCGATTATGGTTATGTAGGTGCCGGCCCAGGAAAGGTTTCTTTGTACAGAAAACAAACCTGTGTGGAGAAAAACATTCCTACAGAAGAGGCGGTAGAACACTTGCTCAAACTCATCCATGATGACCAGAAAACGGCCAATTCACAAACTTAAACCAACCTCATCACTACAGACTTAAACACCTATAGACATGAATTTAAAAGGACGATACGTGGCTGCTGCCGACAGATACGCCGACAGTGAGCAGTTGTATGCACGCTACTTACGTAGCTATTCTTTAGAGAAGGCTTCTTCTTCGGCCTTGGCAATGATTTCCTCATCGCCCATTCTTTGAGCGCTAATATCGTCTAAATGCAGCTCATCAATCTCATCAACCAAGTTGGAGATAACGTGCGACTCTTCACGAACCTCATCTTGAGACTCGGTAAAGACCTCTTCCTGGAAGGGTGATTCATGCTTTTGTACCGGTAGGTCTTCGCTCTTCACCACGATGAAATCATCCTGTGGATGCGTATCCGGCACGATGACAACCGGTTCTTCTTCCATCTTGGTGCGGTTGGTCTTGGCGGCAAACACCTCATCGATGAACTGCGGCTTTCGTTTCAGTTGTTCCAACGTAAGCTTACTGGCCAATTGTTGACTCTCTTTTTTGCTGAATCCCTCACCAAAACACCCCTCAATTCCTTCCAATTCGGCTGCATACTTAAAGACCGGGTTACCGTTTTTATCCTGTCCTTGATTCAACAGCTTAAAGTTAATCTTCACCTTGTTTTTCTGGCTCCATTCAATCAGCTTACTCTTGAAATTCACTTCCTTGTAAGCCACCTTATCGATGTTGAGCATTTCCTTCAAGATTCGGTCTTTCATGAAGCGCATGCAAGCATCATAACCACGATCCAGATAGATGGCACCCACAAGCGCCTCGAACGCATTTCCGCCCATATAACTGTTATGCGAGGCGTTGCGTCCGCTACTAAGAATGAGCTTGCAAATGCCCATCTCATTGGCCAACTTGTTCAAAGTGCTGCGTTGAACCAGCTTACTGCGTGTGTTGGTGAGAAATCCCTCACGCTTACCGGGAAAATGCTCGTACACGATATGTCCCACGGTAGCATCGAGAATGGCATCGCCGAGAAACTCCAAACGCTCGTTATTCACGGGTTTGCCCTTGGCATTGCGACGCATGACGCTCTTATGCATCAAGGCCAATTTGTAATAACTGATATCGTGTGGATAGAAACCGATGATACGGTATAAAGACGAATAAAGCCCCCTTTCACGACGGAAGGGGAGCTTTATCCGATCGAGAATATTACTCAGCATATTTCTTGAATACTACGCAAGCGTTATGTCCACCAAACCCGAACGTATTACTCAATGCTACGCGCACCTCACGCTTTTGAGCTTGGTTGAACGTATAGTTCAGTTCGTAATCAATTTCAGGGTCTTTGTCATCCTCCTCATGATTGATAGTGGGAGGAATGATGCCGTCCCGAACGGCCAACACACAGGCCATTGCCTCTACAGTACCTGCTGCACCCAGCAAGTGGCCGGTCATACTCTTGGTAGAACTGATGTTCAATTTGTAGGCATGGTCACCAAACACATCCTTGATGGCTTTAACCTCAGAGATATCTCCAACAGGTGTAGAAGTACCATGCACATTGATGTAATCAACATCTTCTGGCTTCAGACCAGCATCTTCTAGTGCTGCGGTCATCACCAGCTTAGCACCAAGACCTTCAGGATGACTGGCTGTGATGTGATAAGCGTCGCCACTGGCACCCTCACCAATCATTTCGGCATAGATTTTGGCACCACGCGCCTTGGCATGTTCCAACTCTTCAAGAATCAAACAGCCTGCTCCTTCGCCCATGACGAAACCGTCACGACTGGCACTGAACGGCCGTGAAGCGTGTTCAGGGTCGTCATTACGGGTTGACAACGCATGCATGGCGTTGAAACCACCCACACCACTGGCCGTAATGGCTGCCTCGGCACCACCAGAAACGATGATGTTCGCCTTGCCCAGACGAATGAGATTGAATGCATCTGACAAGGCTGTGCTCGAAGAAGCACACGCACTGGTTGTGGTATAGTTGGGACCATGAAATCCAAAATGAATGGAAATCTGTCCGGAAGCGATGTCGGCAATCATCTTAGGAATGAAGAATGGGCTAAATTTAGGCCCGTTTTCCTTGTTCAAGGCATAGTACGAAACCTCTTCTTCGAAGGTTTTAATACCTCCGATACCCACACCATAGATGACACCGATACGGTTTTTGTCTTCTTTTTCCAAGTCAAGTCCAGCATCTTTTACACCCTGCATGGCCGAAATCATGGCCAACTGCGTGTAGCGATCCAGCTTGCGTACGGCCTTTCTATCAATGTAATCGTTGATATTCAGGTCTTTTACCTCACAAGCAAACTGTGTTTTGAAGTTGGAAGCATCAAATAATGTAATAGGAGCAGCACCACTCTTACCTGCCAACATGCTTTTCCATGTTTCTTCAGGCGTATTGCCAATAGGTGTCACGGCACCAAGTCCTGTTACTACTACTCTTTTTAATTCCATTGATTGAATAAAAAAAAAATGATTAAAAGCAAATTGAAATTGAGCTGAAAGAAATCTCCCAGCTCAACCCAATTCGTTTGCTTTTAATTATTTTGCATTTTCTTCTATATAAGAAATGGCATCACCTACCGTTGCAATTTTCTCAGCTTTATCGTCTGGAATAGAGATGCCGAATTCTTTCTCGAATTCCATAATCAGCTCTACAGTGTCCAATGAATCGGCACCCAGATCATTAGTGAAACTTGCTTCTGGCTTTACTTCTGCCTCATCAACACCCAACTTATCTACGATAATAGCCTTTACTTTGCTTTCAATTTCTGACATAATTGTAACTTTTTTAAAATGTTTATAAGTGATTCTCAATCAAAAATACGGTTGCAAAGGAACAAATTTTTATTCACATCTACAAATGTTTTATCGAAAAAAGTACCTCATATTGCACATTATACCCTATATTGTGCAATTTTAATACTTGTTTTGTTGAAAATTGCTGTAATTTATAGAGTTATATAATAGGTGACACCAACAAAAATAGAAAACAGACATTAATAGATAGGTAGATGCGTGATGATTTGCAATACTACTGCATTTCTGAACGTGATAAATCACGCCACTACCTAAAAAAATGTAGAATTTTTTAACCAAATAATACCCCTAAAACAGCACTTCAAAACTTTCAATCTGGAAAAATTCACTAGGCATAGAGTATGCAAACTAGCTATCATGAAGCAAGAAAAATTAAATTTTAAGACAACAGCAATGCGTTTAAGGTTCAATATATACGACTTTGCCGGTCAATTTACAAGGCTTAACACACCAAAAGCATGCATATTGAAGCCTAAAAGCAATGTGTTTAACCTGAAAAAAGTAAAAATGAAGGGGTATAACCATGGTTGAAAGCTGTATTTTATTATGTGTCAATTATATACAAAATCAACGTATATTTGGCGTATTTGCAAACGGATGAAGAGTTGCTTGCAAATACGCTCAAAATAAAACGGTTGCTTGTCAAGAAAATTCGCACAGCTTTCAGTATTTATTCTGATTGATCAAAACAGCAGAAAGATTAGAACTTTTAAAACGATAAAAATCAAATTAAACAACGCATACTTTGTTACAATGTACTAAAAAACCTTGATTTTGTTTTGACTATTACCGTTTATTACTTATATTTGCATAAGTAACCAAAAGAAAACGCAACATGTCATTTAGTGAACAATGTAACAAAATCTTTCAACGAGCTATTGATGATTATCACGTCCATGATGATATTGACACACCAATCAATAATCCCTACGACGATGGAACCATCGAAAACCGGTTGTATCTGAAGTGCTGGATTGACACTGTTCAATGGCATTTTGAAGATATCATCAGAGACCCAAATATTGATCCAATGGAAGCGTTGGCCTTGAAACGCCGCATTGACCGCTCAAATCAAGACCGTACGGATCTTGTTGAACAGATAGACAGCTATTTCAGGCAGAAATACAGTGAGGTGAAAGTGCTGCCCGACGCACACATCAACACCGAAAGTCCGGCCTGGGCAATAGACAGACTGTCCATACTGGCACTGAAGATTTATCACATGCGCGAGCAAGTCGAACGACAAGATGCTTCAAAAGAGCACAAAGATACGTGTACGGCCAAGCTAAATGTGCTGCTGGAACAACAACAAGACTTGGGAACAGCCATTAATCAGCTGCTGGAAGACATCCAAGAGGGACGAAAATACATGAAAGTGTATCGACAGATGAAGATGTACAATGATCCGTCGACCAATCCGGTTCTCTACAAAAAATAAATGAAGACCGAACATCTGCTCATCATACGGTTCTCGGCTATGGGTGACGTAGCCATGACGGTTCCGGTAGTGTACTCATTGGCAAAACAATATCCCAACATTCGCATCAGCGTGTTGAGCCGACCCTTTGCAGCGAATTTCTTTGACAAATTGGCACCAAACGTGGACTTTATGTCTGCCGACCTGAACAATGAATATAAGAATCTGCGCGGACTGAATAAACTTTACCGCAGACTGACGGCCAAAAGATTCACCGCCATAGCCGATTTTCATGATACGCTGCGCTCGAAATATCTACGATGTAGATTTTCGTTAGACAGGTTCAAAGTTGCCCATATCGACAAACATCGGGCCGACAGACGTAGGCTAACCGCAAGAGGGAACAAGATATTGACGCCGCTACAAACGTCTTTCCAAAACTATGCGGATGTATTAGCAAAACTAGGTTACCCCATTGAGATAGATTTCACATCCATCTTTCCACGACAAGACGGCACGATGCCTGACTTACCAAATGGTATCGAAACGAAAAGTAAGGATGAACGGTGGATTGGCATAGCGCCTTTCGCAGCACACAAGGGTAAAGTTTATCCATTGGAAAAAATGGAAAAAACAATTGAGATGATACAAACCAAGTACGAAAATACACGAATTTTCCTATTTGGGGGCAGAAAAGAAGAAAAGGAGCAACTATCTTTGTGGGCAAAAAAATATGAAAGATGTGTCAGTGTACCAACGCTATTAAACACGTTGCAGGAAGAACTGCTTTTGATGTACCATTTGGATGTGATGATTAGTATGGACAGTGCCAACATGCATCTGGCATCATTGGTTAACACACCCGTCATCAGCGTTTGGGGTGCCACACATCCCTTTGCGGGATTTATGGGGTGGAATCAAAGCGCAGACCTTGCAGTTCAGACCGACTTAACGTGTCGCCCGTGTTCCATTTATGGCAATAAACCGTGCTGGAGGAATGACTATGCTTGCTTAAATGAAATAAAACCAGAACAAATCATCAATAAAGTTGATGAAATTATACATAAAAACAGAAAATAAAATTAATTTATTCACTTATTAAAAAACAAGATTATGAAAAAGTATGTATGTGAAACTTGCGGTTATGTTTATGACCCCGCAGAAGGCGATCCCGATGGAGGCATCGCTCCCGGAACAGCATTTGAAGATATCCCAGATGACTGGGTATGCCCATTATGCGGTGTAGGAAAAGAAGATTTCACTCCTCAAGCTGAATAAAACAGCATTTGATGAACTTAAATAAGGCAACGATTTGTGTCGTTGCCTTATTTATTTGCTTCAAACGAAACATACAAACACTTATACACAATCATTGTGCATAACTCTGTTTATAAACGTCGAATAACTGCCTGTTTATCCACTTAGTAAGTAAACAACATAAAAGTTGGTGCATATCCACACACTTATGACGAAGTTATACATCAATTTCCACAATTATTCGGCCAAGAAATTTATCAACTTATTCACATCATTCGATACTTCACTAGATTGTGGAAAAGTTAGCTAACAAATTGATTAACAATAGAAAGATATGCCGTTGAAGTGTGTAAAAAGCAACGTAAGAGTGGAATAACGAAAAAAGCAAATAAATCAATGGATAGTTATCAACATATCCACCGCACATCATCTCTCTTCATATTTCTTTCTTTTAAAAAATAAATAAAAAGAATATATAAATAGGATGTGGACAACTAAGCCATGAAAGAGAAACGGTATGTACTAAATGGATCGTAGCTTGAGAGTAATTTCATGGATGCCAACCGCCGCACCCATGAAGATAAAAGGCATGAAAGGAGCCTTAAATCGGGTTTCTCCGTGTACTGCCAAGACCAAAGCTAATGAACCTCCAATGACGATACAACATAAAAGAAACAAGGTGTCGTACTTTTTTTCTGAACGTAAAACATGGAGGGAAAAGGCAAAGGTCAGCAGTAGGAATGCGTAATAAATCATGTTGAGCAGTCCAAACCACTGTATGGAGGATAGATTTTGAAGGTTGTACAGTAGCGTTCGATAGGGAAGTGTGACGTAATTGTTTTGGGCTTTCGATTTATCATGCATAAAAGCAGGTATGTTATCCATGTCGTTCATGTACATATATATCAATCTGCCAGGGATTTTACTCAAATAGTTTGCTTTGTTATCCTTGAGCCATTTCAAACATCTTTGTTTCCATATTTGGTTGCATTCTATGGCCGTTTTATCCTTCATGTGTTCAATATACCTGATGGTTCCTTTGGGATAAGCCTCGGCATTGTAATGAGGTTCTACGCTGGTTTCGTATGTTGCTGCTGCCATGTTGAACCACAAGGTTTCACTTTGGTACAAGAAATAGCCTGTACGCAGCCAGCAACTGGTGCCAACTACGAGGATGAACAAGGCATATCCAGCCAGGAGGGAGCTGAAAGAACGCAACCATTGTTTGTTTTTGAAGAATAGGAAATAGAGAAGAAACGTACCCATAAATACCAAACTGATGGGACGAAACCAATTGGCTACAGCCATTAACATGCCTGCTATGAAGAGATGTCGCACACGGGAGGTGTGTAGAATGATGAAAACCGCCCCTAATAAGAGCGTGATGGATGGTATTTCGGAGAGTATGGTCGTGCTTTGTCCCCAATTATTGGGATAGCATACATATAATAATAGGGCAATGAGTCCTATCTGGTCGTTGCATGTTTTTTGTGCTATGCGCGCTAATAAGTAGGCTGAAGCGGCTTTGAGGAAGCACATCAACACTAAGATGGGATAGACAGAATGGAATAGATACAGCGAGAGAGCCACCAAATTAATCTGTCCAATGTTCCAAATAAAGGGTTGTCCATTGATGGTAGGCGCACAAGGATAGGGTTCTCCGTAGTCGATGCACATCCTGGCGTATTCAATATAGCCATCTCCATCATTTGTGGGTGTATAGCCAAATAGGAAGAGCACCAACAATAGGAAAGCCAGAAAGAGCAGACTTATCTGACGATAGCGATTTTGCATACAGTTCCTTTGTTGCCAGTTTGGTCGGCAGTTTGTACCATATAGATGCCCGATGCCACCGGGTTACCATTCATATCGTTACCATCCCACACGAAAGTTCCGCCATTGCTTTTGCCTTTAGTCACTAAGGTGCCATTGACAGTTACTATTTTGATGTCGGCTTGATAGCTGAGTCCGACAACCGTTATAGGGCCATTGTAAGAGGGTTCTACTGGATTTGGGTATGCGTAGGTAACGTCTTTGTTCATTGATTCCACTGCCTCGGTGGCGTCACTTTGAAAAGAACAAAGTCCTTTGTCTGTCCCAAAAAACACTTCTCCTGTTTGATTATTGATGGCAATGCTTTCTATATGGTTAGAAGGTAATACGCTGTTTGCTATGGTAAAATGATGAATTTGCTGGTTGTTATCAGCACTGATGAGATATACTCCATTACTTCCTGTGCCAAACCATTTGCGGTTACTCTTGTCAACTGCAATGCAGGTAATGTCTACTCCTGCCAATAAATAGTCAGCTAAGTTAGTTCCGTCATTGCGAGGAATCTTTATTTGTGTGAAAGTAACATCGGGTAGTTGATTCATTTTTGAAGCTTCAAGCAGCAATACTCCTGTGTTTGTACCAATCCAAAGATTGTTCTCCATATCTTCAGCGATATATTTTACTGCTGTTGTTCTTAGACTGTTTCCATCTTGGTTGATGAAATTGGTTATCGTGTGCAGCGTTTCAGTCTTCCTATCATAACAAAACAGTGCCGGAAACTTGTAGTTCCCGTTGCCGAACCACAATAAGCCTCGACTGTCAAACATGGGATGATAGAGCAAACTGGGGCTCACTCCATTTTGCATCAGCGATGGTTGATGGTGTGATTTCATGGTTCCATCTGGCAGTAATTCGATGATGCTTTGTCCCTTTGTTTGGTTATTTAATATCCAAAGATGACGCTCTTCATCGAACAGCAGGCCGTTGATGGGAACATATTCATTATCCAGTTCTTTTCCTTTATCCACTGCTGGCATCAGAATACTGTTGTCTTTATTGTAATATTTGGTGAGTTTACCGTTTTGAAATTCGTAAACTCCGGTTCTTCCTCCTGCAAAAACGTGGTTTATATCTTTAGGGTCGATGGCTAAACAATTGATATCTGCATACGAATAGCCTGTTGTTTTTTGGATATCGTCTTGATAGATGTGCCATTGGCCATTGTCAAGTACTTGGATAATGCCTGGATGTGAGAGGCTAACACCTTCTGCTTCAAAGCCTCCTCCCGAAGTATAAAGGCGGTTATTGACAAACTTTAGAAAATAAAAATGGTTGTATTGCGGACCTTCCGGACGCATGCTTTCCATTTTATTCCATAGTTCTTTGTCTACTTCTTTGTTGTTTTCAGAATAGTTTCCTATTCTTTTCCAATTCTTTTTGTCAAGTAAATTAGTAGACAAATCAGCAGCATATTTTCCATGGGTCATTGATGCTGCAATGATTTTGTTTTGCTGTATAAATGTCCAATCTACGCGAAAACCCAGAAAATAAGTATCACTAATTTCGGCATCACTCACATTGAGCTTGACAATACCAAATCCTGTAGACAAATAAGCATAGATTCCATTCACATAGATGCTGTGAATGGTTTTGTCTTCTGTCAGCGATTTTTTATAATAGTCAGCGATATTGGTAACATTTCCCTTACCATCCAGCAAGTCAATGTTGTTGTTTTTGTAGACAATAATCAATCTTTTTGCCGCAGAACTATAAGCAATGTGGCTTATTTCAACATCATTCAAGCCTGTTTTCTTATCAAAAGTTTGTATGCTGTTGTCATTTTTATCATAGCAAAATAATCCACCCGACGCCAACACATATACGATGTTACCTGCCGGTTGCACGTCCGTTATGTCGTGATAGGCAGGATATACTTTCCAAGAACCTATTTGGGACAAGCCTTGCAAGCAACCCATGATGAGAAAAAGGACAGATACTATCGTTGTTTTCATTGAGTCATTCGATTAGACAGATTGTGCTATATCTTCGTTAAGATAGGCTGCTAATTTTTCAACTGCCAGTGCGCGATGCGAAATGTGGTTCTTTATATCTTCGCCAAGTTCGGCAAAACTCTTGTTATATCCGTTGGGAATGAACAGCGGATCATAACCAAAACCAGCATCACCACGTTTTTCTTCTGCGATTAGGCCATCCACACGTCCTTCAAAATAATGGATTTCAGGTGCTGCACAAGCATTATCTACATTTTTTTCTTGTTGATTTTTGGGATGTTGCAGCAAGGCAATGACAGTGCGAAAATGAGCCTTTCGATTGTTTTTTCCCTGTAATTCACGCAACAATTTCTGCATGTTTGCCTCGCTGTCATGGTCGGTTCCCTCGGCATAGCGTGCGCTGTGAACACCTGGTTTACCATCAAGAGCATCCACTTCGAGCCCCGTATCATCGGCAAAACAGTCCAATCCATAGTGTTCTGCCACATACATGGCCTTTTGTAAGGCATTCTCTTGCAAGGTATCTCCTGTCTCTGGAATCTCCTCATGACAACCGATATCTTGCAAAGACACTATTTCAAATCGTTCTCCCAGTATGTCACGAATTTCCTGAAGCTTGTTCTTGTTGTTTGTTGCGAATACGATCTTCATGTTTTTTCTTTACTTTTACCTTGATTTGATCAAATCCCTCGCCGTATACACCGATGACCGAACTCTGACTAACAAAGGCATTTGGGTCGGTCATCTTGATGAGTCGGAAGATTAATTGACTTTCACTTTTACGGGCTAACAAACAGATTACCTTGATTTCCTGTCCAGTATACCAGCCGTGACCATCAAGAATAGTTAGTCCATGATCCGTTTCTTTGGACAGAATTTCAGCGATTTCTTCGTGTTTTCTCGAATAAATCATGAACTGAACGGATTGCCGTTGACGGGCAAACACAAAGTCGAGCATGAAACATTCGATGATGATTGTGCAAAAACCAAACACCACTTTGTGGGCGCGTTCAGCCATTTCGCCAAACTGCGGGAAGAAAAAACAGCTGCTGACTATAAAGATATCAACCAATATCAGCACCTGTCCTAATGACATATCCTTGTATTTGTTGACACAAGCAGCAATGATATCCGATCCTCCTGTACTACCATTGTTAAGAAATACCACTGCCAATGATGAACCAGTGATACAGCATCCAATGACCATTGACATGAAGTCTTGTCCCTCGCCCAATACCTTGATAAAGTTTCCGTTAGTATCCAAAGGCATTAGACTTTGTGCAAACATTAACATGAAGTAAAGAGCAATGATGGCATAGATGGTTTTCATCATAAATCGGAAGCCCAAAATTTTCAGGGCTACGATTAACAATGAAAAGTTGATAATCATATAAGTGTTTTCCAACTTAAAGCCCGTGGCATAAAACACAATGGCCGACATACCGGTAACACCACCCGTGACGATTTCGTAGGGCATCAGGAAGATGGTGAAGGCAGTGCTGTAAAGCAACAGGCCTAACGTGATAAAGACATAGTCTTTTACTTCATTCATGACATATTCTTTATTCTTAATCATTTTAGTACGATATTAATGATTTTTTTTGGAACGATAATTGTTTTGATAATTGTTTTGTCTGCGATATATTTCTGTGTGCGCTCGTCGGCAAGCACCTTTTCTTCGATGGCTTCACGACTGTCGTCTATGCCGAACACCATCTGGAAACGAGCCTTTCCGTTGAACGATACCGTCATCTGTACATCGCTTTCTTTGAGATATTCCTCATTGCATGCAGGCCATTGGGCATCGCAAACCGAACTCTCTCCACCCAACACATGCCACAGTTCTTCACTGATGTGTGGCGCAAAGGGTGATAACAGTTTGATGACATCCTTGATCAGTGCCTTGTTGGTGCACTTGCTTTGTGCCAGTTCGTTGATGCAGATCATGAAGGCAGAGATGGCCGTATTGTACGAAAACTGCTCGATATCGCCCGTCACTTTCTTGATGAGTTTGTGCACAGACTTCAGCTGTTCTTTGGTAGGCTCATCGTCGTTGGGCAGGAATTGGTCAGTTCTGTATTCATACACCAGTCCCCATAGTTTCTTTAAGAATCGGTGACAACCGTCAATACCGTTGGTATCCCATGGCTTGCTGGCCTCTACCGGGCCAAGGAACATTTCGTACAGGCGCAGCGTGTCGGCACCGTACTGTTCTACTATCATATCAGGATTGACAACGTTGTACATTGATTTCGACATCTTCTCGATGGCCCAGCCGCACACATATTTATCTCCTTCCAAGATAAATTCAGCCTGTTTGTATTCTGGTCGCCACGCCTTGAAGGCCTCTATGTCCAACACGTCGCCGTGAACCATATTCACATCCACATGAATGGGAGTGGTTTTATATTGTTCTTTCAATCCCAATGACACGAAAACAGGCGCTGCCGAATGGTCATCATTGTTGATACGATACACAAAGTTGCTGCGTCCTTGTATCATACCCTGATTCACTAACTTCTCAAAAGGTTCTTCTTTGAAGGAATAACCATAATCATGCAAGAACTTATTCCAAAATCTTGAATAAATCAAGTGGCCCGTTGCGTGTTCTGTTCCACCCACATAAAGGTCTACATTCTGCCAATAAGCAGCTACGTTTTTATCCACCAATGCTTCATCGTTGTGCGGATCCATGTAACGAAGATAATAAGCCGAGCTGCCGGCGAAGCCCGGCATGGTGTTTAGTTCCAACGGGAATATGGTAGAATTGTTGACAAGTGATTTGTCCACCACCTTGTTTTGTTCCACATCCCAGGCCCATTTCTTGGCTCTACCTAATGGTGGTTCGCCTGTCTCGGTAGGCTCATACTTGTCAATCTCAGGCAATTCGAGCGGCAAGCATTCTTCGGGAATCATGTGAGGCATGCCGTCTTGATAATATACTGGGAAGGGTTCGCCCCAATAGCGCTGACGAGAGAAGATGGCATCGCGCAGGCGACAGTTCACCCGAACGCGCCCGATACCCTGTTCAACCACATATTTTCGGGTGGCAGCAATGGCCTCTTTCACCGTCAATCCGTTGAGGCTCAACGCTGTTTGTTTTCCTTCTGCCGGACTGTTAATCATGATTCCCTCTTTTGCATCGTAGCTCTCTTCACTCACATCAGCCCCTTCGATTAGCGGAATGATGGGCAGATTGAAGTGCTTGGCAAAGGCATAGTCGCGACTGTCGTGTGCCGGAACGGCCATGATGGCTCCTGTTCCGTAGCCAGCCAGTACATAGTCGCTCACCCAGATAGGGATATTTTCGCCCGTCAATGGGTTCATGGCGTAGCTTCCAGTGAACACTCCGGTTACTTTTCTATCGGCTATGCGTTCCCGTTCGGTGCGCTTTTTCGTCGCATCAACATATTCTTCTACCGCTGTTGCCTGCTCGGGAGTGGTCACTTGGCTGACGTATTCGCTCTCTGGAGCCAGCACCATGAACGTAACACCGAACATGGTATCGGCGCGGGTGGTGAACACCGTCAAACACAGGTCATCGTGGTTGGCTACTTTAAACTGCACTTCGGTTCCTTGCGAGCGTCCAATCCAGTTGCGTTGTGTTTCTTTCAGCGACTCCGTCCAGTTTACTTTTTCCAGTCCGTCGAGCAAGCGTTGCGCATACGCAGACACGCGCAAACACCATTGTTTCATTTTCTTTTGCACCACGGGGTAGCCACCTCGCTCGCTCACGCCATCTACCACCTCATCGTTGGCCAGCACGGTGCCCAGTCCGGCACACCAGTTTACCATCGTTTCGCCCAGGTAAGCGATGCGATAGTTCATAAGCGTTTGCTGCTGTTGAAGCTCAGTCATAGCTTTCCATTCCTCGGCTGTGAACTGTAGTTCTTCGCTCTGAGCGGCATTCAAACCGTCAGTACCTTTGGTTTCAAAATGCTGTACGAGTGACGTGATAAGCTGTGCTTTCTGTAAATCGTTGTCATAATACGATTGAAACATTTTGATGAACGCCCATTGTGTCCACTTGTAATATGCCGGGTCGCAGGTTCTGATCTCACGATCCCAATCGAACGAAAATCCAATTTTGTCCAACTGCTCGCGATAGTGCTTGATGTTTGCCTCAGTAGTGATGGAGGGATGTTGCCCCGTTTGTATGGCATACTGCTCGGCTGGCAGTCCGTAGGCATCGTATCCCATGGGGTTGAGAACGTTGAATCCATTCTGTCGCTTGTACCGCGCATAGATATCACTGGCAATATAGCCCAAAGGATGGCCTACATGAAGGCCCGCTCCAGATGGGTAGGGGAACATGTTGAGCACATAAAATTTCTTCTTTTGGGCATCTTCCACAATGTGATAGGTTTTGTTTTTCACCCACTGTTGCTGCCACTTTTTCTCAATTTCTCTGAAATTGTATTCCATAAGATATCCTAAATTAACGTTCTATTGTGTTTCGATGTGTATATAATAGGTGGCAAAAGTACGAAAAAAATAAGATATGGATTGTATAAATACTGAATTTTATTAATAATAACCTGTCTGACCGTTGGTGACACGACAAACACCAATGTTGTGGAAAGAGGATGAAACTGCACTGATAAATCATGTTTACGCAGCGAATGCTATCCTGACAAATGTCCTAATTATTTACCAAATAATGGCCTTAAAATGGCACTTCTTATTTGGTAATCTAGAAAAAATCAATAGGCAAGGAGGAAGCAAGAATGATATTTTTGAGTGAGAAAAATAAGATTTCGGTGCAATAGCCATGAGTTAGGGTTGCTATATGCATGACTTTGCGCCGCAATATCTATGACATCATGCCGCAAAAGCATGTATATTGCGGGATAAAAGCAATGCTATTGGTTTGAAAAAGATAACGAGAACGTTGCTTGATATATGGGTGAAGATGCAATATATTGAGCCTGAATGAGATACGAAAAACGCTCATTTTTGGCGTATTTGCAACCTTGTGTGATGTTGTTTGCAAATACGCCAAATATAAAGAAGTATGTTGTCAAGAAAATTCATCATAATTTTGATGTGTGATGATGCTTTTCATCGACGAGTACCATCTTGCGATAGCAGTGTGGTTACAGCTTTTCGCCGTAGCAAAGGTCACCGGCATCCCCGAATCCCGGTACGATGTATTGGTGCTCGTTCAGTCCAGGATCGATGGCAGCACACCATATAGTGGTTTTGTCCTCGGGGAAAGTCTTCTTGATGTGTTCGATACCTTCCGGACTGGCGATGACACATGCTACGTGAATACGCTTGGGCGTGCCCTTGGTGAGGAAAGCCTTGTAGCCCAATTCCATCGAGGCACCAGTGGCCAGCATGGGGTCGGCTATAATCAAAGTCTTACCGTCGATGCTCGGCGTGGCCAAGTATTCAACATGAACGCCAATGTTGTGGTGTTCCTCGTCGGTATATTCGCGGTAAGCAGAAACAAAGGCGTTGCCCGCATGGTCGAAGATGTTGAGGAATCCGTTGTGAAAGGGAAGACCGGCGCGGAAGATGGTTGCCAAGACAATCTTGTCGGCAGGAACGTTGACTTGTGAAATACCCAATGGGGTAGTAACATCCTTGGTTTCGTAATCCAATTGCTTGGAAATCTCGTAAGCCTCCAGTTCGCCAATTCTCTGGATGTTGTTACGAAACAGCAAGCGGTTCTTTTGGTAGTCTACATCTCTCGTCTCAGCCAAATATTGATTGATAATAGAGTTAGACTCACTTAGGTTGATAATTTTCATTGCGTAGCGTATGTTATGTTTTCACCGTGCAAAAATAGGCATTTTCCGTTTATTTTTGCAAAGTGAAAATTGCAAATGTCAGTGCCATGCGTTCTTTTTTCATTTCTTTAACCTAATGAGTACAGCCTATATACATTTTTTACAAGCTAAAATTTGTCAACCTATTTATTTTAGTTAATTTTGTAGTCGTCAAAGAAATGACGTAAAACAGAATAATTATTCACACTTAAATACATTTAAATATAATGGCAAAGTTTGATAAATCGGTACTGGAAAAGTACGGAATTACAGGTACAACAGAAGTTGTTTACAATCCTTCTTACGAAGTGTTGTTTGAAGAAGAGACCAAAGAAGGTCTGGAAGGCTTTGAGAAAGGCCAAGAAACCGAACTGGGTGCAGTTTGTGTTCAAACAGGTATTTACACCGGTCGTTCACCTAAGGACAAATTTATCGTTGACGATGCAAACTCTCACGACACTGTTTGGTGGACCTCAGATGAATATAAGAATGACAACCACAAGATGACAGAAGACGCTTGGAAGGTTGTTAATGAGTTGGCTAAGAAAGAACTTTCCAACAAGCGTTTGTTCGTAGTTGACGGTTTCTGCGGTGCCAACAAAGACACTCGCATGAAGATTCGCTTCATCGTTGAGGTAGCATGGCAGGCTCACTTTGTGACCAACATGTTCATCCGTCCTATCAACCAGGAAGAACTCGACCAGGAGCCCGACTTCATTGTTTACAATGCTTCTAAGGCTAAGGTAGAGAACTACAAGGAACTGGGCTTGAACTCTGAAACTTGCGTTGCTTTCAACGTAACGACCAAAGAGCAGGTAATCTTGAACACTTGGTACGGTGGTGAAATGAAGAAGGGTATGTTCTCTATGATGAACTACTACTTGCCATTGAAGGGTATTGCTTCGATGCACTGCTCTGCCAACACTGACATGAACGGTGAGAACACCGCTATCTTCTTTGGATTGTCTGGAACAGGTAAGACAACCTTGTCTACCGACCCCAAACGTTTGTTGATTGGTGATGACGAGCACGGATGGGACGATAAAGGTATCTTCAACTTCGAAGGTGGTTGCTATGCTAAGGTAATCAACCTTGACAAAGAATCAGAGCCTGATATCTACAACGCCATCAAGCGCGACGCTCTGTTGGAGAACGTAATTGTAGACGAAAATGGTAAGATTGACTTTACAGACAAGAGCCGCACCGAGAATACGCGTGTATCTTATCCTATCTACCACATTAAGAACATCGTGAAGCCTATCTCTGCTGGTCCTGCTGCTAAGCAAGTGATCTTCTTGAGTGCTGACGCTTTCGGTGTATTGCCTCCAGTATCTATCTTGAACGAGGAGCAAACCAAGTACTACTTCCTCTCTGGCTTCACCGCTAAATTGGCAGGTACAGAGCGTGGTATTACAGAGCCTACTCCTACATTCTCAGCTTGTTTCGGTCAGGCATTCCTTGAATTGCACCCAACAAAATATGCTGAAGAGTTGGTGAAGAAGATGAAGAAGAATGGCGCTAAGGCTTACTTGGTGAACACAGGTTGGAACGGTACGGGCAAACGTATCTCTATCCGTGACACGCGTGGTATCATCGATGCTATCTTGAACCACTCTATCGACGAGGCTCCTACCAAGACTATACCTTACTTCAACTTCGTAGTTCCTACCAAGTTGGAAGGTGTTGCTACAGAGATTCTCGATCCTCGTGACACTTACAAAGACGCATCACAGTGGGATGAGAAAGCAAAAGACTTGGCTGCTCGCTTCCAGAAGAACTTCGTGAAGTACACAACTAACGAAGCTGGTAAGGCACTTGTAGCTGCTGGTCCTCAGCTCTAAATCTGATTAAGACACGATTCATATAGACTGGGGCTTATTCATTGAAGAATGATGAATAAGCCCCTTTTTAACTTTGTGTACATAACCTTTTAAAAAAATCATATTTATAACCATTTAAAACCAAAATTCAATCATGATCAGACTAAACGCATTCTTGAAAGTAAATGAGAAGGATCGTCAACGAGTACTATCACTTGCAAACCAACTCGTAGACAAGTCGCGTCAAGACGAGGGTTGTATCAGTTACGACTTCTTTGAAAGCACAACCATTCCTGGCGTATTTATGTTTTGTGAAACATGGAAAGACCAAGAATCTCTGGACAAACATGCCAATGCTCCACATTTCTTGCATCTGGTACCTGAGATAGAGACTTTTGGCAAGATGAAGTTGGAAAAATTCATGTTCTAAAGCTTATTCATAGAACCACACCCTATATTATTAATAGGTAAGAAGCTTATTATTCATAGATAAGAAGCGACACAAGTCCTAAGAATCGTGGGAGTTGTGTCGCTCTTTTTATCCCTTGTGATTTGGATGTTTTGTTGTTGAATGTATAAACAATTCAAACATAATTTTTAAATGAAACCATCGATAATTTTAGTAATTTTGTGCTTATATCAAAGAACAACATACGGATATGGCAGAACGATTGAATTTGAATAACCAAATTGTGCTTTATCAGAGTGAAGATGGCATGACCCAACTTGATGTGAAGTTGGAAGGAGAAACCGTATGGCTTAATCGTCAACAAATGGCAGAACTCTTCGGAAGAGATGTGAAAACCATTGGCAAGCACATCAACAATGCACTGAGGGAAGAATTGAACGATGGAATTTCAACTGTCGCAAAATTTGCGACAGTTCAAAAAGAAGGCTCAAGACTTGTAAACCGAGAGGTAGAATACTACAATCTTGATATGATTATATCTGTTGGCTATCGTGTGAAAAGTATGCGAGGCGTAGAGTTTAGACGATGGGCAAATGGCATTTTGAAACAGTTTCTTATCAATGGTTATGCTGTGAATGAGCGTATCCGGCAACGGCAAATAGCCGAACTGCGTCAGTTGGTATTGGTGGTTGGCAGAACAATAGAACAGCAACCTGTTGCCACGACCGATGAGAGCCATGCACTATTTGACGTAGTGGTGGATTATACCTATGCTTTAGACACATTGGATAACTATGACTACCAGCGGTTGTATATCAGCAAAACTACGCGGAATGAACTCTTTTATGCTACTTATGAAAATGCCATGCAAGAAATAGAGATGCTTCGAGAAAAGTTTGGTGCATCAACACTATTCGGCAACGAGAAGGATGAATCCTTTAAAAGCAGCATCGGACAGATTTATCAAACCTTCGATGGTGAGGAACTCTATCCCAGTGTTGAGGAGAAGGCTGCCATGCTTCTCTATCTTGTTACCAAGAACCATTCGTTCAGCGATGGAAACAAACGCATCGCTGCCACACTCTTTCTTTGGTTTATGAATAACAACGGCATTCTTTACCGTGAGGACGGATCCAAACGCATCGCTGACAACACTCTCGTGGCGCTTACTTTGATGATTGCCGAAAGCCGAACGGAGGAAAAAGACATCATGGTGAAGGTGGTTGTTAACTTAATCAATAAGAGCAATTAAATAGGGTCATTTCATTTTACCAATGAAAACATCTTTCTTTACTTGAAGCGCCATAGGTTGAAAAGTTAACAATTGGTGTCACCATGCACAGGTTTCATTTCTTTATTGTACCTTTGTAAGGCCTTTCATTGGGTTGATATTCGGCCAATAAAGGCAAAATATAAGTAAGATAGACAATGGAAAATTTCAGATTTAAAGCAGTTATTGAGGCTTCAAAAAAAGCCCCATTGGCTGTGAAGGCTCCTAAGGAAAGGCCTTCAGAGTACTTTGGTAAATACGTCTTTAACCGTGCAAAAATGCAAAAATACCTGCCGGAAGACGTGTTCCAGCAACTCACTGATGTGATTGACAATGGTGCCCATTTCAATCGTTCCATTGCAGATGCCGTGGCAACGGGTATGAAACACTGGGCACAGGAAAACGGTGTGACCCATTATACGCACTGGTTTCAGCCTTTGACGGAAGGAACTGCCGAGAAACATGACGCCTTTGTGGAGTTTGACGGTAAGGGTGGCATGATTGAAGAGTTTAGTGGAAAGTTGTTAGTTCAGCAAGAAGCCGACTCATCTTCGTTTCCCAACGGAGGCATTCGCAACACTTTTGAGGCGCGAGGCTATTCGGCTTGGGATCCAACGTCACCAGTTTTCATCATTGATGATACGCTTTGTATTCCTACTATCTTCATATCGTATACGGGTGAGGCCCTTGATTACAAGGCTCCTCTGCTGCGTTCGCTCCATGCAGTGGATGTGGCAGCAACGCAAGTTTGTCGCTATTTCGATCCTAACGTGAAGAAAGTGCGGGCCAATTTGGGCTGGGAACAGGAATATTTCCTGGTAGACGAGGATTTATACCATGCGCGTCCCGACCTGATGTTAACGGGTCGTACGCTCATGGGGCATGATTCTGCCAAGAATCAGCAAATGGATGACCATTATTTGGGTACCATTCCAGATCGTGTGCAGGCGTTCATGAAAGACTTGGAGATACAGGCTCTCGAGCTTGGTATACCGTGTAAGACCCGTCACAACGAGGTGGCACCCAACCAATTTGAGTTGGCTCCCATCTTCGAGGAGTGCAACTTGGCCATCGATCACAATATGTTGCTCATGTCACTGATGAAACGTGTGGCACGTAGACATGGTTTTCGTGTGCTGTTACACGAGAAACCTTTTGCCGGAGTGAACGGCAGTGGCAAGCACAACAACTGGAGCTTGTGCACCGATACGGGCGTGTTGCTGCATGCACCAGGCAAGACAGCCGAGGACAACTTGCGCTTCGTAGTGTTCTTGGTGGAAACGTTGATGAGTGTATACAAACACAACGGACTGCTCAAGGCATCCATCATGAGTGCCACCAACGCCCATCGATTGGGTGCAAACGAGGCACCACCCGCCATCATTTCATCGTTCTTGGGTACGCAACTCACTGAGTTGTTGAACCATATTGAGGTGGCTGACAAAGAAGACTTGTTCACCTTGCACGGTAAACAGGGGATGATGTTGGACATTCCAGAGATTCCTGAGCTGTTCATAGACAATACAGACCGCAACAGAACCAGTCCGTTTGCCTTCACAGGTAATCGCTTTGAGTTCCGCGCCGTAGGCTCAGAAGCCAACTGTGCCTGTTCCATGCTGGTGCTCAATGCGGCCATGGCGGAGGCTTTGACTAACTTCAAGAAGCGCGTGGATGCGCTGATTGAGCAAGGTGAAGACCAAACATCGGCAATCATTGATGTCCTTCGTGAGGATATTAAGACATGCAAGCCCATCCATTTTGATGGCAATGGGTACAGTGAAGAATGGGTGGAAGAAGCTAAGCGACGTGGTCTGGACTGTGAAAACAGTTGTCCAGTCATCTTTGACCGTTATCTTGACGAAGACAGCATCAAGATGTTTGAAAGCACAGGGGTGATGACACGGAGCGAGTTGGTGGCGCGCAATGAGGTGAAATGGGAAATGTATACCAAGAAAATACAGATTGAAGCACGCGTTATGGGTGATCTTACGATGAACCATATCATTCCAGTTGCGACCTATTATCAAAGTCAATTGGCCAACAACGTGGCGCGTATGTTCGAGATTTTTGACCGTGAGGAAGCGGAAAAGCTGACCTGTCGCAACAAAAAGATTATTCTGGAGATTGCTGAGCGTACAAAGATCATCGAAACAGGAGTGGAAGAATTGATCAATGCGCGCAAGGTTGCCAACAAGATAGAGAACGAGAGAGAGAAGGCCATCGCCTACCATGACAACGTTGAACCAAAGATAGAAACCATACGCTATCATATAGATAAACTCGAACTGATCGTCAGCGACGAGCTTTGGACGTTACCCAAATACCGCGAACTGATGTTCATCAGGTAAGCAAGGTTGTCTGTTTGTGAACCCAGGCCAAACTCATTGATAAGGAAGCGTAGTTTGCTTCAGAACGAAAACAGGCTGACTTGATGTGCAAGGCAGCCTGTTTTCGTTGTTTAGAGGATAGTACCTCTTGTTTATCTTACTTGTGAAGCCATGTTATTTCTCACTCCTTTCATTCCCACCAAGAATGCTTTGGCCGATCCAAACTTAAGAAACATGTCCAAACGTACAGGCACATGATTGGTGTCATCGCTCACGTAGAAGTCGACAATTCGTTTGTATTTGCCACCATCCTGTTCCATGTACGACAGGTGCAGACATCTATATTTCCTCCCATTGTCGGCCTTAACGGTGGTTTTCCCTCTGTATTTCAGTAGGGCGGGCCTTGACTTATTCCCGTCTATCATCGTGAAGTTATAGGCATGTCCTTTCTTCCATTTGGACGGATCGAACGACCTGGCCCGCATGAAGATGTTCAACATATCGTAAACACAGTCTTTCACGTCAGACTGTTTCCACTCGTGAGCGCCTTTGCTGGATATCTGATGTTGCTTGACATGAATGCGTCCGTTGGGATAGGAATAGAATACTTCATCGACATAGTATCGACCTCCCTCATTGGCAGCCTTGCGATAGTATTGTGGAACGAGATTTAATGAGGTGTATGCCTGTAGGGTATCGCGCAGAATAAATAGGTTGTCGGCCTTGCTGTTGCCGCGTGTAATGAGTGAACCACGATAGGCTGGCTGGTTGTTGTACCTCGTCTGTACCACCGACATGGTGGCTGAACCTACCCTGACCCATACAAATTTCCAATTGAAATATAGGTTGTATGACAAGTACTCGCCTGATTTAAAGGCGGTATTGGTCATGTTACACTGTGCATGGGATGTGGTAAACACCCCTAAAAGAAGCGAAAGAATTGCTAAGTTTCTGAATAATTTCATGTTCATGTTCTCTTTTTTATCTCCCAGAAACGCCTGCACATAATAGATTAGCCAGCACTATTTAGCTGGCAGCACAGGCTTATTTCATCATTCCGGGAATGTATTCTTTACCCAGGTCGAGTGCGCGTTTCGCATTTCGGCTTTGTATTTTGCGCTGTTTCTCGCCTTTCTGTTTAGTTATTTCTGTTGGTTTCTGTCTGTAAATGGGCGTATTCGTCAGATTCCATGTCTCGTTAAAGTCCCACTTGGCCCTGCAAGTTATCTTCTTGGGATAATAATACACCTCTTCGGGCTGCACGCCCTTGTCGTAATCGCCCGTGTCCCATTTGCCGTTATTGTTGGTATCAATGAACAGGCGGACATAGTATTCGCGCGGTTCAACGTAGAAAAATTGAGCCATACCATTGGAGGTACGAATCTGTTTAACGGGCTTGTCCGAATTGTCCAACAACTGAACCACCAGCGGTTTGCCATCAGCTCCGGTAATGGTAAGCAAGATGGTGCTGAACTCATCGTTTGACTTTACCTTGAAACCTTGTTTGATTTTGTTCGATGCTTTGCCATAAATGTCCACAAATGCAGCGCTGTCCAGTTCTAGACTGTATTCGATGTTGGGTCGCCATTCGCCCCTCAACACATAGTTTCTCGTGTTTTTAATGTAGGCATCATTGAACGGTACGATGGAGGTGTCGCGCTGTTGTTCTATTTCGAAGGGCGAAACATACCACAGTGTGTCTTGCTTTGAGTAAAGATGTACTTTGGACGTGTCGAGTACGGCCAATGGCGTGGTAAAGCTGAATCCTATATTCTGGTCGGGTGCGAGAGCCGAACTGACACTCAACTTGACCTCAAGAGCCTCTTTTGGCATGATAGAATCGTAAGGTTCACCCCGCTTCTTTGCCCGTTCTTGTTTCTTTTTCCACTCTTCCAAGCGTTTCTGCGCTTGCTTGAGCCGTTTGGCATAAGGCTGTTTGGCCAGCATCATGAGAGTGTCTGTTTGTAGGTGTAGCTGGCCGGTAGAATCGCTGGCTTGGTATTTTAGCTTAATCTCAAGCGAGTCTTGGTTGATAAGTGTGGTGTCACGCAGCCAATAAGTGAGGGTGTCCCCACGCGGATTCGACTCCATGATGAAAGCGTCTTTGGCGTCAAAGTTGAGGCCTTTGATCTGCGGAACCTCTTTGCTGCCATAGCTGAAAAACAGCGAAAAGTTGTTTGGATCTTTTCGTTCGGTCTTGATGAGGTATCGGTCCGATTGTATTTCTGTAAAGGCTCTCAGCGTAATGTCATCGGGCAGGAAGTGCGTGTACTTCACCTGGTTGATGGCTTTAATGTGCAACGAGTCGGCCCAAAGGGTGTCTTGCCGCACGTCTGGTTTAGAGGTTGTCGTGACGAGTTCGCGCGAGAAGGCCACCTTCTCACTCTTCTGGTTGAAGACATAGTCACCGTCGGCATCTTGCAAAGCATACACGCGGTAGTTTCCGTTGGCGATACCGCGAATGGTGAAGCGCCCTCTGCTGTCGGTTCGCGACACGCGCAGCATGGGTTGCTTGCGGAAGATGCTGTCACTCTGGTCGGCATACAGCCCCACGAGGATGCCCTTGATTGGCTCAAGGTTCTCGGCTTCAAGTACGTATCCGCTTACCTCCATGGTGTCTATCTTATCGCCTGTGGAGAAACTGTAAGTGTAATTGCCCAGTGGGTTGCCCTCGTTGTTGTCAGAGATGGCATCACTAAAGTCGATGGTATAGGTGGCATTGGGCTTCAAGCTGTCTTTCAGTTCCACGAGAATTCTCTTTCCTTGCGATTTAATCTCAGGCGCTTCCAGTTGTGGAGGCGATACTACTACTTTCTCGGTGGCATTCTCCAACTTGATAAACTCATTGAAATTGATGTAAATTTTCTTGCTCGTTACCTGTGTGGCACCTTCTTTTGGCGAGGTGCTGATAACCTTGGGCGGTGTTTCGTCGTACCATCCACCATCGGGTTGACCCATGCGAGCGCACGAAACCAATAACAGAACAAGCATTAGCAGGGCCGTTAACTGCATGCTGCGGCCGTTGTTCATGGCGTGACGAGCTATGAGCGTGTACCTTTTGAAGCGTTTCTGTTGATTGATGTTCATATACTTGTGTTTGTTAGCAGGCTATGCCTGTTGGGTTTCCGCAGGCTCTTGGTTTAGCTCGAGCATCTCTTCAATAACCTTGCGACTGTTGGACAGTCGTGGAATCTTATGTTGACCGCCCAGTTTACCCTTCATCTTCAGCCAGTCGTTGAATAGGTTGGGGCGAGCTACAACAATTTCCAAATGCTGTAACGTGATGTCATGAAAGCGTTTAGCCTCATAGTCACTGTTCAACTCTTGTAGTCGTTTGTCCAGAATGTTGGCAAACTTTTTTAGGTCATTTGGTGCTTTGGCAAACTCAATGACCCATTGATGACGGCATTTGGCCTTGCTGTCCATGTATACAGGTGCGGCCGTGTATTCCTTGATTTCGGCCCCCGTCTGCTCGCAAGCGTAGGCCAATCCTTTCTCGGCATTGTCCATGATGAGCTCTTCACCAAAGGCATTGATGAAGTATTTGGTGCGGCCTGTGATGATGAACTTATAGGGTTGGCGGGATGTAAACTTCACCGTGTCGCCTATCATGTATCGCCATAGTCCGCATGAGGTTGAAATCAGAACCGCATAATTCTTGTCCAACTCCACGCCTTCAAGTGGCAATACCGTTGGATGCTCTGTTCCATACTCGTCCATGGGGATGAACTCGTAGAAAACGTCATAGTCGGTCATGAGCAACATCGACGCATCTCCTGGGTCGCTCTGTATGCCAAAGAATCCCTCGCTGGCATTATAGGTCTCCATGTAGTGCATGTTTGGCGACGTGATGAGCTGCTCGTATTGCGGGCGATAGGGTGTAAAAGCGATGCCACCATGGAAGAACACTTCCAGGTTGGGCCACACTTCTTCGAGGTGTTTCTTGCCACTCAGTTCCATGACGCGCACCAGCACCGACAGCATCCATGACGGAACGCCTGAGAGGTTGGTGACGTTTTGGTTCAATGTCTCGTGAGCTATGCGGTCACGCTTCACCTCAAAATCCTGCAAGAGTGCGGTTGATTTCTTGGGAACGCGCACCAAATTGGCCAATGGGTTGATGTTCTCGATGAGAATGGCACTCAAATCACCCACCAAAGAGTTGTGCAGATTATAGTTGGGCGAGTGGCTTCCGCCCAATATCAGTCCCTTTCCGTCGAACATTCTGCTGTCGGGATTGTTGCGAAGGTAAAGCGCCACGGTATCCTTTCCGCCTTGATAGTGAATGCGGTTGAGCCCCTCGTTGGAAACAGGAATAAACTTACTTTTGTCATTGGTTGTCCCCGATGACTTGGCGTACCATTTCACTTGCCCCGGCCAAAGCACGTTTTCTTCGCCATGGCGCATGCGGTCGATGTCACCTTTCAGTTCTTCGTAGGTGTTAACAGGTACGTTTTTGGCAAAATCTTCGTAGGTTTTGGTGCTGCCAAAGAGATGATTTCGGCCATATTCCGTGTCTTTCGCCCGTTCGAGAAGATGCTGCAGCACCTGCTGTTGCGTTAAGTCAGCGTGTTTGGCGTGTCGCTCAATCTCCTTTTGTCGTGATGAAAAGAAGTGAGCCGCGATACGTGTTAACCCCATTTTTTTTATTCCTGTCGTTTATCTATTTATGTGAAAGATAGTGCGAGCCGAAGGCAAAGGAAGTTTACTTACTCTGCTAAGGCGATGCCTATCTTATGCAAAAACAATGCAAGCCGAACATAGAGAAAGTTTACTTTCTATATTGAGGCGCAGCCTGTTTTATGCAAAATTAGCCTAAACTTTTGTAACACAGGCATAATTCACTAATTTTAATAAACAAGGATGCGGGTGTGTTACCGCCCAGAAAATCTCCACATACCATCGTAGAAAGCGTGTCTTGCAACGAAGAACACGATGAATCCAATGGGCATGGCAGCTGATGAAAAGACGTGTCATCAAGAAAATACAACAAACAAGCTAACTACTCCCCTCCCTTTTGGGGAGGGGATGGGGGAGAGGCTTTTCCTTATTATTCATCGAAAAGTAACAAGTAGGCAAGGTTAGTTACTTTATTTTTCATTACCTTTGCAACTCGACAGAAAAGATAACTCAATGAAAATCAAAGCGATTATCCTAGATTTTGACGGCACGTTGGCCGATACACAAACCCTCATCACCAATACCATGCTCGAGGTAATCAACCGATTGGGACTTGAGCAGCGCAGTCGTGAGCAGTGCAGTCGAATGATTGGATTGCCTTTGAAGCAGACGTTTACAGACTTGATACCTATGACTGACGAGATGGGCGACCGCTGTGTGGAAACCTATAATCAAGTTTTTCATGAGAACAACGTCCCGGGAGCCGTTCCATTGTTCCCACAAGTATTGGAAACCATGCGTGAATTACATCGTTTGGGGTATGTACTCACCATCGCCAGCAGTCGTTCTCGGCACTCGCTGATGGACTTTGTGGAGACGTTTGGTTTAGAGGAAATCATCACGCATGTGGTCAGTGCCAACGACGTGACGCATGCGAAGCCCCATCCCGAGGCGGTGAATCAAACGCTTGAGCATTTGGGCATTCAGCCGGGGGAGGCACTTGTTGTGGGCGACACGGAGTATGACATCAAGATGGGGCAGAACGCTGGCATCCATACCTGTGGCGTGACGTATGGTAATGGCACACGTTGCCAACTGGAAGAGATTCACACCGAGTTCATCATAGACAATTTCAGTCAGCTACTCCAAGTTGTCAAAACGCTTGAGGCATGATGCCCTGTCCAAGCTGGTAGCAGCAAGCAGCGAAGGGAGGGGTGGACTTTTTCATTGTTCTGTCATCCAGATAGCTGCTAATGAGTTACACCCTAAGTTTTTTAGATTTGTACATATTTTTGGTGTTTTCAAAACTGTCATTCTATAAAAATTCAGCTCTTTTTGGATGATTTTTAGCACCTTGTTTCGCAATTAGTAGTCTGTTTTGATTCAATAGCATGCAGTTTGCCATTCTATAGCATGTGGTTTGTCCTTCAAAGTCAATGCTTTGATACCCCAATTTGCATGCTTTTACAGTCTTAAAGCATTGCTTTTGCAGGAGCACTGATGCCCCAATAAAACGTAAGTTGTTGAAAAATAAAGATATATAAAATTCGCCTATTTGTGGCCAATCACTCGTTTGGTTGCAAATATGCGAGTATTTGGAACGGTTGTCAACATCTTTCGTATCCTAAACACTATGTTTCCATCCGTTGAGTTTTCTGTGTCCCTCCGTTGAGTCTTTTGTTTTCATCCGTTCTGTTTTCTGTTTGTATCTGTTCTGTTTTCTGTTTTCACCCGTTGAGTTTTCTGTTTTCACCAGCTGTTTGATGACGTCTGTCTATTGCAGCGTCATTTATTTTGCCATTGACGATATAGAGTCAAGGCAGCGTGATGCTGGTAACAGCCAATGCTCATCACCTCAACTTCCTTTTGACTTGTTGTGATAGGTCATGCCAGAGTGGAGAAAAATGTTTTCTTGGAGAGCGCTGCGTGAGCAACTTTTTTGTAAAATGTTTGGCGCATTAGAAAAAACACCGTATCTTTGCAACCGCAATTAAGCCCAGATGGCGGAATAGGTAGACGCGCTGGTCTCAAACACCAGTGGGGCAACCCATCCCGGTTCGAGCCCGGGTCTGGGTACAAATAACGGTTGATAACCCTTTGATTATCAACCGTTATTGTTTTGCTGGGTAGCAAAAGGGTAGAAAAAGCGACATATTCATATCTATTGATGATGTAAAAAAATAAACAAATCTTTTTACATAAAAATTTTCAACACCAATTTATCCCGTAGGATTATATGAAAAATGGTATGTCGCCTTTTTGAGGGACGACTACACTTAATAGTACATTTCTATGTATTGGTATGCCTTTTCAAAGACATCATTATCTTTGATATTGTACTTGATCCACAGAATAGAACGAAGTTTCTTCTTGATTTCACGCTGAGCTGTGATGCTCTTGAAAGCATCATTGAACTGGCGCACAATATGGACAACCTCATTATCAATGTCGTTTACCACATTCTCAACAACTACAGGTGTATCCTCGGTTCTAATGCTCTGGAACAGCTCCGTGAGGGCAGCTCGTGCCTGAGCACGCTTATCCTGAGGTTGATCAACCTTCTTTTCTTCTTCAAGCAGATCCTTAGCCAGAGTAAGCAGTTGCTTCAAAAAGTCAATGCTTGAGATGAGATTCTGGGTCATGCGGTCACGAAGTTCGTCGAGTTTTTCTGCAAACTGCTTGAACTTTGGATCTTCGGCATGTTCACCTAATCGCAGACGAAGCATCTTCTCTACCTCGACTATCTTCTTTTGCACCTTCTTCTCGTCTTCCAATACAGAGTCGATGATGTCAGCATCCACAACAAGATTCTCAAGTGAAGTTCCAATGTTGATCGTGTCGATATTACGGTGAATAATCTCAATGGTCTTTGCACCAAGTAGCGTCCAGATAAGATTCCCACCGCTCACCGGACGAACACTCTGATACACCTGAGCCATCCAAGTATAGTCGTTCTGGTATGGCGCAAGATAGGCATCAGGCGAGATTATCTCCCATGCCTTTGAAAGACGGGCAAAGTGACGAGCAAAGTTAGTCTTTACACCTTCATCCCTCAGGCATTGTTGAGCAGCGGTCAATCCTTCCCATCCACCAACAGTTCTATCTACGCCCGGGAAGAACTCGAGGCACTCTTGCATGAATGTAGGAATCAAGGACTTTATCTCGTCCATATTCTTGATGATAGTCTTGACGCTCTCTTCGTCAAAGGCAAGACTCTTGGCCACATCTTCAAACACACCGACGAAGTCAACAATCAGACCACACTTCTTGCTCTCGTTGTACTTGCGGTTGGTACGGCAGATAGCTTGCAATAAGGAATGATTCTTCATCGGTTTATCAAGATACATACACTGAAGAATAGGAGCGTCGAAACCAGTAAGCAGTTTACTGGTCACTATAACGAACTTCAGCGGTGACAGAGGATCGCGGAACTGATCAAGAAGTTTCTTCTCCTCGTCGCGGCTACGCTTGTAAGGCTTATACTCGTCAGCCTTATCACCAGCCGTATGCATGACAATTGTGGTCTGGTCGTCTGTACCAAGCAGAGCATCAAGTGCTTTCTTGTATTTCACACAGCAGTCACGGTTATATACCACCACCTGTGCTTTCATGCCTGTAGGCTCCACATACTCACGGAAGTGATTCACGATGTACTTACATACATCATTGATACGCTTGTCTGCCGTGAAGAAGGCTTCTACGCTGGTACGACGCACAAGTTCGTTCTTGTCTTCCTCACTAATCTGGTCGGTAAGCGTATCAAACTCCTCTTGAAGTTTTGTCTCGTCCAAGTGCATCTCTACCGGAACCGTCTTGAAGTTCAGTTCGAGTGTTGCACCATCGGCTACAGAATCTTGGAATGTGTACTTTGAGATGTAACCATACTCATCTTCCTCTGCCCCAAAGCATACGAAGGTGTTGTGATCATTTCTATTGATAGGCGTGCCAGTCAAACCGAAGAAGAATGCGTTTGGCAATGCGGTACGCATCTTCTTGCCCAGGTCACCTTCCTGTGTACGATGGGCCTCGTCCATCAAGAGGATAATGTTGTCTCTATCGTCAAGCACCTGACCATCAACTAAATCTCCAAACTTGAAAATCGTGGTGATAAGAATCTTGCGTTGATGAATCTTTGTCTCCAGTTCAGATTTACTCTCAATTCCTTCCACATTGGGAATCTCTGCACGTGTGAAATCACCAGTAATCTGATCTTCCAAATCAATACGATCGTCCACAATGAGCACAGTAGGCGACTTCAAGTCTTGCTGCAGACGAAGTTTTTGAGCTGCGAAGACCATCAACCAGGATTTACCCGAGCCTTGGAAATGCCAAATCAAACCCTTCTTTGGTCCATTGCCATTTCTGTAGGTGTCCAAGACACGATGCACGATAGCCTCTCCGCCCAGATACTGCTGATATCGGCACACAATCTTAATCTTCTGCCCGTTCGCGGAACCTGTGAACACAGAGTAGAAACGATAAATGTCCAGCAAACGCTCTGGTTCTATAAGTTCCATATAGTTGTGCTGTACCTGCAACAATGAACCATGGAGACGCTTTTCATCAGCAAACCAAGGTCCCCACTTTTCAATTGGGCATCCAATGCCTGCATACTGCAGTTCCTTTCCCTCGCTGGCAAAGCAAAGGATGTTAGACACGAACATCTCAGGGATACTCTTTTGATAGTGCATGATGTCTGTAGCACCATCAGCCCAGATTACTTGTGGACGAACAGGTGTCTTGGCCTCGCCAATTACCATAGGAATACCATTGATGACGAACACGAGGTCAAGACGCTTGCCTCCTTCCTTGCTAAGGCGAGGGTATTCCCACTGGTTAGTAACGACACAGCGGTTATTATAATCCTTTCCATCCTTATCTTTTCCATCGCTGAAGAAACGTATGTTGATGTTATCACCATCAAGTCCAAAAGGATATGAGTTTTCCTCAAAAAGAAGCTTGCGGAACTGGTCGTTTGCATCCACCAGTCCATCAGGCTGTCCTCCACTGGTGATGGCAGCACGCAGTTTATATATCACCTGCTCTGCCTGTTCCGAAGTGATTGGGTTGAGACGGAGCAATGCCTCCAAGAGCCATTCAACTACAAGTACCTCATCAGGGAGACGAGGCACGAATTTTGGCTCAACATAGATCCAACCACGTTGGGCAGCTGCGTTTATGAGCATCTGCTCCACTGTGTTGTCTTCGTTAAAGTATGCCATATCTTCAATTTTATTATTCAAGTAAACCTTTCCCATATTCGCTGAGTATATACTGCTGATTCCTACTTGTAGGTTTCTCGGGAATAGTCATCAGTAAAACTCCCATTTCAAGTAATTTATCTAGATATTTGCGGCGTTTTTGTTTATATGAAACCTTATCAACGCCTTCCAACATAATCTGAGCAGAAACTGCAGTTCTTGATTTAAGAATGCATACCGATAAATGTTCAACCTCTATCTTGGACATATCTTGGACATATCTTGGACATTTTGTCATCAAATTTATTGTAACACGGTGGATATCAATTTGTCTAAGAATACTGTCATCTTGGACAAAATCTTTCCTACATGGAATGTCAATCAAGAAATAACTGCGAGATTCGTCTGTTTCTATCGTCGCTTTAGGTGATCCATTCTCCAAAAGTTTCTTCTGAATGGTGGGAATTCCCGTAGCTCAACCTTCTGTCAGATCTAATTCTTTCAAGAACTCTCCCAGTCTGCGATTCCTGTATCGACGTGAACGTAGTGATTTTGCTTCCTTAATAGATTCTAAACTAATAGAACGATCTGGACCTGAATAGCTAAGAATGCTTATCTTATCCGGTTCAACGGTTATTTCAACAGGTTCACGTTCCTTATAATCACGATGGTACAAAGCGTTCACAACAGCCTCTTCAAGTGACTGAAAAGGATAATTATATACCTTTATAGACTTCTCATTATCGGTAGGCTTGATAATTCGTTCCTTAACAATATTCGTACGCAAATAGTTGAGAGTATCTCGTATCATCATTGGAACAGGTCCTGTGATTGCAGGTATTTCGATGAAATTATCTGGATTATTTTCTCTTCCTTCTGGGAACACAACTATTTCCACACGTGATACTGGGAAGAATTTCTCGGGCCTTTCTGTAAACATCATGGCTGCAACATTTTTTACATGACGTTTCTCCTTTGGTCCATCAAGTAGTTCCATCTGTTCCAGAATATTTCCATGTCAGATGTAAAGTCAGCCTTTGCGAGCTTGCTGCCAACAGAGACTAAATGGTTCTTTACCAATAGAGGTGAAATGTCTTCAATACCTATGTTCTCATTGCCCCGGTCATCATAAGGCACTCTGTTGGCCATTTCACGAAGCCTATCAAGATCTTCTCCTTTAGCTTCAATTGATGCTGTTCCATAACGAATATAGAATACAGGTTTCTTAAGTTTCGCTGTAACATCAGCAGGCACAGAATATGGACGATTATGCCCAGAAGTAACCCATATAACAAGTATCTTCCGTTCATCTATCTCTTCTACAGATATTCTTGGATAATATATAGGTTCCATCATTGCGTTGTACTGGAGCATTTCACGCTGAATTTTATCCAGTTGATTATCTTCTAGTCCCTTAACAGGACGAACAGCAATTCCGTTTTCCTCTTCGACTCCAATTAGTATGTAACCTCCGCCAAGATTATCTACATCATTGACGAAAGCGCATATTGAATGATATACCGAAGAAGGATTCCATCCTGCTTTGAACTCTATCCTATTTGACTCAACCTTTTGCTTACTCAGCAAATCTTCTATGTTAATTGGTAATGCCATATATCTTATGATTACATTTGTTACTTAATTAGATAAGTTTTGATTTATCGGCCTGTTCGGCAATGGAAACAAACATTTGTTGCTCTTCAATATCAGGTAGATATAATTCCATGTTTTTCACAGAATGAGGTGACATAGAAGGTACAGCACCTTGTCTGGCAAAAGCAGACAAATCTACCGATTCAAAAACTGAATATAAGAACTCAGGGATAATACTCTGATTCGGAATGACAGCCATAGTATTCATATCAATACAGCATTCTACTTTGGTAATTCTTTTCTTGTTCGACATCGCTGCAGCTCCATTTTTAGCAAAAATAGTAGAGCCTATAGGAATACATTTACTTGTCCTCGCATTATCTTGAGTAACATATCGCGAGGATGCAACGATATTTTTATTATTAACCGGTAGATTGAAGTCTGCTACCTTAATATATGCAAAGTCACCTTCAATATCTTCAAGATTCTTAGGTATTGATTTACCAGAAACAACTATGGCAACATCAGAAATCTTTCTATTGGTTTTTGATTTCCCAAACATCTCGATAAATTGCGATTTGAATCCTACAAATTTTGATTTATCGGCCTGTTCGGCAATGGCTTCAAACGTTTGTTGCTCACTGATTGGGGGTAGTCCAACTAAGAAGTTCTCCAGGAAGGTGGTTCCTACTCGTTTTTGTCCGCCAGTGCCTGACATATTCTTTGAAGCACGTTCTCTGAATATTGGCATTCGAGTTAGTGCTAAAAGCCAGTAGGCGTTGGAAACGTCGTCTAGGGGTCTAAGGACATGGAACTCCGTTGAACCCATTCCGATTCCATTGGTAAGGTCCTGAGCAATAGCACCTTTACCATTTTCCATGCATGGTGTTATCTTTGCGAAAAGAACATCGTTGTTCTCAAAGTAAGTAAAACCTTTCTTGACTTTTCCATACTCTTCATCAGCTACATCAACCAAATGACCATTTTCGCTTACAGACGGCATAGGGACAAAAGAAACCAAATCAGAATCTTCCAAACCTAAGCGTGGGCGTCTTGGATTAAGCTCACAGCATTCTCCTAACTTCTTTAGTCCATACTTCTGAACGTCAGAAAGCGGATTCCCAAACATCTCGATAAATTGATATTCAGCTTATAATCATTAGCGGTAATATCTTGTATAGACACAACCTTTGCTATGTCTTCGACATCCGTGTAATTCTGGTATAAACTGACAATTTCATCTATGTGAGATTGCTCAAGAAAACTTTCTGCATTTCTTCTTGTCACCAAATGCTTAGCGTTTATGAAAAGGATCTTACCTTTCCTCTGCTGTGGTTTATTAGTGCTGCAAATAATTACACATGCGGGCATTGCAGAATTAAAAAATAAGTTATCTCCAATGCCAAGTATAGCATCTATAACATCTGACTTTACCAACTGCTCCCTCATATCTTGCTCAATATTTCTACCCAAAATTCCATGAGGGAAAAGTATTGCACAACGTCCGTTACCTTCATTCATGGAGCAAATGATATGCTGAAAAAACGCATAATCAGCACATTTCTGAGGCGGAGTTCCCAAGAAATTGCGTCCCCACTTGTCGTTCATAAACTTTTCGCGGTTCCACTGCTTAATGGAGTACGGCGGATTAGCCAGCACAATATCAAACTTCCTCAATCTGCTGCCATCCACGAAGCCAGGTTTCTCAAGCGTATCGCCATTGACGATAGAGAAATCCTCTACGCCATTGAGGTATAGGTTCATGCGGGCAATAGAGCTGGTAAGTGCATTGATTTCCTGACCAAACACCTTCACGCCTTGCCAGGGTTGCCCCTTCTGACGAAGGAAGTCAAGACACTTTACAAGCATACCACCCGAACCACAAGTTGGGTCGTAGATACTCTCGTTTGGCTTTGGCTGCAAGATCTCTGCCATCAGCGTAACGACAGTTCGGTTGGTATAGAACTCCTGAGCCGTATTTCCAGCGTCGTCGGCAAACTTACCAACCAGATACTCGTAGGCCTGCCCCATCTCGTCGGCAGGACAAGATGAGCGTGAGAGATCGTAGCGTGAGAAATCCTCAATGAGTGAGGTGATGATACGGTCAGGCATCTTCGCCTTGTTGGTCCAACCATCTTTAGGGCCGAAGATTCCTTCCAGTCCACCGATGACGCAACCGTCGATCTCCTTGCCAGGATTGGCTTGCTCAATGGCAATGAACGCCTCCACGAGACGCTGACCGACATTCTCTGTCACCTCACGCACGTCGTTCCAGTGTGCTCCATCAGGGATGCGGTTGACTAAATTGGCGCTCTGCGCACGGGCATAATCCTCACCACCATCGCATACGAACTTGCCATACTCCTCGTCATACACATCAGAGATGCGCTTGAAGAACAGCAAGGGGAATATATATTCCTTGTAGCCAGCAGCATCAATCTGGCCACGCAGTCGTGTGGCCGCTCCCCAGAGGAACTGCTTCATTTCGTCGAGTGAGATAGGCTCATCCTTCATTCTGTATTTATTCTGTTCTGCCATGATTTATGCGCTGATGATTTTCTTAAACTCCTCTTCGGCTATACGAACAGCCTCAAGAGCTTCGATGAATTCTTTCTTTACCTCTTCGTACGGCCGGATGGGCTCTTTGTGGTATTCTACATACCGGTTGGGCGAGAGGTTGAACTCCTTCTCTTCAATCTCCTTGAGGGTGACAACCTTCGAGTAATCCTCAACATCTTGATAGTCGGTATATAGTTGATACAAGCGATCCACGTCTTTGGGAGAGAGGATGTTCTGTGCACGTTTTGCCGTGAGTATCTTGGTACCATCTATCATCAAGATGCGTCCAGAGTGCTCCGCAGGCTTCATCTTGCGAAGAATGAGGAAGCACGGAGAGAGTCCGGTACCGTAGAAGAGTTTATCGCCCAAGGTCACCACCGCCTCGATCAGGTCGCTCTTGACCATTTTCTCACGGATGCGACCTTCCTCATTGCCACGAAAGAGGATGCCCTGAGGCATCACAACGGCCATGCGGCTATTACCAGGAGCCATACTTTTCACCATGTGCTGAATCCATGCATAGTCACCACAAGAATCTGATGGCGTGCCCCAAACGTTACGTCCGAACTTGTCTGACGACCATTCCGTAGAACCCCATTTATCCAAGGAGAATGGAGGGTTGGCTATCACGCAGTCGAACTTGGCAATGCCGCTGCCTTGCAGAATCTTTGGTGAACGAAGGGTATCGCCTTGCATGATATTGAAGTCAGATGCACCATGTAGGAAGAGATTCATCTTGGCAATGGCAGCATTGACTACATTCTTCTCTTGCCCGAAGATGCTACCGCAGCATAGGTTATCGTGGTGCATGTGGTGTACAGCCTCGATGAGCATGCCACCACTACCACAGGCGGGGTCATAGACTGTTTCTCCCGGCTTGGGGTCGAGGATGCGAATGAGCAAATTCACCACAGAGCGTGGTGTGTAAAACTCACCAGCTTGAGCCTTCGAGTCGTCAGCAAACTTCTTCAGCAACACCTCGTAAGCATCGCCCATCAAGTCTGCAGGATAAGCATTGTTACCGAGATTGCGGGTGGAGAGATGTTCGATAAGGTCGCGTATCTTACCATCGGTGAGGATATTCTTATTGGTCCACTTTTGGCTAGAGAACATGCTCAACACGCCGTATAGGGTGTCAGGATTAGCCAGTTCTATCTTACGCATAGCACCAACAATGGCTGCTCCGAGATTTTCGGAACGCTCACGAACATCCTTCCAGTGACATCCTTCAGGTATATCGAAGCGGTGCTGCTCTGGCAACATTGCAAAATCCATATCGCCACCACTCTCCTCAAGAGCTGCCTGCATCTCTTCATCATAAACATCCGAGATGCGCTTGTAGTAGAGTATTGGTGTGATGTAGTCTTTGAAATTATCTTGGCTCACAGGACCACGGAGTATGTTGCATGCCTCGAATAGAAAGTCGTACAAGTCTTGTGCATTCTCCATTTTTATCTGTTCTTCTGATTTGGGAGCGTCAATGTGGCCTGGAGTATTCTTCTTTTTCTTTTTAGCCATATTATAATCGTTAAGCGTCCCGTACTAGTTCACTCATTTTCACCTGCAGAATACTTGCTATCTTGTCAAGTGTTTCAAGCGAAGGCTGGGAGGAGTTAGTACACCATTTGCTAACAGTGGCAGGATCTTTTCCAACCTGTTCTGCCAACCATTTTGCAGTTTTCTTTTGTTCTACCAGAACTACCTTTATCCGATTGAGATCCTTACTATTCATTGTTATTCCAGTTTTTCTTGGTCTCCAAAGTTACATCATTTATCTGAAAACCATCGTAAAAACATAAAGAACTGAAGGAAAATCATAATTTTCTTTGTGTTTAGGTTCAATTGGCTATACTTTGAGGGTTATTTCAACAAAACCCTGATACAATAAGACCATAGAGGCAAAATGTCACGATGCCTCTATTGAACATCTGTAGTTACTACTTACAAAATACAAAAGGTAAGCATAATCCTTATTCGGTTGGCGTTTTTCAGTTGTACGGGGTTGGCTCTCGTTTCTCCTGTATTGTACCTAGTCCTGATACGAATAACGGCTGATCACTCATTGAGTATCAGCCGTTAATATTTTAATGGGGGCAAATGGATAGCAAAAACAACAACACTCCTTCTACGCTTTACCCCTTATCACACGATATCATAGTTTGTTGCCATAGTTTGTTCAGATTAGTTTCTCAAAAGCCTTTCTGTCGCCTTTGGCACCATAGTGTATTTGACCACAATAGGTGTAGCCCAGATGTGGAAGGATGCTCAGCATCTCAACGTTGTCATAGTTGGTGTCAACCTTGATACTGTGAACGCCTTGCGAGGCAGCCCATTTCTCCGCCTCGTGGAAGAAGCGTTTGGACAGTCCGTGCCCTCGGTGATGGGGGCTGACGGCAAGCCTGTGAATCACCACATAGTCTTGCTCGCTGAGCCAAGAACCTTCGAGATGAGCATATTCGGGTTCGCCGTTCACGGCAAGTTTGGCGTATGTGGCTACCTCTCCATCGACGGTAAGGATGTAAGCGTCTCCTCCGGCAATATCATTCTCAATCAGTTCTCGTGAGGGATAGTCCTTTGTCCACTGTTTCCTGCCGTTGGTCAGCATGAGGTTGCGAGCTGTGTCCAAGAGCGTCCACGCCTCTTCCAAATCCGCGGTTGTAGCTTTTCGGAATGCAATTCGTGTGGTATGCATGTTTGTTAATTTACTCGCTCGAGCGTAATCAATCTGAGACCGAACTTACTGGTTCCGCCATTCTTCCTCACGCGGAAGGTGATGGAGTTGGTTTGTTGTGTCAGATCGATGTCACCCACATGCAGGCGGTTCTTTTCCTCACGTTCAGCAGTTTTGGCCGAAATCCAGTCAGAAAGCTGTTTCTGGCGTTGCCACACTTGGAAATCCGCACCATCGGGGAACGTGGTGTAATCGATTAACACCTTATATTTACCGTCTGGTACGTGCGAAAGCATGATGCGCGTTTCACCTTGGTTATTGGTTGTCATCACCGTGCCGTGATCGGACGAAATATTCATATCGCCCCCAATGGTCATCTCGAAGAGCTGCGGGAAATAGATGTGGGTGGTAGGCTTGTAAACTTTCAGCAGTTCACCTTGCGGCTCTTGCTTCGTGGTGAGCGGACGGTCTGCGTAGAACATGGCCACCGATATATAGTCGACTGGAAAGTCGTTATTTTGTCCACCGTGTTCCATGCCATGATAGATTTCTTTCTCAAACGACATCTTGTCGCTGATGTGGAAACGGTATCCTCCTGTTCGAGCCATGGGGAGCGAATAGTCGAGCGAACCGTGAATTGGAAGGCTGATGCCACGGTCCCACCTGTCGAGCAGTGCATACCAGCCGCCGTTGAAATAGTCTTCAGAACCTGTTCCGTGTAAGCGCATTTTACCATCTACATGGGTGCTGTCGTCACCTTCGAAGAAGAGGGTCATGCCAGGTCTGAGTCCTTGTGATTGCAAGATGGTACCTACATAATGTCCCTTCGCCTTTGTATGCAAGAAAGTGTGATAGGTTCCAATCGGTGTTTTTTGGCGACTCCAAACACTGTAGAACTTTCCTTCATCTTTGGCTCTGCCTTGTTGGTTGTAATGAATTTTGACTTTTGCGATGATGGTAGGCTGGTACTCGTTGCGTTTCTTGTATATCAAGTTCACCTTAGCCGAACGGTCAAAAGGCATGGGCAGGAAACAATAGTTGTTGTTGCCTTGCTTACCCATGAGTAAGCTGCGCATGGCACCTCGGCCAAAGGCGTAGCCAAAGAAATCTTGCAAAGGGGAGTAGATGGCCTCGATGGATTCGCCATCCCATGCAGCTGAGAGAATAACATCTTTGTAATCACCCTCTAAGGCTGTTCCGCCATCGATCTCCATGCCGACGATGCGGCCCGGTGTGTCAAGGGAGAAACAATTGACTGTTTCGCCTGGTTGGAGAGTAATTTCTTTCTCCATGGTTTTGATGCCAGAAGATTTACCCTGTGTGAAAAGACCCATTTTGTATTCATTGGCATTCCATAGGTCGCAAACCTCTTGCAAGAGTTGTTTGTCCTGCTGTGTAAACTGACCGTTATAAGTTTCCACCTTCTTGGTTATCAGGTTGCGGTAGCCTATTTGGATGAACTCCAGCTTGGGTCCGTCGTATACTATTTTGCACGATTTTTTGTACGTGATGGGTACGTAGCAATAGTATCCACCTACCTCATTTCCGCAGACAGGCTTGACAAAGGGATAAACCTTGCCAGAAAAGAGATCTGAGAATTTAATCTGCAATCCAGGTTTCTTATTGCCGTCAAAATAGAAATAAAGCATAGTCTCATTGGGCGTAGGAGTCCAAATGCGGTCAATGACTCCCGGTCCTTTCATCTCTGCAATAACCAGCTTGTCGCCCTCTTTGCGAAGAAACGAATAGGTTCCTGCGAACCCATCATCGTTTCCGTGGGTACGGTCGTAGCTGGAGAAGGATTCAACGTAAGAACCTGTGCGATATTGTGGTAGCTTGTCGATGCTTTTTAAGAGTGACAGTTCATCCGCCCAGCGATATTTTTCTTGTGAGAAAACAGTCAATGGAATGAACAAGAGCCACGCAAGGCTGAATAGTTTGAATAATTTAGTCATGTTTTGAAATTATAAATCAATAATGTTATTTTGGAAAATAAAAACACCGTCGACATATATAAGCTTGTCGCTGTTACAAGAACGTAATCAGTGGCAAAATATTGCCGACGGTGCAACCAATCCTATCCAATCAATGAAGATTTAGAAGGGTCCTGAATAGCCTTCTGGAACAATAATCATAGCATTAACACCGAAGAATCCGCCCCACTGCGTATTGAATGGTGCCATGGTCAGTTCGATGTCTACCGTACCATCTTGTCTGGGCTGGATGTTCTCAATGATGGCCAGTTTATCCTTATTGTAGTCGTTAGACAAATCCATCTGACCTTCATTGACGCCTTTCACTTTGAAGTGGGTACCTGTGTTCTTGTCATTGATGGCACCATAGAAAACAAAGGTATACTTCTTGGTGGTATTCATGTTGCTTACTTTGAACGAACCTATTCCCTGTCCGGCTTTTCTGCCGTCACGGTAGAACATGTCCTGACATACACTTTCAGGGAATCCCAGCGTGTTAGAGATTTCTCTTCTGTTTAGCTTTCCGAAAGCGGTTGTCGCTTCGATGTTAAAATAGGTGCTATTTCCTGCTTTATCAATCAAGTTGCTCACAGGCTTTTTTGGATCAATAAAACTATTGAATGGTAATGGAGTAGCTTTCTCACCAAAGTCAATATAGATAGGATAATCCAAGATGAATGGGTTTGCCGACTTGAAGTCTACCATGTCTATCACCTGCTTGCTGTGAATGATAGCATTGTGAGCAGACAACTTGTACAGGTTATTGACATATTCAGACATTTGGGGAATCATCAAAGGAGAGGCACTCACGTCAATGCCAAATAACACTTCTATCCATGTCATGGCCGCAATGTATTGTCCAGAGGTAGCATTTAACTCAATGTCGCCATTAATCACACTTTCTCCCAGATAGGTAGTTCGTGCGTTCTGGATAGCAGTTCCCACAGGAACAATCCGAGTAACTTGATTGGTTGCAGATTGGGTTGCTGTAACAATGCTGTTAAACATCTTCAATTGGTCATTATCAAACTGTTTGAATCCCGGAGTAGTGGCCGTAGAGCTGTAAGCCCAAGGTTGATGAATGAGAATCTTCAAATTTGGATTTGTTGACCACTCCTTGAGTTGCTTGATCAACTCTGGCAAAACCTCCTTGTAGCCTTTTCGAAATCCCGCTGAATCGGCACTTTCTTCAATGGCAATGTAATCCCAATTTTCATTGTTTACAACATCTCTTAGTGATTGATTGCGTTGATTGTTGGCATTGAGCGTTTCGTCAATACGTTTGTAGTCGTACGCATTGGCATTGTTGGCAATGTTTCTCAAGTGTTTGGATAAGGATGCTTTGTCTTCAAAGATATTGCATACCACCATAGGATGGCCTGCTGCTTTAGCCATCTGTACCAAGGCTTCGTTTGCTGATTGGTTGGCAAGTCCACTTCCAATGGTCAAGAGTTTTAAGGAGGGTGCACCTTCCAAGACTGTCAAATCTGCAAAATACATCAATTTGTGATCGTCAGTTTCCACCTTGATGGTTGTCGTTCCAGGCTGAAGGCCTTTGATCAGACCCATTTGCTGGTCGCTTTTTTCTATCGACGCCAAACTGCTGTTGCCCACAGACCATACGAGTTGATAGTTTTTTCCTGCTAAAGTATCTACTAATGGCTTGAGCAAATATTCCTCTCCGACGTTGACCGTTATCAATGTGTGTTGCAGTCGGAGAAATCTGTCTACATTTGGCCTTACGTCCTCGCTGTCAGAACAAGAGCTGAAGACTGCTATCAATAGCAAACAGATTGTTGTCAAATGATAATATAAATGTCTCATAACTGTTTTTCTAAAAAAATTAATAACCAGGGGCTTGAACTAAGTTCGTATTGATGTCCATTTGTGTCTGTGGAACAGGCATCATGTACATCTTCTTGGTGAAGATACGTGGTTTCCAATACCAACGTTTATAGTATGCCTTGGGATTGGTGGGGTCGTCACTTGCTACAGATCCCGTTCGGTTCATCCCGTAAACCGGTGCATTCAAATATTTTTCCGCTAATTTCCATCGACGCAAGTCTTCAATGCGTACGCCTTCACAGTTGAACTCTATGCGGCGCTCGTGCTGGATGGCCTCTCGCATTTGTTCCTTAGAAAGTCCTTCTTTCAAGCCAGGCAAACCGGCCCGCTCTCTGATGAGATTCACATACTTGTACACTTCTGCTGAAGGTTTTCCTTGGGTTTCGTTTAGACATTCAGCGTAGCCAAGATAAGCGTCAGCCATACGATAGAGAATTCCTGGCTGGTATCTGTGTTTGTTTTCTTGTGGGTAAATATCCAAAGGAATTTGTTTCCTGATATTATATCCAGTCCAAGGTGAGTCGAAACTATTTGCTGCATCCTGACCTGCGCCCATCAAGTTGTTTACCTGACGGTTGATCACTCCCATCCATTCGTGGTTGAAAATGACGGATACATAGAATCGAGGTTCGCGGTTGCAGTACATATTGTAAGTACCAACCAAGGTCACAGGACTTTCGCCTGTATCAGCCTTGAACTTGTTTGCCGGCCCTCCACCTGGCCATTTGGTATGGCGCATCTCATCTTTAGCCGAGAAGCCCCTTTCGGTATATTCTGATTTCTCGTTAATAATGGGAGATCCGTCCTCGTGGTAACCCAGGATGGGCTTTTCTCCATTCGCCATGAAGAAAGCATCGACCAGCTCTTGAGTAATATTCATGGCAGCATTGCCTCGAACGCCTTTGGGCAGATGGTGAGCCTGCCAACTGTAGAGGTCTTTATTCTCCGGGCGGCCAAATACAATCTCTTTGTTACCGTCCGAGAAACGTTTGAGTGACATATTGTAGTATGACATGAAAGGATCAATAGAGCCACCGGCGTTGTATTCGTAATACAAGCCATATCCGCTTGCTTCTGCTAAGTCAATCATTTCTTTGAAAGCCTGAGCCGCACGCTGCCATTTTTCGGAAGAGTAAGTTTGGTTAATTAAATTCTCACCACTCTTATTTTTCCAGTCAGCATAGTCTGTATTTCCATTGAAAAGAGGACTAGCTGCAAACAGTAAAGTCTTGGCGCGCATGGCCAGAGCCATCACAGACGTGGCGCGTCCCCAATCTTGGTCACTTTCGTAAACGGCGGGCAGATGTTTAGAAACCTCTAAAAGTTCTTTGTCTATCCAATCTACAATGACGTCAGCTGGGGTTTGTTCGGTCATCAATTCCTCTGAAGATGAGCCTATAGAATAGATTTTGTCTGGATTGAAAGGGACAGCACCATAGGTCTCAACCATTAGAGAATAGTAGTAGGCAATCAAAAAACGCGCCTCATACTTTAATTGGTTGACATAGTTCTCTGTCAATCCGTCTGAAGGGATGACACGTACGTTTTCCAAGAACTGCAAAGCTGTTCTAATGCGTTTTGGCAATTCTACCCAGTAATTGGCATTCCAACCTGAAGTAGGACTCCAGTTTCCTGTTGTAAACGCATACACATTGGCCCACCCATAGGGAGTCCATTCATTTGGAATCACAATGTCATCGCCCATGATGTTGTAACCTTGATCTTTCATGTACCCCCATATAGGGCTTGGTATCGATGAGTAAACACTGGCCAGCCAATCTTCTGTGCGGATCTTGTCCGAGAAAATCATATCCATTGTTAATTGATCGTCAGGTTGTTTGTCAAGATAATCACAGCTTGACGTTGCCAACAGACAAACTAAAACAACAGAAGCCTTGAAAATATATTTCTTTATATTCATAATAACTGTTCTGTTTGATTAATTGTTAAAGTTAAAGGTGAGGCCCACAGATACGGATTTCATCATTGGATACTTCAAACCGTCGGTGGTTCCTACTTCTGGATCCCACATCTTAAAACTAGAGAAGGTAAGAAGGTTGCTTCCTCTTAAGAAGATGCGGCAATCCTTCATGGCAATCTTTTCACTCCAATGACGTGGGAGAGTATAACCCAATTCAACATTTTTTAGGCGGAGAAAACTCATGTCTTTCAACCACCATGTTGATGCTTGCTTGTTGTTGTCTATGGTCAACTCGTTCATGCGCGGCCAGAATACATCCTGTTGGGGATTGCTCTTGGTCCATCTGTCATCTATGTTTGACCAGATATTACCTGCACCGATGGAAGAAGCGGGTAGCCAGGTCTCTCCTCCCAAAATGCGATATTGTTTTCCAACGCCAGAAAAGAAGCATCCGAAATCGAATTGTTTATAGCTGAGTGTAGCTCCGAAACCATATACGATTTGGGGGTCAACGGTTCCGCCAATGGCTGTCTGATCGATGGCAGTAATCTCTCCATCGCCGTTCTGGTCTACATATTTGATGTCTCCAGGGCCCAGTGAACTCTCAGCACTGAATTTCTGTGTTGGAATACCTTCTTTCAGCTTTCCGTTCGCATCAAAATCGCTTTCTTCAAACAGACGTTCTGCCACAAGACCGAACAATTGGCCAACAGGTTTTCCTGTCCTGGAACGGTAAGTACCTTTCATGGCCTCTGGCTCGTCATATTCGGTGATTTTGTTGTGTGCATAGGTGAAGTTAGCCAACGCCGTTAGTTGAAAATCCCGATTGAACCGGTGGTTAATGTTGAGGGAACAATCAATACCACAGTTTTCTACCTTGCCAAAGTTTGCCCATACCGCGCGGTTAAATCCAGCCGATGCTGGGATGTTCTTTCGTTGCATGAAGATGTCCTTTCGCCATTCCTTGAAGACGTCGAAGCTTAAGGAGATGCTGTTGTTGAAAAGGCCAAGGTCCAAACCAACGTTGGTCTTTGTCACTTTTTCCCAAGTCAAATCCGGCACGCCGATATCTCCCTCAGCTCTTCCCAAACGATGGAACTGCCCATCTGTTCCATAATAGTAATAGCCTGTGTCTTCTATCGTTGAGATGTAAGCAAAACGTCGGCCACTGATATCGCTGTTGCCTGCCTTACCCCAACTAGCTCTTAACTTCAAGAGAGATAGTGTCTTGGAAAGAGATTCCATCCAGGGTTCCTGAGAGACAATCCAACCGGCTGCAAATGCGGGGAAGAAACCGAATCGCTTGCCGGGGGCGAAGTTCTCAGAGCCGTTGTATCCAAAGTTGAATTCTGCAATATAGCGATCATCGTAGGTATAAGATGCCCGCCCTGCAATACCCTGTGTCCTGAATGGTAAAGAAGATCCATCATCGTAATTCTTTTGGTTGTACAGAGCCATGAGATTGATATCATGCTTATTGTTGAATGTTTTGTTATAATTAAGCATGGCTTCCAAATATGTGCTTTGATTGCCCCAGCCGGCCTTCTTTGAATAGCCTAGGAATTGCTCGCCATTTGACAAGATGTTTGTCACGATGTTGCCATTATAATCTCTGCTGGAAGCAGGATTGTAGTAGTCAGGGTTCTTTGCCCTGTCTACAGAGTTGCTCGAGAATTTGTCGAAAGAGAAAGTTAATCTTGCACTCAATCCAGGAGTGATGGCTTTCAAATCCTGTTCAACAGAGGTGAGTGCTTCAATTTTACTATGATTCAGTTTAGCGAATCCTCTCTGTGTGGCCCAAGCCCAGGGATTCTGCTTATATTGTACACGTGGAATCCGTCCGTCAGCATAGATGGCAGGATGTACATACGGTGGAATGCGCATGGCCTGATAGAACATCTCAAAGTCTGTGATGTCTCCAGGAGGTGCATTACGAGTTTGCAGGAATCCACCGATGTTGATCCGTACTACTGTTGTGTTCGTGACATTGATGTCGACATTCGAGCGAACGGTGTATCGGTTTACTTTCAAAGAAGAGTCCCAGGCTTGCTTCTTGTCACGCTCTAAAATGCCGTTTTCATTGAAGTAGCCTGCAACCAATGCATAGCGTAAAAGTTTGGATCCGCCCGAGATGTTCAGTGTGGCACGTGTATTGTCTGCATAGTCTTTTGCGATGGTATCCCACCAATTAACGTCTGGATACAACTCTGGGTCCGTGCGATTTCTGTAGTTTTCCAGTACAGCTTCGGATACCATTGGATCCTTTCCTTCATCTCGATACATCTCGTTCATCAACTCGAGGTATTTCACGCTCCCTACATATTCTGGAAGTTTGACGGGTTGTGTTATGGAGTGTTCAAATCGTAAGTTCACCTGTGGTTTTCCTATCTCACCACGTTTGGTTTCAATCATGATGACACCGTTGGCACCACGTACACCGTAAACGGCACTGGCTGCAGCGTCTTTCAAAATAGAGAACGATGCCACTTCATCTGGATCAATGTCGTTGAGTGAGCGTTCTATGCCATCAATCAAGACTAGCGGACGCGTGTTTCCGGCAAAACTGCTGATACCTCGAATCCAGAAGTCAGAGTTGTTGGTCCATGGATCACCACTTCGTTGTACGGCGATGATGCCAGGGCTCAGTCCTGCCAGGCTGTTGCTCAGTGACCGGCTAGGCATCATGTTTAGTTTCTCGGGCTGAATGTTGGCAATGGAGCCAACAACGGAAGCTTTCTTCTGGGTGCCATAGCCCACAACCACAACTTCTTCCAAAGAAGAAATGTCTTCTTCTAAGGCAACGTCAATGACCTTGTCTGCTCCTACATTGACGATTTTCTCCTTGAAGCCAATGTAGTTGAATTTCAACACTGGTTTTGCGGTGGTGAGGTTGATACGGTAGGTACCTGTGACATCGGTCACGACAGCGTTGGCGGTATTTCCTTCTTCTGCTACAGTGACACCAATGAGGGTCTCTCCTTTTGTATCAAGGACTCGACCACTTACTAGCCGCGGCTTCTGTGCCAAAACCATTCCTTGCACCATGAAGAAGCAAAGGAGTAACACGGACAGCCGCTTGCAATAATGATTTAGATTTAAATGTCGCATATAACTGTTTAATTAATTATAAATAGATTTTTATCTCCACTCTCTCTTAGCCGTGGAGCGTGAATGTTGGCATTTGTAATTGCTTGTTGATAGGAGCTTTCGATCATAGTGGTCCTGCAATTTCGAGACGGCTAGTTGCGGGAAGCGTTGGAAACTTAGCATGAGGTTCAGCTTGGTACCAGAAGGCCACGGTCGATATGAACGACTTCTGATCGAGATAGGTACCGTCATTTCGCCATCCCAGGTCTTGGATGGTTACCTTTAGGTCTTTCTCAAAACGTATGGGGGCAAGGATGTGCCATCGGTACAGGCCATAGCGTTGTTGCGAGATGTACACGCCGTTGGGACGAATCACCTGGTGCATGCCCGCGTAGGGTGTGCAGAACTCTTCAAACTGGTGCGTCTTCTGGTTCTCGAAGTTGTACGAGCCGCAGAAATAGTCTTCTGTTCCGGTTCCGCAAATGGTGGGGTAGGTCTTGTCGCCATCCATGAAGAACTTGATTTCTCCTTCTCCCCACCAGCCGTTGTTGGTGGGCTGTATGGCCATGTAGGTACCTACATATTGTCCGCGTCCCTTGATGCCATCGAGAATGGTATGCTCTGCTTTAACTGTTGGGTCAGACAGGCGATACTGTGCATGGAAGTAAGCCGCATCTTCAGGTACCTCTGTCAGCGTGTAGTTGATTTGATAGTAAAGGCGCATCGGCTTCTTATCCCGATTCTCCATTGTAATCTTGCAATGCTTTCTGAACGGCATTTGCCAATAACAGTTGAAGGCACTTCCAGGATTGACACATACTGCCATGGAGGACAGTGGCGCATACACCCCCCAGCCAGCACAGAAGAAATCACCAACTGGTGCCTCAACAGAAGGGTTGCTCTCACCATCCCAATACATACGAATAATGGTTTTACGCCATTCACCAGTGGGTGTCAACCATATCTGTTGGATAGCTCCTGGACCGTCGATATCGGCAATAACCATGGTCTCACCAGTATCAATGTCAATGCATGGGTTTACCTTCCAGCCCTTTCCCAATGTTGATGCGGCATGGGCACTAACAGCCTTGTTACGTACATCTCTGTCTTTAATGGGATCAGCCATGCCACCAGCACCCTTTGCGCCATTAAAGTTCTCAGGACTCAGTGAGCGAGTTTTTGCCTTCGACATACGGAAGAGGTTGCCCATTCCCATGTTGAGGCCATTAAAATTTTGTGCACCAGCACTTATACAAAAAAGTAATGTGAAAAGCAATGCTTTTGTTCTTGTAATGTTGGTTTTCATTTTATTTAGTTTTATGTGAATCATCTTGTTATTGTTGGATTAATTGTTCAGCCGTTTTCCCCAATAGTAGATATTTCTGGTAGAGATGATTGTATATGGGTTTCATTTTTTCGTCGGGTATATATTCTTTTTCAATGGCAGATTTCATATACCTCTCAGCTTCTTCGATGCTGGGGTAGATGCCTGCGACAACTGCAGCGAACATGGCAGAGCCAAGTGCACAGGCATTCTCAGACTGAATGACTTGGATGGGCATTTCTGTCACGTCTGCCAGGATCTGCATCACGAGTGGCGATTTCTTGCTGATGCCGCCAACAGCATTCATAGTGTGGATGTTCAACCCCTGGGCTCGCATGTGCTCAATGATGCGTTTTAAGCCAAATGCGGTTGACTCAATCAGTGATCGATACAACTCTGGAGCCGAGCAGCCCAGTGTGATGTTGGCAATCATGCCTTTCAGATTTTGATTGGCATCTGGCGTTCGGCGTCCATTCATCCAATCGAGAGCTACCAGGCTATTGACTTGTGGTTCAATCTTGGCAGCTTCATCACTCAGCTTGTTCAAAATCAGCTTGCTGATGGCATTGGCATCAGCTTGGTCGGACATGAGAGGGAGCGCCCAGGAAAGAATAGATTTAAACCAAGCAAAGATATCACCAAAGGCAGCTTGTCCTGCCTCTATACCAATATATCCCGGCAAAACCGATCCATCTACCTGGCTACTGATACCTTGGAGGCAAGGAGTTTTGAGTTCCTCTTTGGAAGAAACCATGATGTCGCATGTAGAAGTTCCGATGATACTCACGAATACCCCTGGGGCAACGGAGGCTCCAACAGCTCCCATATGAGCGTCAATGGCCCCTACTCCTACAGAAATGCCAGCGGGCAATCCTAGTTGATCGGCCCATTCGACGGTCAACGTGCCAGCCTTTTTATCGCAGGTGAACGTGTCGTGATAGAGATGAGCTTTCATTTTGCCAAGTCTGTCGTGCAGCTGGCTGAGAAAACTTTCAGAAGGTAAGCCCCAGGATTCGTGCCACATGGCCTTATGCCCAGCGGCGCATCTACTTCTGATCATCAATTCTGGTTTCAGTTTGCCAGTGAGAAGTCCTGACATCCAGTCGCAATGTTCCACCCATGAGTAGGCATCTTGTCCGACAGCTGTCTCTTTTTTCAATACATGAAGGACCTTGGCCCATACCCATTCAGACGAATAGGTACCACCAGAATACTGGTTGTAGCAAAGTTTCTGCTGTTTGATCAAGTCGTTAATTTCTTCCGCCTCTTTGACAGCAGTATGATCTTTCCACAGCATGAACATGGCATCTGGATCTTCAGCATACCGACTTGACAATGCTAGGGGTTGCCCTTCTTCATCCGTCAAGGCAGGTGTGCTGCCTGTGGTGTCGATGGTCAAGCCAAGAATAGCCAAACGTTCGTCTTCAGAAAGCTGTGTAACCGCTTTATGAGCAGCAGCTACAAGTGATTCGATGTAGTCAAGAGGATGTTGCCTGTATTGGTTAATTTTGGGATTACAGTACAGTCCTTGTTTCCAACGAGGATACTCCCCAACGCCTACAGCTCGCTCTTTGCCATTACGAGCGTCTACAACGAGCGCCCTGCATGAATCGGTACCAAAATCGATACCAAGTACATATTGATATTTTTTGTGTTCCATCATCTTTGTGATATTTCTTGTTTGCGTGCAATAAAGTAACTATAATAAGCTATTACGGAAAAGGCTACAGCTGGTACAATATAGGCAGTCATAATGCTTCCTGTTCCGTCAGAGATAATGCCTTGAATCTGCGTTAGGATTGCAGCACCTGCGATAGACATCACCATGCCAGATCCACCAATCTTGGTGTCATCGCCCAATCCTTTCAGTCCATATCCGTAGATGGTAGGGAACATCAATGACAGACATCCCGAGATACCCATGAGACAATAAACACCAAAACGTCCGGTTCCAAAGATAGCACCCAAACAGCAGCCAACAGCCAGGAGTGACATGAAAAGAAGTATTTTATAAGCCTTGAAATAGCGCATGAGCCATGTACACACAAACCGCATGCACACAAATAGGATGAGTGACATGATATAATAGGTGGCTGCAGCCTGTTCTGCTGTGTGAGGCAGCAAACCGTCAAGACCAATGGCATCACAAATGCGATAAAAGCTAGCTGCTACTGGTTCGACATTCCTGAGTGCATTGCACACCATGTCGGCAGATGGATTTTTACCCAAGGCAGCAATAACCCCGTCTAGGTTGAGCTGCTGCATGGCATATCTGATGATGAATGACCATACAGCAATCTGTGCTCCGATATCGAAGAATTGTGCGACAACTCCCCACACATAATTCTTGTTATGTGAAAGGCGCTTGAGCGTAGCTTTTAGGTCAACCTTTCGATCTCCCTCAGATAGATTGGGCATTTTGGTGAAGTAGATGGCCAGGAAGAAGGCAATCATGACAAAACCCAGAATGACGTAAGCCGTTGTTACTGCATTCAATTCTCCATCTTGAATTCGCTGCAAACTTTCTGCTGGTAGCTGTGCACGCTCGGTTGCAGTAAGTCCGTTGAGCTGTGACAGGATGAATATCTGACTAAGAACAACGCCTGTAATAGCACCGAACGGATTGAATGACTGTGAAAGATTAAGTCTTCGTGTGGCAGTGCTCTCAGGACCCAGTGCCAAGACATACGAGTTGGTTGAAGTTTCTAGAATGGAAAGACCAGCAAACAAGATGAAAATGGCGAACAAATACATGTAGAAACTGAACTCCATATTAATACTAGACGTAACCTTAGCTGGGAAAAAGAGCAACGCACCAAGCGCGTAGAACGCTAGCCCTAGTAGCACACCTGATTTGTATGAATAACGTTTGATAAACAGTGCTCCCGGTAGGGCACAGCAGCCATATCCAAGAAGATAGCAAACCACTTGAATCCAAGCCGTTTTTGAGTCAGAGAGACTCATGATACGTTTAAAGGCAGCAAGCATGGTGTCAGTCAAGTTGTTTGGAATAGCCCATGCAAAGAATAAAGCCGTTAGTAGTATATAAGGGAAGAGTATGCCTTTCCCCAATACTTTTTCAGGTTTTTGTTTAGATTGGTTCATTTTATTTGTTATTATGATTATTTTTGATTTTGTATTTTCTCACATCAATCTGCCCATAAACAACTTGTAAATTGGGCTTTCCATTTTTCAGTTCTATAGTTCCAAAACCAGTATCAGTACAGATAAATGATTTGAAATCACCAATCTGTGAGTTGATATACATGGCTTTTGTAACCGCATCGTACCTTACACCTGTTAAGGCTTGAAGCATGCTGTAGCTCGACATGGCGCGTGCATACCAGTGTCCACATTCTATTTCGTCAAATGGGTTACGACGTCTGCCATCGTATCTGTTGCGGCACAGCCTGACTATTTCGAGTCCTTTTTCCACTTCACCTTTCATGATCAGATGTGAAGCAACCTGATATTCAATGCCCGTCCACACTTCGTTGCTGTATACGAAAGGTAATGTTGGCTTTGCACCCTTGGGCCATGTACAGAGCAGTAAGCCTCCGTCTCCTCCCATGGCATAAGAAGGTCGTTGAGTATTATGGTGGTTGTACATGTCTTTGCGCAGGTTGTATCTGTATACGGCGTTCAAATGGCTTTTCACCTGTGTTTGGTCTAGTGATTCTGGCAATCCGCATACCGATGCCATCCACATGCCGATGATGCCGTCTGAGAGGCAACCTGTACCATATTGATATTTAGGTCCTTCAGCTTTCAACAACTCCTGGGCTTCTGCGTGGTGATAGTTGCTTCCAAATGATGGAATCTCGGTGGGACTTTTAGCCTCCAACTCTGTCCATTGTGTTTTTTGGAAATAATATTCACCATTGAAAAGCTCTTTATCCATGCAAGAAATGCTTCTCTTCAAGAGCTTCTTGTACTTTCCGGCTTGTTTGTTAAGATGTTCACTCATTTGTACAAATGCCTCCAAAGCCCCTGTATAAAAACTGGTGCACATGCCGTCGGCTCCCCAGAACTCTATGTCGTAAGTATTGTGATGAGGTTCAGTGAGGCTTCCCTTATGGTGTGGATCCCATGTCCGAATACAATAGTCTAAACTGGCTTTTACAGCTGGGTACAAACTTTTGAGCCATTCATCATTGCCAGAGATGTGCCAATCACGATATACTTTCATGATACCTCCCAGTTGACCGTCTGCAGCTGCATGGAAGTCGTGTGACGGACGTGAAATGGGCATGTTCGTTCTGAAGTTCTGGTGCCCCTCCGCATTCTGGTTGACCAGGAATTCGGTTTCTCGCATGGTTCGTTCCATTGCAGGGAACAGATGGGGCAGTGCCTGTGCATAATTCCATACATGAGTACAGCTGCCGTGACATGATCCTACCTCATCCTCAGAACCTTCCCAGGCCCAGAAGCGTCCGTCGTGCTGTCTCAACACGGTGGTAGACTTGAGGATAGACAGGTTACTTGATATAGCTTCGAGAACCTCTGCGGGTAGGGTGGAATCGAAGAAGGCATCACGGAAAAGCTCGGTCGAAGTCCTTAGCTGTTCTTTGTGTTGATTCCAGTAATCGATGATTGCCTGTAAATCCTTGAATTTGCTGGCGTACCATGGGCGGTAGGTGTAGGTACCATCCGTTATTCCTGAGTCTTCAATAGGTTTATTTGGCTTTTGAATGGTCCAACCCTCTAAAGTTGGTTTCTCAAAATCTTCTAAGACGAGCGCTTGGCTTGAGGGTGACGAAAGGTTTTCATCTTTATTGTCTGTCAAGACAAATTGATCGACCATGATGTGTCCCCATGGGTAGGCGCTTAAGTCGCTAATCTTGATTTTTGCCGTCTTTCCTTGATGAGTCAGCAAATCCCATGTCCTCTTCGACATAGCTTCAGCGTTGACACCCGCCGCTGTTTCAACCGTCTTTCCATCAATAATCAAGTTGACGGATGTCTTTTCGGATTGATTACCACCTCCGACTAGAAATTTTAGAAAGCGTCTGTTAATTTTGAATTCGTCTGACACGAGCTCTCCAACAACTGCATCCCCGCCGCCACGGAACGAGTTAAGCAGTTGTCGGCCCATAAAACCTGTTACTTCGTTCTGATAGGGTTCGGAGCCTTGCGATGGTCCTGTGACAAAAGCCTCGCCAGTAACAGTTGCGACGCCTCGTGTCAGGTTAGAATTTGGAAAGAACCAGCAGAAGTTGAGGTTGATGGTTTTTGTTTCTCCTGGTTGAAGCGTCATGGGAACAAAGATGGATGCACCTGGAGATACTCCTTCAATAGGCATGTTCGTCATGATGTGGTCAGAAGAAACTCTGTCCCATGCAATCGACTGTGCGTCAAACCAATCGCCTCTGAACCAGCAATAGTCAACTTGTGCATTCGCATCATCTACATAAATGGCCATTCCATGATCTTCGTTGATGTTTCGGGGGACTAACTTAAAGCCTCCTTTTGTTGCCTTGATGTTACCTTTGGAATCAATAAAGTTTTTTGCGTTAAACGAAAAGGTTGTTTCTAATATATTGGTAGAAGTGTTGGTAAATAGATATTCTATCAATCCCAGCGGTAAACTAGAGTTGTCTTCATCTGTTGGGATGAAAGGGCTCCAGCCTGTAATCTTGACAGCAAGAGGTATTTCATTGTCTTTCAATTGAATGGTAGAGAAAGGAAATCTTGCTTGAAAGGATGCGTGTTGGAACCTTGGCAATCCGTATGTCTTATCGCCCTGTCCCATTCCACTCTGTATAGGTCCAAAAACTTTCCAAAAAGGAACTTGGCCCTCCAGTACCTTTGTCCCATGTTTCACTCCTTTGACGTGAATGGCTGCATAGGTATAAGGTGTATTGTGGAAGTCGGGATGATTTTGAACAGATAGATGTGAAATAGAGCCTGTTCCATCCAGGCAAAACATTCCTGCCCCCATTCCCCCAATGGGAAATGCGATGTAGTTGAGTGCTTCGCCTGTATATACGCCATTATATACTTTCTCCTCCAAACCTGGATGTATAGCATATGTTGGGCCACTTTGAATGGTCAGAATGAACACAAAAGTGATGGAGTATAGATATTTTAACATCTTTAGCATTTTCCTTCCTGTCCTATAAATTATATTTCTAGTTGCCCATGCCTCCTAGTTCCACCTTCATGAGGAAGGTGTTGTACGGTAGCCACATAGACATGGTAAAATATAGATTGCGTCCCTTTGAAGAAAGTGGGTGAAAGAATGAACCATAGAGTTGCGCATAGTCTCTGCCGCTAGCTAGTTCGATAGGCTCTGTCCAAGGACCGGTAATATGGTCTGCAGATCTCAAGGTAATGTTGTAGCGTGCCTCATTAAAATAGGCAATGATCCATTTCTTGAAAGATTCGTTATAGATGAGTGAAGCTTCACCAACGGTTCCGGGGATCAATACAGTGGCTCTGCTCTCGTCACCACGAACCCATTGCTTGCTTTTACCATCCCAGTATTCGTATGCGGCCTGTGTTTCTATGTCAGATTCTTTGAACCTGGCAAGATAAGCAGCATGATTCCTTCCTGTTTGAGTTCCAACCATGTACACATAACCGTCTTTTTTGAAATAGGCAGCTTGTCCAAAGTTACTGTTTTCTGAAAATCGTACGCTAGTACACCTACGCCACGTTTGCCCGTTGTTGTTAGATTTGTAGAGACTGGAGTAATTGGTTATCCAACCAGCCCAGTTCTTAATATTCATGTAATGTACGTAGTCGGTTCCATTTGCCCTGATGGCAGCAGTAGGAATAGAGGTCCAGTCACCAAATCCAGACCCATCTTTACCTCCATATACAATTTCCCTGGCTCTACCATTTCGATCAGCTGCCATACTACTGATAGTCAGCCCGTCTTCGAGTTGAGTATCTTCAGAGAAAGCCAAGACGTTGCTTCGCCATGATGTGCCATTCGGGCCGGGAGCGGTCGGGTTGGGTTTAAAATCTGCACCGAAGGTGTCTCCAAAGAATATTCCGTATTTGCCAGGTGACATTTCCCAAATAATACCGAGGTCTGTCCCTCCTACATTCCATGTAGAAGAGGTCTTGTTGGGTGAAGGGAACGTCTCTCCAGCCATGGGGGTACCTGTTACCCGTGCGATACGAGTAACGCTGTTGATGAACATACCTTTCCTGTTGTCTATTTTTAGGAAAAGTGGATGTGTCCTACTCCCATCCTTAGAATAAGCCACTACTGCAAGAGTAAACTGTTCAGGATCATTTTCTGTTAATTGGTACGTATACTGGAAAGGAGAAGTCAACTTGTTCCCCTCTATCCGATCTGTGTATGGGTCTGCACCCACTTTGGATATTTCCAGATAATCGATAGCGTCTATTGGATCTATCTGTATGGAAGCGGTAACTTCTTTTGTTTCGATGGAGGGTATAAGGGTGGACTCTACCGTTGATACTTTCACCTCAGACCATTTCAAGGTGTCAAATTCTGAATTTCCGCACGAAACTAGAAAGAGGGCGATACCAAATGTAAGGTGTATGAATTTTTTCATATTCGTATAATCGTTTATATTTTAGTAAGAAATTGGACAAATGTTTTTTCTATATAGTGGATAGCCTATCTCGTGTCTAGGCTATCCACCTAACTCTGTACACGGATACAATCGCAGATTATCTCGTTACGATGACACCTTTTGAATAGATTTGATCTGATTCTCCTTTCACTCTATTTTCATTTTTGATAGAACTGGCCATTTTAATGATGAAGCGGTATGGCTTTCCGGCTTCAACTTTGATGTCAGCATGGCTCGGGTCCGTTTCACTCAAAGTGACCTTTTGTCTATAGATACCATTTTCAACTACTTGTATTTCAATTCTTGCTGGCCTTACAATCTCTTCTGGAATATCTGTAGGGACAATCCATGAGAGCGTTACACTGTTGTCTGCATCTTGAAGGGTTACATTTTCAACAGGTGGCATGAAGTGATTAAATTCTTTACTGTCAATGATATCCCTATCATAGCAACTCGCCATCAGTAAGATTGCAAACAAGGCACACAGATATTTTATTTTCTTATCTTTCATAATTTTACCTCTTAAATTAATAACCAGGATTTTGAACATAGTTCCCTTTTGTCCATTTCATTTGTGGTTGAGGGATAGGGAAGTATTCATCCCGACCAGCGGTGAATCTTGCATTTTGCATCCAAGAGAATCTGTTCTTCTCAATGGCAAAATATTTATTCATTGTACTTTCTAAGATTCCCCAACGCTGTAAGTCGAAAAATCTACGTCCTTCACAAGCCATTTCTAGACGGTTTTCCCATTGTAAAGCTTTCCACGCAAAGTCTTTGTCCCAAGTGCAGTTCACTCCGGGCTTATATGTTTCACATTTGTAATTAAGAATGTACCTCCCATTTACATCTTTCAAATGACTTGTACTGTTGGCTGCACGTGTTCTGATTTTGTTAATTAGGGGGAGAGCTTCATCCCATCTGTCTAGTTGAATCAGCACTTCTGCTTTCCATAGGATAACCTCGTCATACCTAATCATACGTTTGTTCATGGAATTGAACTGCCAACCATCATACAGCAAGCATTCACATTTGGGATTTGGCAGTTCTTTCAGTGATTTCAAATAGCCATATTCAGCTCCATTTCTGATACCCTGACTCTTAAATATCAAGTTAGGATCATATTTCCAGGGCTGCCCTGGTGCACAGATTGTATGACTAAACCGAGGGTCGAAAGTATACTTGTCAAAGTAGGCTTTATTACCACGGTCTATCTTGGTCTTGTCATCTTCACCGTTTGCCCCCTTGATGTAGTCACCATACGAGTCATTGTTATAGGTATCAAACATGGGTAGGCCATCAGACCCTGTCTTAAATGCATTGCCCATGGTATAGCTCACATGATGGAAGTCACAACATTGGAACCCGCCCCATTGCCATGGATGGTTCAATCCTTCGCTACGATTAATTTTGCCTCCAGTTCGGCTGTCATCATTGATGGAATATTGTATTTCCCAAATGGATTCCTTGGTTAAATTGTCAGATTCTGAAACAAAATTTGTTCCGAAGTCATTGCACAAGTCCAGTACCCCACCTTCTTGGTCTGTCAATTTATTCAGATAGGTGAGTGCTTCTTGCAAACGTTCCTTATTGATGTTAACGACCTGGTGTCTGTCGTCTTGCTCATAGGCCATAAACATCAAGATTCTAGCCACCATTGCCGTAGCTGCATTTTTGGTGATGCGCCCTTTGTCTTCTTGTGTTATTGGGAGCAGTTCTTCAGCTTTTTTGAAGTCCGTCAAGATATGTTCCCACAGGTATTGATCGTTTTCTTTCGCTTTATCTCTATTGGGGATAGCCTCAAAGTCTGCAGAGGTTCCTTTCACACTCTCATCGATATACGGTATATACTTGAAGAATTCTTTCAATCTGAAATAGACAAACGAGCGCAAAAATAACATTTCACCCCTACGGCTGTCTACAGCAGGAAAGACATCGGCAGTAACTCCCTCCAACTTCTGTAAAGCGGTGTTACAACGTTGGATGATTTGATAGGAGACATACCAGGGATAATCGAGTGGCCACCCGTTGGGTGTGAGGTTTACAAAGGTTTCCATGTATCCCCAGCCGTCTCCTCCATCCCAAGTGCCGCCACCACCTTTATAGGAGTCGTCAGAGCGCATGGAGCCAGACCACCATGGGGCAAAAGGAGAGTCCCAAGAAGGAATATCCGTTATTCTGGCGTAGGCAGCGGTTACAAAACCATCGACATCTTCGGGCTTGTTCAGTAGGTTGTCGTCCAACATCTGCTTGGGATTGACATCCAGATAATCGGTACAACTACAGAGTCCAATTATGCTGGATATCATTGCTATCATGAAGATTATTTTTTTCATATTGTTATATTAGAATTTTAAGTTAATGCCAAATGTAAGAGAAAATGGCTGTAGATAGCCATAGCCAGGCATCTCTGGGTCAAAGCTGGTATAACGATCATTTCCCCAAGATTTCTTCAATGTAAAGACATTCCGTGCATTGGCGTAAAGTCTCAGTTCTTTGACGAAAAGTTTTTGTAATGCATGATGAGGTATTGTATATCCCAGTTCTATATTCCTTAGTTTGAGATACGACCCGTTTTCAATGTAATAGGTAGAGAATCTATTCTCGTTATTTACCGTTTGGTTGGTGATGGCTGGAATGTCTGAGTCTGGATTGTCAAATGACCATGCATCCAATAACCTCACAGGGTGGTTCTTCCCCTTAGGGACTGAGATATTCCAAAGGTCGCTCTCTCGTTTCCAAACATTGTCTACCATGTTACCGAATACGCCTTGGAAGAACACATTCAGGTCAAAGTTATGGTAGCGCAAGTCAACATTCAGCCCACCGAAGAAGTCAGGGTCAGCAATGCCAATATAAGTTCTGTCATAGAGTTCGTTGATGACGCCATCACCATCTAAATCCTTGTATCTGATTCTGCCAATGGCTTTTCCTGGTTGTTCGGCATGTCTGTCAACTTCTTCCTGTGTCTTGAATATACCATCGGCTACCATACCGTAGAAGATATTGGGAGTCTTGTCCAATACGAAATCTCTCATGCCGTCACCAGGATATTTGTTGATAACATTTGATGGAAGGCTTGTCAGCTTTGTTTTATAGGTGCCTATGTTGGCAGAAATCTCGTATTCAAAAGCAGAACCTTGTTTGTTTCTGAACGTGAGTTCCATTTCCATTCCTCGGTTGTTCATGCTGGCACCGTTGATCCAAGGCTCACCGCCTTCTCCCATTGCTGCAATATAGGGTGTCTGAACCAAAATATCCTTGGTTTTCTTGAAATAGTATTCCAGCGACCCCGTTAATCTTTGATTGAAAAATCCGAAATCAATGCCCAGATCAGTCTGTGTGGTGGTTTCCCATTTCAAGTCAGGATTACCTAGCCACAGTCTTCTGTATCCCGATTCCAAATGCCCATTCTCATTCCCTTTGATAGGATAAGAGGTGTCAAAATAGTCGGGTGTGAACGGTGTCGTTGTATATCCTCTAGGTAGTCCTTGCACGCTACCATTGGTGCCATAACTGGCACGAAGTTTCAAGTTGGATACAAACGTAGCGTTTTCCATGAATTTTTCGTCTTTCAGTCGCCATCCCAAAGAGAATGCCGGGAAGGTTCCCCAACGATTTGACGCACCGAACAAGGAAGAACCGTCACGACGAATGGTGGCAGAAGCAAGATATTTGCCTGCATAGACGTAGTTGATCTTACCGAAATAAGATAAGTAGGTATATTCGTCTGCCGAACTTCCTAAAGAATATTTTTTGCCAGTTGTCACACCGATATGGGCAAAGTCACGGTCCTCTAGGTATACGCCTTCTCGACGAGCAGAAAATCCTTCTTGAACGTATCTAGTGCTTTCCTGTCCTACGAGAGCTGTTAGATCGTGCTGCTCGTTGGTAAAGTTATATGTCAGTGTGTTGGTCCATACATAGTTGAGTGGGTGTGACTGGCTGTTGCCCACATAGTTCTCGCCATCGCTGCTTCTTCCACCTGTCTCCGACCAGATACCATCAATGGTCCTGCTGTAAGCGTTACCATAGTCTATGCCAAACTGAGTCCTGGCAGACAAGCCTTTCCATAGATTGAGGTCAAGGAAAATGTTTCCGATAATTTTGACGTAGTTGTTGACATTGTTTTTGTTCATTTCCAATAAGCGAACGGGATTGCTGAAATCGTCAAAGCCCGCAGCTCCTGCCCAGTTTCCGTCTTTGTCATAGACTGGTACTGCGGGGGGATTGATCATAGCCCAGCGTGTCTCGTTTTGGCCGCGATATTGTAGATACGATACCGCCAAATTTTCTCCTATTTTCAAATGGTTTTGCAACAAGTTATATTCAGAGTTGGCTCTGATGGAATATTTCTTGAAGAACGTATGGATCTGTGTTCCCTGGTTATTGAAATAACCCAATGAGAACAAGCTGCGACTCTTGTCGTTTCCTGAAGAAATGGTTAGTTGATGGTTTGTCGATACTGCTGTTCTAAAAATTTTATCCATCCAGTCCGTGTTTGTGCCGGGTACTTCCTTGTCAGGTGTGAGCCATTCTGCCGGTGTGGCAGCATCAAGACTGGCATAACCGTTCGCATCTCTGTGCCATAGAAAGTCATAAGTTGTAGGTAACGACATGGCGGTTCCGTACACTTTCTCGTCGTAGGCCTGTGCCCTGAATTCGGCTGTACCATATTCTACAGCATTCATCAGCTTTGGTTTGTTGATGACGGTGTTGGAAGAAACACTTCCATGATATTCTATCGTTGTTTTGCCTTGCTTGCCTTTCTTGGTTTGAATCAGAACAACACCGCCAGAAGCTCTTGCCCCATAGATGCTGGCTGAAGCTGCATCTTTTAATACTTGAATAGACTCAATGTCACCTGCATTAATGTCACGAAGGTTTAGCCCCTCTGTTGGCATTCCGTCCAAGACGATGAGGGGCTTGATACCTCCCGACAGTGATGAAAGTCCTCTGATCTGGATGTTGACACTTTCAGCAGGATTGCCGCCATTGGTCGTAATCTGTACGCCAGCCATTTTCCCCTGAAGTCCTTTCATGGCATTCGCTGAGTTTCCTCTAGCAATATCAGCTTGATTGGCAATGGCTACAGACCCCGTCAAATCGGCTTTCTTCTGGGTTAGATATCCCGTGTAAATTACGACATCAGAGAGTGTATTTTCATCATTCTCCATCACTACATCCAACCTTGCCCTGCCATTGGTGCGTATCTCAACTGTTTTTTTTCCGATATAGGAGAAGATCAAGATGTCTTGGCTTGTTCGAAGTTGTATCTGGTAATGCCCGTTTGCGTCAGTGATTGCAGCGATGTTCGTTCCTCTTATTTTGATGCTAACGCCAATGAGAGGTTCTTGTGTTTCTGCATCTGCTACGTTTCCGCTAACAAATTTTTGTTGTTGGTTCGTCTGCTGGCTCGCATTTCCTGGTTGAGAACCATCTAGTGTGCCGGTAGCCCCCACTGTCATACTGTTTGGTAGGAACAAACCTGTCAAAATAAGAATTGCAATGACTCCGCTTCTTTTTATATATCTCATATTGTGTTGGTATTATTTGATTTGATGAAGCTTTTTAGAGAAGGACTCTTTGTCCGGAAGAGCCCTTCTATAACATAGTTATTGAAATTGACTTTTGATGGTTTCCAGATTGACACCAAAGAGCTTTTCGACAATCGGGTTGAGGATGGCTTCCTCTGCTTGGATGTGGAAGGTTTCCTGCTTGTGAAGAAGCGATTCGTTCACAGTCAGTTCTGCACCAGGCGATGAGGTCTCAATTTCGTAGAAGGGCCCCATGATGGAACCATCTTCTACAGGACCGTCGTTATAGGCGTTCAGCATGTCTCCAGCAAAGGGGTCGTCTTGTTTTCCCCACTGCCCGTTGAGATAGGCTCCTGGCTTTTCTGGCATGTTGCAACGCAAGATGGTCAGCACTTTCTTTTCTGAGTCGTAACTGCAGCATAAACCCTTTGAGCGCATCGGGGGAATGCCCAGCTTCGAACGCAACTTGCCGTCTATTTTAAAATACAGCATGCCATCTTTTGTTTTCAAGCGATCGGTCGGAATCTTGCCAAAATACTCATCGTTGACAATCTTGCCTTCGGCATTTTCATTGAATGGAATAAATACCGTTGTTGTTGGCGTTGGATTGAAGTGGCTTAACATCCAGATGGATATCAATCCATTCTTCTTCGTCCATGCTTCCTTGCCGGTATTGGTAATCTTGTTCAGACTTTCGTATGCCACGAGTTTGGCATCAGCAGGAAACGTAATACCCAACCGTTGTTCAATCGATGTTTTGGATAACAGCGCAACTCTCCGGTGGATATCTAGGTCGAAAACTGTCCCAGTGGCATTTTTGACCGACGTACTTTTCTTGAACTGAATGACTGTATCATTGTTCTCTACGACATCAAAGGTTTCGGTGTCGATGACGGCAGGAACTTTCCAGTTGTCATAAATCTGCTCTTTGCCATTCGCAAAGTATAAGGAGTATGGTCCGCCTTCAGGACCCAGCCAGAAGCGTTCTTCACCACCCACAGGGTTGAACTGGTCGCTTTGTTTCCCAGCCTCAATGAAACGGTAGTTGATCCAACCGTAACTGTTGCCTTCATCACCAGCAGCAGACGTGGTCACCACACGGCCTTGCCAAGAGGGAACGACCATTACTTTTGCACTTCCATCTTTTGATTTTAACTCCACGTATTTGATGCCGTGATCTTTTAAGAACTGGGCATCGTATGCATAGCTTCCCATCTTTATTTCTTTTTGTTCATTGCATGCTGTTAATCCTGTAAGGATCATGCACGCCAGCAATATGTGTTTTTTCATCATGCATGTATTTAGGTAGACAAGTGCTTGCCCTGTCAAACAAGCACTTGTCCAGGTGTTTTATTTGTATAAGGGTCCGAAGTTTTTGCATGCACGGAAGTCGCTGCCTTCCATGTCTTCACCAAAAGCAGTCCAAGTACTGGGTCGGAAAATCTGTTCTTCGGGAACATTGTGCATGCATACGGGGATGCGCAGCATCGACGCCAATGTAATCAGGTCGGCACCGATGTGTCCGTAGCTGATGGCTCCATGGTTGGCTCCCCAATTATTCATGACGGAGTATACATCTTTAAAGTATCCCTTGCCTGTCAGTCGTGGGGCGAAGAAGGTAGATGGCCAAATGGCGTCAGTACGCTCGTTGATGGCGGCAAAGGATTTGTCGTTTAATTCCACACTCCATCCCTCAGCTATCTGCAAAACAGGTCCCTGACCCTTAATCAGGTTCAAGCGGCACATGGTAAGTGGCATTCCACCTTTGGTTTGGAACTGTGCAGAAAAACCGCCGCCTCGCATATAGTCACGGTTTGATGGATACCATGTCGTGGCCTTGAGGCATGCCTCTGCTTCTTTTTCCTGGATTTCCCAGAAAGGTTTCATGGCAGGCTTGCCGTTTTCTGTTTGTCTTCCAGAACCGTCGAGTGTGCAGGAGCCGGAGTTGATGAGATGGATGAATCCGTTGGCTGCGTCGCCTTCCAACTTCTGTCCCGTCACACGCTCGTAGGCAGCGGGACTCCAATATGTCCTGACGTCTGCAAAGATCTGTGCGCGGTTGCTCAACAGCTTGTTGAACAGCATTGAAACACCATTCAGCGTGTCATTTTCGGTAGCAAATGTAAAGGCTTCACGAATGCCATTCCAGTCGAAAGAGCTATTCAAGATGGTTTCTGAAAAATCACCATCTGGCTTGAAGTCCGTCCATTGTCTCTGTCCTTGGAACCCACCCACCAGAGCGTAGTGACCGTTGGACTCTTCTTTGAATCCCATTTCTGCCAACTTGGGGTTACCAATCATCAGGTCACGGAAAATCATGGTCATCTTGACAACATACTCCCAAACTGCATCTTTTTCTTCCCGTGAATAGATAAGGTGTTTGGGGTTGTGATCTTCTCCTTCGTTAGTTTTGCAATACTTCTCGATCCAAGCCATGGCTTTGTCAAATTCCTCGTGGTCGTAGATGCCGAGTTTGATACGCCTTTCAATTTCGCTGGCATCGACATATTCGTTGCGCATGCCGAGATAATCCTGGAAGAAATCTGGGTTTGGAATAGAGCCACCGATACCCATCGATACGCTTCCGATGGATAGGTATGCTTTTCCGCGCATGGTGGCAACTGCCAAACCTGCTTTTGCGAAACGCAGCAACTTTTCTTTCACATCTTCAGGAATCTCCTCGCTGTCTACATCCTGTACGTCACGACCGTAGATGCCGAATGTAGGCAGACCTTTCTGATTATGAACTGCCAGTGCCGCTGCAAGGTAAACAGCACCAGGTCTTTCTGTGCCATTGAAGCCCCAAATGGCTCTTGGCAAGTCACCGTCCATGTTGATGGTCTCAAAACCATAACACCAGCAGGGAGAAACCGATAAAATTACACCAACTCCCTGTTTTTTCAATTGTTCGTCCACACGCGCTGCTTCTGCCACACCGCCAATGGTAGTGTCTGCAATAACACATTCCACAGGGTCACCGTTACTGTAGCGCAATGACGATGCGTACAGGTCGGCCACTCGTTTCGCCATGTTCATGGTCATGTCTTCCAATGATTCTCGGATGCCACCTCGGCGACCGTCAATGATAGGACGAATTCCAATTTTTGGATTCTCACTATTCAATCTTGTTTTTTCCATAGTTATATTTTTATGTTAGGTAATTAAATATTAGCTGAAACCTTTTAGTTTTTTGTTTTGCATCCAACGACACCTCCTATTGGGTTCACGTTATAACGTCTTCAGCGTGAGACAATCCTTTGCCACCTGTTACAGCGAGTTTTCCATCAATCAACATGGATGGAGCCTCTTTGCCGTTAATCTGATCCATTAGCGCCTCTAGCGTGTATTTCACAAGTTGCTCCATGGGTTGTTTGACATAGGCAATAGGTTTCTCATAAAAGTCGAATACCGGGTTGCCATCGAACCCCACCAGACCAATCTTGCTCGTTACATTCTCGTTGAGTGTCCGTATGGCATACAGGCACGAGAGCGAAATGAGGTTTGTGGCGAACATGAGTGAGTCAAAGCCTGCTGATAACACGCGTTTCATCAGTTCGTCAGCCTGGTCAACAACAGCTTTTTGTTGAAGGTAGAACACTTTGCTCACTGATTCTTTCCCTGCGTTCTTCATACTTTCGCAGTATCCACGTGTACGCTCTTTCATGTGAATCAGGTTTAGGTCGTAGGCAATAAACGCTGGTCTCTGGTAGCCTGACTGGAGCAGATAGTTGGTTGCGTCGTAGGTGGCTTTGTAATTGTTCAATCCCACATAACTAATGTCTGTATCAGGGAAGTAGCGGTCTATGAGTACCAACGGGACATCATTTTTGGCCACGTTGACAAGGTAGCTTTCCGTATCTTCACAGGGGGCTACAATCAGACCATCTACGCCGCGATTAATCAGGTTTCCAGCCGTTTTCCGCATGCGATCTGGACGCTCGTCTGAACTGCCGAAAAAGACAGTGTAGCCAAAATTGGCAGACATGTCTTCAAACAGGCGCGCCAATGAAGAGAAGAAAGGGTTGGATATGTCTGGTAATACGATACCGACGACACGCGAACGCCCTCCGCGAAGGCTCTGTGCCGCGATGTTAGGTCGGTAGCGCATGCTCTCGGCCGTATCCATGATGCGCTTCGCTGTGTCAGCGTTGATGCGGTATTCCTCTGCTTTTCCGTTGAGAACGAACGAAACCAGAGTCGTGGAAACGCCCGCAGCCTCTGCAATATCTTTTATCGATACTTTCTTAATTAGCGGCATTAGCTATAACGATTTAGGTGATAATGATACTTTTGCAAAAGTATGAAAAATAATCGATATTATTGAATAATATTTTGAAAATCAAACTAATATTTACGATTTATTAACACAAATCCTGTTTATGTCGGATTCCAAAAGTAAGTGTAATTGCCATGATTTCAAGTCTGTGTTTCAAGGAAGGTGCACAACCAGATTGCAATCTACCGATATGAGAGGTCCTCTTGTCAGACTTGATGAGGTAGCTCAAATCAGTGGTTATGGCTATAAGGGAACCATATTCGAAGGATTAAAGACTGAAGGCTGCGAGAATGATTAGCGTTCAATATTACCAAAGATATGGCTCTTGTTTTTATGTAGTAAGGTTAAGCATAATGACGCAGTGCGTCCAAAACGCACTGCGTCATCTTAAATATAGGTGAAATAAGTTGAAGTGTGGTGAACCACTTGAACAATCTCTTTCTTTCATTTATAGTGTGTGCTGTGCGCTGATTCCTAATTGAGGAGCTTTGACGGTTAATTGCACTTGCCCTTTCAGCCCGTTGCTTTGCACTGTTACCACTAATTTGCCGTGAAAAAGGTGCATATTAGGAAGGTGGAACGGTTCTAATGACGTGGCGTCGCCATTGCAGACAGCCTTGAAACGGGCAGCGCCTGATACTTCAAAGAGCAACAGGTCGTTGGCATCGGGACAGAGGTTGCCGTCTTTGTCTACCATACTAATGGTGTAATACAGCAAGTCCTTGCTGTCGTTTGCGAGCTGTTGCTTGTCTACTTCAATCTTGAGTGCATGAGGTGCACCAGCGGTGTGAACGGTTTGTTGAGCTACTTCCTTGCCCTTTTCATCGTAAGCCACTACCTTCAGTTCGCCTGGCTCATACACAACGTTGTTCCAGCGCAAGCGGTAGCGATCTAATTTGGATGCCTTGTTCTTCTTGATGCGTCCTTGGCTCTTGCCATTGACAAAGAGTTCAGCTTCGGGATAACTCGTATAACAGTACACGGGTGTTACCTTTCCCTCACGTCCATGCCATGTCCAATGTGGCAAAAGGTGTAGGGTGGGAGAGGAAGTGTTCCACACCGAGCGATACAGGTAATAGCGATCTTTGGGTAATCCCGCCAAGTCAACCGGCGCAAAGTAGCTGCTTCGTGAGGGCCAATAGCTGTAATAAGGAGTGGGTTCGCCGATGTAATCGATGCCTGTCCACACGAATTGACCGATAGAGTAGGGCAAATCGTCTTGTTTGGCAAAGTCTTCATCGGGGTAACTGCCCCAGCTCACCTTCTCTACGTCGTACGATGAGCATTGTCCATCATCGTAGGTAGCCATGTTCTTCTCTTCTACAGGGAATTTATAGACCCCTCTTGAACTCACTGCTGACGATGTTTCAGAACCCAACAAGAACCCTTGTGGCAGCTTGTCGATGAGTTTTTCGTAAAGGAACACACGATAATTAAAGCCCGGTACGTCTGTGGCAGCATAGAAACCGCAATTAACGCTGCCCTCTGGATTATCCACACCGCAAGTGACGGTGCGTGTAGAATCGAGGCTATGGCAAAATTTTACCATGGTTTTGGCGCGCTCCGTACCCTGCTGGTTGGCTTGTTCGGGTATCTCGTTGCCAATGCTCCACATCACGATAGATGGGTGATTGCGATGCCCCAAAATAAGATTTGTAAGGTCTTTGCGCCACCATTCATCGTAAAACCGATTGTAACCATTCTTTACCTTTGGCTCTTTCCAGGCGTCAAAGCTCTCTGCCATGACCATCATCCCCATGGAGTCGCACACCTGCATTTGCATTTGCGAAGGCATGTTGTGCGCAGTACGAATGGCATCTACGCCCATATCTTTCATGATGCGTATCTGTCGAATCATGGCAGCCTTGTTGGCAGCCGCACCAAGAGGTCCTAAATCGTGGTGCAGACATACGCCTTTGAACTTTCGTGTGATGCCATTGAGCTGAAAACCGTGCTCTTTCGTAATGGCTATGGTGCGGATTCCCACCTGTTGTGAGGTGGCATCCAACGTTTTGCTGCCTCGTTTCACGCAGATTTGTAACGTGTAGAGATAGGGATGTTCGGGACTCCAAAGTTGTGGATTCTTGATGTTCAACGTCGTTGCCACATCTCCTTTCGCATCGTTTTCTACAGTATTCTGTGCAATTGTCCTACCGTCTTTGTCTCTTAGGATAATGTGCGTCTTGAGCTTGTCGTTCTCTTTGAGTCCCTTTGCTTGTGCATTCACGGCAATTTCCGCTCCTTGTTGCGAAACGGAGAGGGTGCGGAAATACGTTTGCCAAGGGTCTATATAGGTTTTATTGGTCGTAATCAGCGTCACTGGACGGTATAATCCAGCTCCCGGATACCATCTGCTGCTCTCCTCCAAGTTGTTCAGTTTGACCAGTATCTCATTGTCTCCACGTTTTAAGTAGGGCGTGATATCAATGCGAAAAGCGTTGTATCCATACGCCCACCGACCCGCTTCCGTGCCATTGACATAGACAACAGGCTCGCTCATGGCACCATCGAAATAAAGTTCTGTGCGTGCATCGAGGTCGCGTACGTTGATGGTGGTGCGATATTCGCCACGTCCCAACCAAGGCAGTCCACCCGAACGTCCAGTGTGCCATATAGGGGTGCGTTGTCCGTCTTGCGTGATACCTAAGAATTGGCGGTCCCACTGCTTGTCAAATGGTCCTTTGATTGCCCAGTCGTGTGGCACTGTTACCGATTGCCACGCATCCCCATTGCGAGAGAATTGCCATGAGGAAAGTTCTTTTTCCACTCTATTTTGTGCCATACAAGCACCACTCAAGGCTAAGAAAGCCAATAAGATAAAGGTTTTGTTAGTCATGAATAAAAGGTATGTTGATTGTTATTTTGTTCATCAGCATCCACCTTACTTCTTTCAAAGTAGGGTGGATGCCTCGGTAAGTTTTAGCGTAGGGACGAAAATATCATTTCGCTCCCAATTTTTTCATCCATTTCCCACCCCTCATGCAGACAATACCAAGGATGATAAAAGGAATGCTCAGCAGTTGTCCCATGTTGAAAATCATGCCCGATTCGAAGTCAACTTGTATATCCTTGGTGTATTCTATGAAGAAGCGGAACGTGAAAATGAGGGTAAGGCACAAGCCGAAATAGAAGCCAGTGCCCACCTCTTTGGAGGTTCGCTTGTAGAAATGCAGCATGACGAAGAAGAAGAAAAAGTAGGCAATCGCCTCGTACAACTGTCCTGGGTGGCGTGGCGTCATGTCTACCCGCTCAAAAATAAAAGCCCAAGGCACATTGGTTGGTGTGCCGATAATCTCGCTGTTCATGAGGTTGCCCAAACGGATAAAGCACGCAGTGATAGGGGTGGCAATGGCAATGTCGTCGAGTACATGCCACAAGTTCATGCCTGTTTTGCGATAGTACAGATAGAGTGCCACCATGAGTCCTATTGTACCACCGTGCGAAGCCAATCCCTCGTACCCCGTAAACTTCCATGAACCGTCCGCCATCTGGTGAATAGGCAGGAACATTTCGACGACATGTGTCCACGAAGACAAAAAGTAATCGGGCTGATAGAACAGGCAGTGTCCCAATCGGGCACCGATTAAAATGCCTAAAAAGCAATATATAAACAGCGGATCGAAATACGCATCCTTCACCTTTTGGTCCTTATAGAGCCATTTCACGATGAAGTATGCCAAGGCAAGTCCTATCAACCAGCAGGTTGAATACCAACGAATGGCAAAATTGCCGATGCGGAATATCTCTAAATCAGGATTCCACAGGATGTAAAGTAGGTGGTCTATCATATTGTTTTGTTATTAGGCTATTTGGCTAATTGGCCTAATTAGGCTTATTAGCCCAATTGTCGATTGTTAAACATTAAATCTAAAGTGCATGATGTCACCGTCTTGGACAATATAATCTTTACCTTCTATGCCCAATTTGCCGGCTTCTCTTACGGCACTTTCGCTGCCATATTTGATGTAATCATCGTATTTGATGACCTCTGCCCGGATAAAACCTTTCTCAAAATCGGTATGGATGACGCCAGCACATTGTGGCGCTTTCCAGCCTTTGTGGTACGTCCAAGCCTTTACTTCCATTTCGCCAGCCGTGATGAAGGTTTGCAGGTTGAGCAGCGAATAAGCCTTTTTGATGAGGCGGTTCACGCCACTTTCGGTCAATCCCAATTCTTCTAAAAACATTTGCTTGTCCTCGTAGGTCTCCAAAGACGCAATATCTTCTTCTGTCTTGGCGGCAATCACCATGGCTTCGGCACCCTCTTCTTGGGCTATTTTCTCTATTTGGGCACTATAAGCGTTGCCTTCTTTGGCACTTGCCTCGTCCACATTGCACACATACAGTACGGGCTTGGTGGTCAGCAGAAACAGGTTGTGCGCTGCCTCCTCTTCCTCTTTGGTGTCGAACGAAACCGTCCGTGCGTTCTTTCCTTGCTCCAACACCTCTTTGTAGGCTTCTAATACGGTAACAAGCGTCTTGGCTTCCTTGTTGCCCGAAGCAGCTATTTTTTGCTGTTTGGATAGTTGCGCCTCTATGGTTTCTAAGTCTTTGAGTTGCAATTCGGTGTCAATCACCTCTTTGTCGCTGACGGGATTCACCGCCATACCGCCCTCGCGTACCACGTTGTCATCGTCGAAACAGCGGATAACGTGTATCAGCGCATCACATTCGCGTATGTTTCCAAGGAATTTGTTGCCCAAGCCTTCGCCTTTGGACGCTCCCTTTACCAATCCTGCAATGTCTACTATCTCGCATGTGGCAGGCACAATGCGTCCCGGATGCACAATCTCAGCCAATTTGGTGAGCCGTTCATCGGGTACTGTTATCACGCCCACGTTGGGCTCAATCGTACAAAAAGGAAAATTTGCTGCCTGTGCCTTGGCACTCGACAAGCAGTTGAATAGGGTAGACTTGCCCACGTTTGGCAACCCTACAATACCACATTTTAATGACATGTCGTTATGATAAACGTTTATATTATAATGTGCAAATTTACGAAAAAGATTGGGAAACGAACGAGGAAAAGCGTATAAAAGTGCTGGCTGAAAGGAGATTCATCATGCCGCTGTAGAGTCAACCAGCAAGTGCAAAATTATAAAACGTGTTTGAAGAATTCTCGTTTTGGTGTAGAAAAGTTTAATTTTTCTCTCGGTCTTTCGTTCAATTTCTTTTGTATCGACATAATTCTCTTGTCAGTGTAGTATTCAAACGAATCCTTTTTCGGTATATATTGTCTGATTAGTTTATTTGTATTCTCAATCGCTCCCTTTTGCCATGAGCAATATGGGTCGGCGAAGTACACAGGTACGCCTAAGTACTTGGTAATGTCCTTATGTGCTGCAAATTCAGGTCCGTTGTCTGTTGTGATGGTCTTCAGGCAGTCCTTGTATGGCAGCAGCAGTTTCCTAACTACCTTTGCCAGAGGCTTTGACTGCTTTCCAAATGGCAGTTTCTGCATAAGCAGCATGTTGGTGGATTTCTCCACCAGTGTGAGTATGGCATGCTGGTCAGGGTCTACGATCAAGTCCATCTCAAAATCCCCGAATCTCTTCCCGTCAACTTCCTTGCTTCTTTCATGGATGCTCACCCTGTCCTTGATTGGAAGATGTTTGCTCTTGGGACGACGCCTGTACTTCATCTTATGCCTTGTGTGCTTGGCAAGTTCCCCTGTTGTGTCATTGTGGATGATGTTATAGATGGACTGGTGGGACACCTTTATCCCCTCATTTTTGCGCAGATATCCTGATATTTGTCTTGGAGACCACTGGTCGTTGATGATATATTCCTTGATTCTCCAGACCAATTCATCGGGGAGTCTGGCGTTCGTTACCGTCCTTTTTCTGCGCTGCATGGCCATATCTTGTGCCTTTGTCCAGATATACTTTCCCGATGGCGTGCTGTTGTTCTTTAGCTCACGACTGATCGTAGCTTCACTCGTGCCCACAATGCGGGCAATTTCTTTTCTCGCTATTTTCTTTTGGAGTAAGGCGAAAATTTGCGACCTTTGCTCCGAGGTTAATTGATGATATTTCACAATACAAAGTTAATTAATCTTTGGGAGACTGCGGTCTCCCTTTTTTTATTTGTATTGCTGGTTGTTTCTTTTTCCTCGCCGAGAGATGCAGACAACCTCTCGCTACGCTTCGAGAACGTCTGCATCTCTCGGCGAGGGGTACTCTTTTATTGCACTTCGATTTTGAATATTCA
>JAQYPT010000047.1 GCA_028726625.1 Prevotellaceae bacterium | reverse complement strand
CCCGACGATGACCGTTCTTTTTAACATTTGAGCTGCCACAGAATACACATGTTTTTTATTCATAGGTTTTCAAATGGCACAAAGGTAATAAATAAAGGACATCTGGAGCTTTTCAGCCTACCAAATGTCCATTACGCCGAAATTTATCGCTGATGATCTTGACTTTGCGGCAGCTAACCTTCCTAAGGAGTGGGCAGACCCCAACGCAAAAGGCAGGGTAACTCAAGGAGCAGCCTACGCCCTGAAGTCACGAGCCATGCTTTACGCAGATCAATGGCAGGCTGCATACGACGCAGCCGACAAGGTAGAGAAGCTCGGGCTGTACGATTTGGCACCCAATTACGCTGACGCATGGAGTGGTAACAACAACGAATGCATATTGGCCTTCAGGTACAACAAGGACAGTGGACCCTACCACAGCTTTGACCAATACTATGTGCCACAGTGCGACGGATACGATTTTGGTGCTACGGGTACACCCACGCAGGAAATGGTCGAGTGCTATGAGACCAAGGACGGTGAAACTGTGGACTGGACTCCATGGCATGAAACAACCAACCAACCAAAAGCCTCCTTACGACCAGCTTGAACCCCGATTTGCCGCAACCATCATATATGCGGGATGCGAATGGAAGGGACGCAAGATGGATTGCAGCGTAGGAGGAAAGAACGGTGAGTTCATGGCTTATCGTGAGCAAGCCTACTCTTTCGGCAAAACCACCACGGGATATTTTCTTCGTAAACTGCTCGACGAAAAGCTAACGGACATCAAGGGACAACACAGCTCGCAACCATGGGTAGAAATACGCTTTGCCGAGGTGTTGTTGAACAAAGCCGAGGCTGCTTTCAGATTGGGCAAAACCAGTGAGGCACAGACGCTTATGAACCGCGTGCGGGCACGTGTTGGACTGCCTGCGAAAACCTCTACCGGTGACGCTTGGTTTAAGGATTACCGCAATGAGCGTAAGGTGGAATTAGCTTACGAAGGACATCTGTTCTGGGATATGCGCAGGTGGAAACTGGCTCATATTGAGTATAACAACTACCGCTGTCACGGTATGAAGATTACCAACGGCACATACGGGTATGTTGATTGTGACGGTCAAGACCGTAAGTTCTCGTCAAAACTCTACAGGCTGCCTGTTCCTACATCCGAATTGAAGAACAATAAGTTGGCCAAACAGTTTGATGAATGGAAATAACAACCTTTAAGTATTGACAAATATGAAAACCAAAATATTAACATTAGCCTGCAACCTGCTGCTTATTTTTACATGGGTGGGTTGCCAAGAGCCCGAGGAGTTTCACCCTAATATAGAACGAAACGGCATCACAAATCTCACTGCACGGTTTATTGATGATGACAGGGATGAAAACAACTTCACAAGTGAGATAGACTATCAAAATAAAGTGATTACTGTTGTGTTTCCCTACAACTATCCACGGTTGTCTGACAATGTTCTCGACAAGTCGTCACTCAAAAAGATGCGGGTGTTCGCAAGTCTCGAAAACAACGTGTATGTGACACCTAAGCTGTACTTTATGGATCTGACGAAGGAAAACACGATTACCGTGACCGACCAGAATGGAGGGAAGGCAGACTATAAAGTAGTGGCTGAAATAAGAAAAAGCAACGAGTGCGTCATCACTAAGTTTGACCTCCCGAATGCTAACTTAAGTGGCCTTGTGAAGGAAGCAGACAAGGTTATCTCCCTTGTTTCCGCTGACGAGATTGGCAAACAACTTGCTACGGTGAGCATCTCTCACGGAGCCACCATTTCACCAGACCCAACAATCGTAGCCCTCGATTATGACCAGGAACAACAATTCAAGGTTACGGCGCAAGACGGCGTTACCTCGATGGTGTATACAGTGAAAAAAGAAATTCCACAAAAAATCAACAATGGGTTGCGCGCCAGCAGCGCTCAACTGTTGTGGGTAAAGAAACTTGTGGACATCGGACTAACCCAAAACCACATGACTACTGGTATCGCTGCTCTTAACAACTATGTTGTTGTGAACGAGAGAGGCAATGGACAAGCGGTATATCTCAACGCTAAGACGGGAGATATAGCTGGCCATATCGACATCAGCGAATTTGCAGGAAGCCTGACAAACATGTATGCCACGGCCGATGATAACGACAATATATTGTTCTGCAACTTCAACAATCAGAAAGATGGAAAGTTCATCATCTGGAGAGTAAAGGGTGTCAAAGGCAAGCCTGAAAAGTATTTGGAATACACCACAAGCGCACAGATGGGACGTAAACTATCTGTTATTGGTAGCTTGGACGGCGAAGCTATCATTACGGCACCTATACATGGTACCGCAGGACAATTTGCACGCTGGCAGGTGAAAGCCGGAAAGCTGGTTTCTACCACGCCAGTCATGGTTCAAGCCCAAGGCTTAGGCAACTGGGGTAATAATGCGGACGTAATATACAGCAATCCAGCTGACCCCACAAGCGACTATTTCGCTGCATACTATGCCGCACCAAGGCATGCTTCATTGTTTGATGGCAAAACCAATTCCATCAAAGCCAAGGGCCCCGAAATTTCTGCCAACTGGCTTCAGAATGCGGTAGACTATACCGTGTTTAACAAAGCACACTACTTCATTTCTAACTCTGTGAACCTTTGGACATGGGGTACAGACGATTGCATCTACTTGTTCGACACAGGTGGTGGCAATTTAGACACGCAGGTGCTTGACTTCTCTTCAAAAGGCTTGGACATAAATGGCAAGTACGGAGGCAAGGCATTAGGAAAACAAAACGCAAATGGAACAGGCGACGTCGCACTGAGAGTATCGAACGACGGATACTATCTGTACATCTACTTCATGTTTACCAACGGATATGTTGGTTGCGTGCGCTGCGACTGTTTGGATTTGTAATCTTTCATTCAACCATCTCAATGCTTTGACCATGTCACTGCATTGAGATGGCTTTTATCGTTCACGGCTGCTAAAAAACATATCCATCTTATTGGATGATGAAAAAAGAACCGTAAATTTAATGACAATAATAAAATAATAAAGGAGAACGGATGAAGCAACAACATTGTACTATTAGCCTTTTATTACTGACGTTACTGTTTTTTTTAGCATGTGGCTCAAAAGACCCAGTAGATTATTGGGGACAAAACAAACAAAAGGAAGAACAGGAAAATAACAAAGAAATAGAAAATAAGACCGACAAACCGAGATATATCTGGATTGACGCGGCAGCGAATTTTCCTGACTTCGCCAATAGCAAAGAGGCCATAACAAGAGATTTGACCCTTGCTAAAGACGCAGGTTTCACGGATATCGTGGTAGACGTGCGCCCAACATGTGGTGACGTGTTGTTCAAGACCTCTACAGTAGAACAAGTGAAATATCAATACGCATGGACATCTACAGGCTATACAAAGATAGACCGCACGGCCACATGGGACTATTTGCAAGCGTTCATAGATGCCGCACGAAAATTGGGTTTGAAAGTTCATGCAGGCATTAACACGTTTGTGGGAGGAAACACCATGAACAACGGAACGGGCATGGTGTATCGTGACGAGAGCAAAAGGGCATGGACAACACAAATGAGCACAGCTCAGGGAATTGTCTGTATCATGGACGAGGCTGAGCCTACCAAGTTTCTAAATCCAGCCAATCCTGAAGTGCAAACTTTTCTTTGCAACTTGTTGCGAGATCTTGCGAAATATGACCTTGATGGTATCGTGTTGGATCGAGGCAGATATTTGGATTTGCGTGCTGATTTCTCTGATCTTTCTCGCAAAAAATTTGAAACGTATGTGGGAAGCAAAGTCTCTAATTTCCCAGAAGACATCCTTCCCAAAGGCGCGACAAAGCTATCGGGGAAATCTTCTGATTACACAAAGAAATGGTTGGAGTTTAGAGCAAAAACCATTCGCGACTTTATGGAAAAGGCACGAAACGCAGTCAAGAGCGTCAATTCAAAAATACAATTTGGCGTGTATGTTGGTGGTTGGTACTCTACCTATTACACTGTGGGTGTGAATTGGGGCTCCCCTAATTTTAAAACCTCTGATTATTATAGATGGGCAACTAAAAACTATCACTCCTTCGGATACGCTGACTTGATGGATCAAATGCTCATTGGTGCTTATGCCTCGCCATTGCTTGTTTATGGCAATACGGAATGGACCATGCAGGGATTCTGTCTACAGGCCATGTCAAAGATAAAAGGTTCTTGCCCCAAAGTAGTGGGAGGACCTGATGTCGGTAATTGGGACACGGCCAACAAAGCCACCCAAGAGCAGGAAAACCAAGCCATCGTGCAATCTGTCAAGGCATGCATGGATGCTTGTAATGGTTATTTTCTGTTCGACATGATTCATCTTAAGAAAGCCAATCAATGGAAATATGCCAAGGAAGGTATTGCTAAAGCCATCGACAAAACAAAGTAATAACATATAATATACGACTTATGAAAAGAGCCTGTCTTACACTCCTCCTATTGTGCACCACCTTACTGACTTTTGCCACAATCAAACCCAAGGTCATGTGGTTGGATTGTTCGGCCAACTTCGAGCGATTCAGCTATCCTGACTCCATCAGGTATTACGTTGGCAAATGTCATGAGGCCGGTATCACACATTTAGTATTAGACATCAAGGATAACACCGGCGAGGTGCTTTACGACAGCAAGTACACATCGAGGAAAAGAACGTGGAAGGGATTTACACGTCCTGATTTTGACTTTATCAACACGTTCATCTCTGAAGCTCACAAGCGGGGTATGGTTATCTTTGCCGGCATGAACATCTTCGCTGACGGAAGCAAAGCGCACGGCCAGTTAAGAGGAGCTGTCTTTGGGAAAAACAAGAAATGGCAATCCATCAATTACGTTCCCGACAAAGGCCTCATCCCCGTGACAGAACTAAATGGAAAAACGTCCATGTTCTTAAACCCGGCCTTGAAAGACGTGCAACGCCATGAAATCAACATCGTGAAAGAGGTGGTCAAACGCTTTAAGTTTGACGGTATCATGTTGGACCGGGCGCGCTATGATTGCATCGAATCTGACTTTTCAGAAGCATCACGCACCTTGTTTGAAAAATACATCGGTCAAAAATTAAACAGATATCCAGAAGACATATACGAATGGAAAGCCAACGACAAAGGCTCGTTCGACAGGGTTCCCGGACCGTATTATAAGAAATGGATAGAGTGGCGTGCCTCTGTCATCTATGGTTTTATAAAGGATGTCAGATCCGCTATAAAAAAAATAGATTCCCAATGTATACTGGCCTCATACACGGGGGCATGGTACCCTACCTATTATGAGGTGGGTGTGAACTGGGCAAGCAACAAGTATGACCCCTCAAAGGATTTCCCATGGGCCACGCCTGAGTATCGCCAATATGGCTATGCTGAACTGATAGACTTCTACACTAACGGTAATTATTATAAAAATGTAACCATAGACGATTATTACAAGTCGTCAGGATTGTATAAAAACGAGACCGACAGCGAAGTCTCGTCAGGCGAATACCTCTGCGTGGAAGGCGGTTGCAAATATACAAGGCAGCTGTTGCAGGGTGCCAAGCCATTCTATGGAGGCCTATATGTGGAAGATTACCGGAAAAACGCCCTACAGTTTCAGAAAGCTGTCCGTATGAATCTCAAAGAGTCTGACGGTGTCATGATATTCGACATCGTGCATATCATCCTCTATGATTGGTGGAAAGAGCTGAAAGAGGCGTTGGACGAAGACCATGCGCCTAATCCATACGAGTTGTATGGATCGGTCACTTGCGAAGGCAAGGGTGTACCCAATGTTGTGGTGACAGACGGAAAACGCTGTGTAACGACAGACAAGAACGGCGTATATCGTATACCAAACGTGGGTGGCACACGGTTTGTGTACATATCCACACCAGCCGGATATCTCACCGAAACCAATAGAGGAATACCCCTGTTTTATCAAGAAATTGACCATCAGAAACAACAGATGGAATACAATTTCAGGCTCAAGAAAAATCCCAAGGACGACACAAAACATATCGCCATCGTAGAGGCCGACGTGCAAGCCAACTCCAAAGAGCACTGGTTGAAATACGGACCAGTAGTGGACGACTATCGCAAGTTGTTGGCCTCAAGCCCTGACAAAGATGCGTTTGGGTTGTCATGCGGTGACATCTGTTGGGACACGCCGACAACATTCTTTGAGGATTACATGCGACAGGCACAGCGCATTGACCTTCCTTTTTATCGAGTGATTGGAAATCACGACATGGACTACAATGGCCGAACGCACGAAACATCCTACCGATCGTTTGAAACGCATTTTGGACCATCATGCTATTCTTTCAACAAAGGCAACGCACACTATATCGTTATCAATAATTGCTTTTACGTTGGACGACAATACTTCTATGTAGGATACATCGATGAGAAAACCTTCAAGTGGTTGGAGCAAGACCTTTCCTATGTTCCCAAAGGCACCGTAGTGTTTGTAGCAGCGCATATTCCTTTCAGATCTACGGTGAAAGAACAACCGTTTGTTTACACCTACGAATACTTAGGAGGCGAAACCATCAACGCAGAGTCGCTCTTCAAACTGCTTGATGGCTACGAATCGCATTTCCTCACAGGGCACATGCATACCAATTCGAATGTCATTTTCAACAATCATCAGATGGAACACAACATCGGAGCCGTATGTGGAACATGGTGGCACGCTCCATTATGCCTTGACGGTACGCCGCAGGGATGTCAGGTCTTTGAGATGGATGGTAAGAAGGTAAGCTGGTATTACAAGAGTACGGGCTATCCCAAGACATACCAGTTCAGGGCGTATGCGCCTGGCGCGGTGAAAGAATATCCCAAGGATATCATCGCCAATGTTTGGAATTATGACGACCAATGGAAAGTGGAGTGGTTGGAAAACGGCGAACCGATGGGTGTGATGACGCAATACACCGGACTGGATCCTGCTGCCGTCAAAATGGTTAAGGACCATCGCAAAACCATGCAAAGCTGGATTGCGCCCCTGCCCACCAAACACATGTTTCGCGCCACACCTCGCCATGCCAATTCTAAATTGGCCGTGCGAGTGACCGACCGTTTCGGAAATGTTTACCAAGAAGAAATAACACGAAAATGAAACAATTCTTTTTATCTTGTGCCGCACTCCTTGTGGCTTGTATAACACCGAGCACCGCTATTGCCAAGGTGACCTTGACCTCAATATGGGGAGACAACATGGTGCTGCAACAACAGGCGGATGTCAGGTTCACAGGCACTGCCAAGAAAAACAGTAAAATAACGATTAAAGCATCGTGGAGTGACAAACGCATCATGACGCAAAGCGACAGTAACGGCCGTTGGCAAGCCACGTTGCATACCACTTCGGCAGGAGGCCCATACTCCATCACATTCTCTGATGGCGAGGTGTTAACCCTGAGAAATATCCTCCTTGGCGAGGTTTGGTTCTGTTCCGGACAGTCCAACATGGAAATGCCCGTGCGCGGATTCAAGGGTCAACCCGTTTATGGTTGCCAGCCTTACATTGTATCGGCAAATCCACATAGGCAACTGCGACTCTACACCGTTCAGCGGGATTGGAGCACCACACCCAAGACCGAGGGTGTGAAAGGACAATGGATGGAATTGTCATCGCAAGCGGTAGGCGACTTCAGCGCTACAGCCTATTTCTTCGGAGATTTGTTGCAACGCTCCATCAACGTACCGGTAGGATTGATTCACAGCTCGTGGAGCGCATCCAAAATCGAGGCATGGATGAGTCGACAGACTCTACAACAATTCAGTGAGGTAAAATTGCCTGATGTCAACCAGTCCAAGTTTGGATGGGAAGCTGGTACACCTACACTGCTGTGGAATGCCATGGTAAACCCTTGGAAAGGATTCCCCGTACGAGGCGTGATATGGTATCAAGGTGAGGCCAACGTTTCTAATCCAGCCCTATACAAACGTCTATTTCCAGCGATGGTACGACAATGGAGAACCTTTTTTGAAAACAACGATATGCCCATCTATTATGTGCAGATTGCGCCCTATCAGGCTGGCGGCAAGGATAAACTCGAATGGGCATGTTTTCGCCAGTGCCAATTGGAGCTGATGAGCGAGGTGCCCAATGTGGGAATGGTGACCACAACCGATGCCGGCAGTGAGCTGTTTATACACCCACCATATAAAATAAAGGTGGGCGAGCGACTCGCCTATTGGGCGTTGGCAAAGACATACGGTCGCAGTGGTTTTCTTTATTCTGGGCCGATTTATAAATCGTGTACGCTTAGGGATGGCGTTGTGGAAGTTACTTTTGAGAACGGACAAGAGGGCATGATTCCTGAAAATCAAGAAATACGTGGCTTCGAGCTTGTTGACGCCAGTGGAAAAATATATCCTGCTAATGCAAGAATCATCAATAGTTCTGCCAAAGTTAAAGTGTGGAACGACTCTGTGAAGCAGCCTACTGAGGTACGTTATTGTTTCCGCAATTATATGCAGGCTGATTTGTGCAATAATGCAGGACTTCCGGCCTCTCCCTTCAGAGCTGAAATAAAATAATCCGAAATCAAGGTGCCAGTGATTCGGCATCATTCATTAACTTTGCCTTATATTCATAAAAAATCAAATAACAATGGTCAATAGAAGAGAATTTATCAAAAAGACGGCACTCGCAGGAGCAGCTATAACGATGGCCCCGATAGCAAAGGGAGCCAACCAACTTACAAAAACAGAGAATCTGCTCAATACGCAAGGAAAAGGCGTTAGTGGCTCTCTCATCGTTCCGAAGAACAACGGACTGAAGATAACCGGTACTTTTTTAGATGAGATATCCCATGACATTCCTCACCAAAACTGGGGAGAAAAAGAGTGGGATCAGGATTTCAAGTACATGAAGGCCATCGGCATTGATACCGTGATTGTCATTCGTTGTGGATACCGTAAATTTATGACCTATCCCTCTGAGTATCTTGTTAAGAAGCATGGATGTTATATGCCGTCTGTCGATTTGATAGACATGTATCTCCGCCTGGCCGATCGATACGGCATGAAGTTCTACTTCGGCCTTTACGATTCTGGTCGATACTGGGACACGGGCGATATGTCTTGGGAGATTGAGGACAACAAATATGTCATCGATGAAGTGTGGAAGCGATACGGTCACCACAAGAGCTTTAAGGGATGGTATATCAGCACCGAGATTAGTAGACAGACCAAAGGCGCCATTCCCACGTTCCATGCGCTTGGCAAGCAGTGTAAGGATGTTTCTGATGGCTTACCTGTATTTATCTCTCCATGGATTGACGGAAAGAAAGCGGTGATGGGTACGCAGCAGCTCAGCAAAGCCCAAGCGGTTTCCGTGGAGGAACATGAGCGTGAATGGAACGAGATCTTCGATGGCATACACGACGTGGTTGATGCCTGTGCTTTCCAAGATGGGCACATCGACTATGATGAGCTGGACGCTTTCTTCTCAGTGAACAAAAAGTTGGCCGACAGGTATGGTATGCAATGTTGGACCAATGCCGAATCGTTCGACCGCGATATGCCCATCAGGTTCTTGCCAATTAAATTTGACAAGCTGAGAATGAAGCTGGAAGCTGCCAAGCGGTGTCATTACGACAAAGCTATTACTTTCGAATTCTCCCACTTTATGAGTCCACAGTCGGCCTATATCCAGGCGCATCACTTATACGACCGTTATAAAGAATATTTCAATATCAGGTAATCAATAGTTTTCCATATTATGAATGATTCTTCCGTAAAACTGGGATATGTGTTTTATCTGGCGCTGGCTGCGGCATTGGGCGGACTGCTGTTTGGGTATGACACGGCCGTCATATCAGGCACCATAGACCAGGTCACGAGTCAGTTTTCGCTCAGCGTTTTACAACAGGGCTGGTATGTTGGTTGTGCCTTGATTGGTTCTATCATAGGCGTGGCTTTCGCCGGTTGGTTAAGTGACGAGATTGGACGCAAGCCTGCCATGTTCCTGTCCGCCATCTTGTTCACCGTTTCAGCCATCGGGTGTGCCATCACCCCTACGTTCAATTGGTTAGTGATTTATCGTATAGTGGGCGGCGTTGGCATCGGCGTAGTATCAATAGTTGCACCCATGTACATATCAGAGGTTTCTGTTTCTCAATACCGAGGCAGGATGGTGTCCCTCTACCAGTTGGCCATAACAGTTGGTTTCCTGGCTGCCTATCTGGTCAACTTCTTGCTCTTGGGTGTATCTCAAAGTCATTCTTTCGCATCTTCACAGTTCCAACTGATATTTGTGGATGAGGTGTGGCGAGGGATGCTGGGCATGGAAACGATACCAGCATTGTTCTTTTTCATCCTTTTGTTTTTCATTCCAGAGAGTCCGAGGTGGCTGGTTGTTCGTAACAAAAGCGCTCAAGCTACCCGCATTCTTGAAAAATTCTTTTCTGATAAGAAAGAAGTGGATGCTGTTGTCAGTCAGGTACAATCCAATCTGGCCTCCCAAGTTAAGACCGACTGGCATCAACTTCTGCGCCCGGGAATCTTCACTGCTGTCGTTGTCGGAGTGTGCATCGCCATTCTCGGACAGTTCATGGGTGTAAATGCCGTGTTGTATTATGGCCCTTCTATCTTCAAGGATGCAGGCATGACCAATCCCTTGTTCTGCCAAGTTCTGGTGGGCATCGTCAATTGTGTCACTACTATCCTGGCCATGAGCATTATCGACAAGGTAGGAAGAAAAAAACTCATCTATTATGGCGTGTCTGGCATGATACTGTCGTTACTGATGATTGCTTTCTATTTTGCATTCACAGAGGCGTTGAACCTTTCGGTCTATTTCATGCTTTCATTCTTTCTCTTCTATGTGTTTTGCTGCGCCATCTCTATCAGTGCGGTGGTTTGGGTACTGCTTTCCGAGATGTATCCCAATAGTGTCAGAGGCGTTGCCATGTCCATCGCCGGTTTCGCATTATGGATAGGAACCTATCTTGTGGGACAGCTCACACCATGGATGCTCACATCGCTGACACCTGCCGGTACGTTTATATTCTTTGCCATCATGTGTTTGCCCTACATGTTCATCATGTGGAAATACATTCCGGAAACCGCCGGCATGTCATTGGAAGAAATAGAACGATACTGGACCAAACGCAAATAACCAATTTGTTCAAGTGAAATTCACGGATTATACCCAAATAATGTATCATAGCAACATGAAAAAGATTTTGTTACTGTTACTATTGTCGTGCTCGCTTTCGATGCATGCTGCCAACCCTAAGCCTTTCACGATTCCCGAACTCAAGACTTGGTACGGGGGCAAAGGCTCTTTTGTGCCTACAAAAGCATCACGCATCGTTTATACTGGGAATGACAAGCGTGTGGCAATGGCTCTCGAAGTGTTTGCCGCTGACTACCAGAAGATGTTCAATACCTCGCTGCCCATTGTGAAAGACAAGGCGCGGGCAGGTGATTTCACGTTTGCCGTCAGCACCAAAAAGGGCTCCAAGGCAAACGCAGGCGACGAGGCTTACAAAATCAATATCGGGCGTGTAGCTCGTGTGGAAGCTGCCACGCCCCAAGGCATCCAATGGGCCACGCGTACCATTCTGCAACTGTGCAGGCAGAACGAAGGATGTACCATGCCTCAAGGCACCATCATAGACGCTCCTGCCTATCCCACCCGAGGGTTCATGCTCGACTGTGGTCGAAAGTTTTTCACCATGCGTGTGCTTAGACAATACGTGCAAATATTGTCTTATTACAAAATGAACACACTGCACATTCATCTAAACGATAATGGACATCGCCAATTTTTCAACGACGATTTCGACAGCACGCCAGCGGCGTTTAGGTTGGAATGCGACACCTATCCAGGCTTGACGGCACGCGACGGACACTATACCAAAGAAGAATTTAGAAGCTTGCAACGATATGCCGACAGTCTTGGGGTGGAGATTATACCCGAGATTGATTTCCCAGCACACTCGCTCGCCTTTACTCGTTACAAGCCGGAATTAGCCAGTAAGAAATACGGGAAAGACCATTTGGATTTGTTCAACCCCGAAACATACAATTTCTTGGATGCGTTGCTCAAAGAGTATCTTGGCGGTGACGAACCTGTTTTCAGCGGAAAATACATGCACATTGGCACCGATGAATATGCCAACGAAGACAAGCAAGTGGTGGAAAAGTTCAGGTACCTTACGGATCGATACATCAACTATGTAGAAAAATTCGGCAAGAAGGCTATGATATGGGGCCAGCAGACACATGCCAAAGGCACCACGCCCATCAAAGTTAAAGATGTCACCATGCAGATTTGGAACAACAACTACGCCAATCCTCACTCCATGGACAGCTTGGGATACGACATCATCAGCATCCCCGACTGGCAAGTGTACATTGTACCCAAGGCTGGTTACTATCAGGATTATCTTGACATTAAGAAATTATACCAGAATTGGACACCCGCCCGTATAGGCGAAGTGGTTTTCCCCGAAGGTCATCGAAGCATCAAAGGTGGAATGTTTGCCGTTTGGAACGACCACATCGGCAACGGCATCAGCGCGCAAGACGTGCACTACAGATTCTTCCCTGCCTTGCAAACGCTGTCCACCAAAACATGGTCGGGTATAAGCACCTCGTTCTCGTTTGAGCAATTTGACTCTCTGCGCAAGACCTTAGATGAAGCCCCAGGACTGAACGTGGCTGGTCACTATCCACAGGGTACCATCTTGAAACAGGCGCAAGTGAACCGTGGAGACCACATGCCCATAGACCAAGTGGGCTGGGATTACGAGGTGGCGTTCGACATTGACTACGCATCCGAGGAAAAGGGAACCATATTGTTCAGCTCCGATGATGCCACTTTCTACCTGTCAGACCCCATCAACGGACTTATCGGGTTCAGCAGGGACGGCTATCTCTACAACTTCGGCTACCAACTATTGCTAGGCGAGAAGGTCAATATGAAAATTCGGGGCGACCGCACCGAGACCTCATTGTGGGTTAACGGGCAAATGGTGAGCAGGCTTAACGTGCTGAAATTAAGAAATGTGGATTACAACCAGATGCATTATTTCCGCACCTTAGTCTTTCCGTTGATGAAAGCGGGAAGCTCTTTTAAAAGCAAGATAACCAATCTGTTGGTAACTAGCCAACCCTTACCAACCAAACCCCAGACTATGGCTGCATCTTCAAAGCCATGAGAATATTCATGAACATGTGTACAACACAGACATCCAACTTGTTTGGAACTATATCTCGTACATAAGCTAGGTAACAGCAAGGCGGAGTAGACACATTGAACAACATTAGTCAACAACGGAGGCAAGCATCTGTCATGGGTGTTTGCCTTCTTTCTTTTTTGTGCCTGATTATGTTATTTCATCTTCTTGGCTTTGCCCACACCACAGTTGGACTTCTAGATGTGGAACAAAGTACATGGGGTAGGAGATAGGTTGTTGTGTTGGCCGGTTGGGACGTTTGTCCGTATAAATGACAATAAAAAGCCATTTGCAAAAGTGCAAAATAGAGAAAATCGATATGTAAATGCGGTACATTTATCTCTTTCTGGATTCAGAAAACAGGCCTGAAGCTCCAATAGCATTGAGTTGTGAAGTTAAAAGATATGCTATTCGTGCACAAGTAACATGCAATTACACGTTTAAAGTATACCAATTATGCGGTTAAAAGCATGCTTTAATCGTGCAAAAACATCAAATACAAGGTCAAAGATTGGACTTGGAACACTTAACGTATTGAGCAATAGTGAGATATGATGACTGTGTATATTTTTAAAATTTACGAGAACTCTGAGGCATGGTGGCAAATAAGCGAATTATAACGAGGTGTTTGTCAAGATAAATGATAGACTCTTTTCATGTGAAGTCATCCGCTGAAATACCTCTAGATATGGCCAGTAGGCCACGCACATACCTGTTATATTTGTTGTAGATCTTTTCTCTTCGAAAGGTCATGTTAGTTTCATGACATCAAGCCGCACACGTCTGCATTTTTTTCTATTTGAAGAATCCAAATAGAAACGCAACGTTTCAAAGTTTTTTGCTTAGCTTAAAACTATGAAAAACACCGCGGAGGTTTGCCTTGCGGCTGGGGGCGCGAAGCCCCCAAAGAGCTTCCAACAGCAATATAAAATAAAGAAGG
>JAQYPT010000046.1 GCA_028726625.1 Prevotellaceae bacterium | reverse complement strand
TGAACGTTATACAGACAAGAGAATTATGTCGATACAAAAGAAATTGAACGAAAGACCGAGAGAAAAATTAAACTTTTCTACACCAAAACGAGAGTTCTTCAAACACGTTTTGTAATTTTGCACTTGCTGGTTGACTCTAAGATCTATTATCAGCCATTTTCTTTGTATTCTTTTTGGCATCCATCAGAAAAAGTTTACCTTTGTATTGATAAATATTGAGTTTTATGACATATAGTATCGAAAAGGTTACCACACTGATAGGTGCGTGGCGTTATGGGACAAAAAATGCACAGATAGGCTTCATCTTGACAGACAGTCGATCGCTTTGTTTTCCCGAAGAAACTTTATTTTTTGCTTTGGTGACCGATCGTAACAATGGTCATCATTATATTCCAGAACTCTATCAGCGCGGTGTTCGTAACTTTGTGGTTTCGGCTGTGCCGGTTGGTTACGACAAACTTTATCCTGAAGCCAACTTTCTCAAGGTGGTTGACACGCGCAAAGCCCTGCAAAGGCTTGCAGAACGGCGTCGTGATGAGTTTGACATTCCCATCGTCGGCATCACGGGTTCCAATGGAAAAACAATGGTGAAAGAGTGGTTGTATCAGCTGCTTTCACCGCAATTTTATGTCACTCGTTCGCCTCGTAGCTACAATTCACAGATTGGTGTGCCACTATCGGTTTGGTTGATGAACGAACAAACGCAGGTTGGCGTGTTCGAAGCGGGAATCAGTAAGCCAGGGGAGATGAGTGCTTTGCGTGACATCATACAACCCACCATTGCCGTGTTGACCAACCTTGGCGACGCGCATCAGGAGAATTTCGGACTCATCGAGGATAAATGTCGTGAAAAACTTATCCTCTTCCACGATGCTGAAACCCTGGTTTATTCAGCTGACGATGAAATTATCAGCAAGGTCATCACTGAATACGACTATCCTGGTGAACGACTTTATTGGTCGATGAAGGACAAAGAGGCACCGTTCTTTGTGAAATTTGTTGAGAAGAAAGAAACCATGACGACCGTCACCTATATATATAAAGGTAAGGAAGATTGGTATTCGCTACCGTTCATCGATGAGGCTTCTGTGGTAAATTCCATAGTCTGTGCCATCGTGTCATTACACTTGGGGGTAACACCAGACGTGCTGGATCAACGCATGCAGCAACTGGAACCCGTAGCCATGCGACTTGAGGTGAAAGAGGGACAGCATGGATGTACGCTCATCAACGACTCCTACAACTCGGACATCAATTCACTAGACATCGCACTCGACTTCATGAACCGTCGCCCTGACCATCAAGGGCGTAGCCGAACGTTGGTCTTGAGCGACATTGATCAGAGCGGACGAGAAGCATCTGAACTGTACAGAGAGGTTTCCAACTTAGCAGTAAAGCGTGGTGTGACCAAGTTGATTGGTATCGGTCCGCAGCTTACCGAGCAGCAAGATGCCATCAAAGTGACGCAGAAGTATTTCTTTCCAACTGTAGAAGCCTTTATTAAGAGTGGTGTGTTCCAGGCGTTGCGCGATGAGGTAATCTTGCTGAAGGGTGCCCGCAGGTTTGGATTTGACAGGCTTAGCGAGTTGCTTGTGCAGAAAGTGCATGAGACAATCCTTGAGGTGAACCTCAATGCGGTGGTTGATAACTTGAATCATTATCGCTCGTTCTTAAAGCAGTCCACGAAGTTGGTCTGCATGATCAAGGCAGATGCTTACGGCGCGGGGGCAGTAGAGATTGCCAAGACGCTGCAAGACCATCGTGTGGATTATCTGGCTGTGGCGGTTGCCGACGAGGGTGTAACGCTCAGAAAGAATGGCATCACTGCCAATATCATGGTGATGAACCCCGAAATGAGCTCGTTTAAAACGCTTTTCGACTACGACTTGGAACCCGAAGTGTACTCGTTCCGCTTACTGGAAGCACTCGTCAAGGCTGCCGAGAAAGAGGGTATCACCGACTATCCTGTACATATCAAGCTTGATACGGGCATGCATCGGCTTGGATTTGATCCCAATAATGACATGCAGCGATTGATAGAACGTTTGAAACATCAAGACGCCATCATTCCCCGTTCGGTATTTTCGCATTTCGTAGGGTCGGATAGCGATGACTTTGACGACTTCTCCGCACGACAGTTTGCATTGTTTGATATGGCAAGTAAACAGTTGCAAGCCGCTTTTCAACACAAGATTTTACGCCATATAGACAACTCTGCCGGTATTGAACACTTCCCCGAGCGGCAGCTGGATATGTGCAGGCTGGGCTTAGGACTGTATGGCATCGACCCTCGAAACAACCAAGTAATCAATCACGTCAGTACCTTAAAAACCACAATTCTGCAAATGCGCATGGTAAAAGCTGGCGATACGGTAGGGTATAGCCGGAGGGGAAAGATTGAACACGATAGCATGATTGCAGCTATTCCTATCGGTTATGCCGACGGATTGAACCGACGTTTGGGCAATCGGCATGGCTATTGTTTGGTCAATGAGCGACGTGCTTACTATGTGGGCAACATTTGTATGGATGTGGCCATGATTGACGTGACGGGAATTGATTGCAAGGAGGGCGACCAAGTGGAGATTTTTGGCAATCATCTTCCTGTGACCGTACTCTCAGACACACTCGAAACCATCCCTTACGAGGTGCTTACGGGGGTGAGCAACAGGGTAAAGCGGGTGTATTATCAAGATTGATGAATAAGTTGTGAATAAGTTGAAGTCAAGGAAGGCTTCAACTTTTTTGCTATAGGATAAGAGAAATGAAGCTATGAACACGCTGTGTTTAAAGTTCTTCGTTTCTCTTGTACTGTTTGTTAAGCCGATTATCTTGGCAGTATCAGAGGCACTCTTCATGTATGGTTAGCCACTCATTCTCAATTCTTCAGCGATGGTTTCTCTGTGGCCGAATAGTTGATACGCAGGGCGTTAGCCTTTCTTAGGGCCAGCTTCACTTCGTTTAATGTGCTAATTCGCACATGTCTGTCGGCTTTAATAGATACCGTCATCTTTTGCAAGTCTTCGGGTGACATGCGATGACGCTCCTCGGTGATGTAGTCCACAAGGTCATCAGCTGTGACAAACTTGTCATTCAATTGGATGCGGACATTTCTTTCATTGGCCGTCCCTTGAGTAGAGAGGGGAACGCCAATGTAGACATACGACACGGCCGACTTCTTGGTTAGTCGCGTCAATTCTGTTCCTTGCGGCACACGATACTTCACTTTGAGCGTCACCTCACGCATGTGAGTTACGATCATGAAGAAAAACAGCACCGTGAAAATCAAGTCGGGTAGGGATGCCGTGTTCAGGTTCGGCACGAAATGTTGTCGCTTTCTGAAGCTAATCATGGCTTGGCTCCTTCCTCACTTGTTTGATATGTCTCTGCAATCCGTTGCGGACACTGTTCCAAGATGACATTCCGTTGAGCCTCGTTGCATGCTTCGAGTGCTTGCCCATATCGTTGGCGGGCCAGGCGGTTGCGCACGTTTTTATACGCAGCCATCAGCTCGTTTTGCAGGTTGAAGTAGGTTTCGTATGCCGCCTCGGGTGATGCGTTTACCGATATGAGATGCTCTTTGCCTACTCTTGTGATGAATTCCTCCGTCCTGATGCGCAATTCTTCCCTGTTGATAGGCTGCCCATTGAGCAGTAACACATTGTCTGCCGTTATTTTCAGCTCCATCAGTTTGCCCTTATCCACCAAGCTCTCTTGTTCAATCTTTTCCTGCTGTGCCGGTGGCAACTGCCTGCGCAGTCCTTTATCCACGTCCATAGAGGTGGTTACCAAGAAGAATATCAGCAGCATAAACGAGATGTCGGCCGTTGAAGTGGTATTCAGTCCAGGGATGTCATGTCTTCTTTTCCTAATCAGCATGTTCTCTTTTTTGCTTACGATAATATCTTGTCATGCCAAAAGCCACAGCCAAGGCAGCCGCTATCAATAGGAAGATGGAGGTGTTAATGAACTGGTCGGCCATGCGAAGGAGCATGCTATCCGTAAAACTCTTTCCGTTGGTCGTCAGCGGTTGTGTTGAACCCAATGCGAACGTCAGCGCGAAGACTATCAGCGTTCCGCCCGCCACGCAGCGACTAATTAATGACGTGGGTATGCCATTGCTTACCTTTGACTCGCTGCGCCGACGTTTTGTTTCACGCACGATGGACCAAACACCGATGCCAACGGTAGTGACCAACAACGTATACATAAAGAAGAGTAGGGCGGTAGTGAGTAAAGGTTCGTTGAAATCGGGGTTCTCAACGTATGGCTGGTCATAGCCCACCAGGTAGTAGAGGGCGAAAAGGCAGACTGTCAGAGCTGACAAAGCGTACAGCACCCACCTGGAGAGCTGTTCCGTTGAACGATGCTGTAGGTCTAAGTGCTTCATTTCGATAGTTTGTGTTTCATCAGCGCATCAAGCAATGTGATGGCCGACTCTTCCATTTGCGCCGTGATATGGTCTATCTTTGACAAGATGTAATTGTAAAACACCTGTAGAATGAGGGCTACGATGATACCAAAAATCGTGGTAATCAGTGCCACCTTCATACCCGCGGCCACAATGGTGGGACTGATGTCGCCGGCCATCTGTATCTGGTCAAACGTCATGATCATGCCAATGACCGTACCCAGGAAGCCCAACGAGGGAGCCATGGCGATGAATAGCGTAATCCACGAACAGCCTTTCTCCAGGTTGCTGGCCTGGACAGATCCATATGATGCCACCGAACGTTCAATGTTCTCAATCGGCTCGTCCACACGCCTTAACCCCTCGTAGCACAGCGAGGCCACGGGGCCGCGTGTTGTCTGGCACTGTTGCTTGGCTCCATCCAAATCTCTACTCTCAATTTTTGTGGTCACATCGGCCATGAATCGTTTGGCATCTATCTCCGACAAGCTGAGGTAAATGATGCGCTCGATGCAGAACGTCAAGCCCAAGATGAGCACTAAGGCCACCAACGACATGAAGCCGGCGTTGCCTTCTATAAACTTTGTTTTCAAAAACTGATGCACGCCATTGCTTTCTGTGACCATGCCCATACTGTCGGTTGCGGACTCCAGGTCTTCGTTCATCGCAGCCTGTATGGCACTGTCGTTTTGCGCAACCGATATAGAATCTGCATGGCTGGGCTGTTGGGCTGAAAGAGCCACGGTATGAGCAAAGATGAGAAATGAGGCTATGAAGAGCTTGGTAAACAATATTTTCATTTTCAAGTAATCGTTTTAAGGTCCAGACGGTAAGGTCTGTTTACCTTATTTTATAATGAGGTCAAAGGTACGTATTTTGACGAATATCGCCAAGTGATGCATGCATAAATATCTTTAAACGCCTTCAATTCGAGCGAAAGCACAAGAACGGGATAGCGTGATTTTAGTAGCATCTGATAAAAAGACAAGCTGAAGGAGCGCATGTATCTCCGCATTCAAAAGTAGGAATGTTTTATTTTGAGGGTAAAGAGTTGTCAGTACGGGATAAATTAGATTTTAAATCTGTAGATTAGAAGTTGACATTTGTAATCGTCTTATTATTAGTCTCTTACAAAGAAATTTCATCTGATGGTTGATTAGTGTTTGCTTTGGACTTCAATGTCAATGACTTTGGTAGTTAAACTCAATGACTTTGGCCTTTAAACCCAATGACTTTGGTCTTCAAACTCAATGATATTGTCTTTTTTCTAAAATCGGTTTGTCTTTTCCTAAAATCGCTTGACAGTTTTTAGTTGTTTATTCTATATTTCTTGTCAATATTTTTTTTATTGTACTATTTAACTTGCCAATCTCCATTTTCGAGGCTTATAAGCACATCCTTTGGCTGAGAAAAGAAAC
>JAQYPT010000045.1 GCA_028726625.1 Prevotellaceae bacterium | reverse complement strand
AACCGCCGCCAGAAAAATATTCACTTAACACTTGCAGCTTGAACGCATCACTAAACTCTCTTCTTTTACTTGATTTCGTCATGTTTTTTTACTTTTTTTGAGTTTGATTATGTGTCAAGCTATTTCAGTATAAGACACTTTTGCCGCCCAAACTCAATGTTCTAAAACCCCTAATAATATGAGTTTTAAATGTCACCCGTATGCGTGAGTGGTTGGATGAGTGCTGCATGCTGTGTTCATTCTTTCCACCCACCACGCAATAAGTGGACGGTTGCTGCGTTATCTCTATCGTATATATACATATTATAACACATGATAGAATACATCAGGGGTGAATTGACCGAATTAACTCCCGCACTGGCTGTACTCGAAGCCGCAGGTGTGGGGTATGGATTGAACATCTCGCTGAACACCTACAGCGCCATTCAGGGTAAGAAAGAGGTGAAGTTGTATGTGCACGAGTCGTTGGTGACTGGCGGACGTGATGACAATTTCACGTTCTACGGCTTCTTCTCGAAGCAAGAACGCGACTTGTATCGCCTACTCATCACCGTGTCTGGCGTGGGTGCCAACACAGCCCGAATGATTTTGTCGACCCTCTCGCCGTCCGAGTTGTGCAACGTTATCGCCAATGGTGACGAGCGGATGTTGAAGGCCGTCAAAGGTATTGGACTGAAAACGGCCCAGCGCATCATCGTAGACCTGCGCGACAAAATCGTGAGCAGCGGCATTGCCACCGAGCTGCATGTAAGCAGTGAGCCTGCAACGGCGGTGGATGCCAGCATCCGCGACGAGGCAGTGAGTGCGCTCACCATGCTGGGTTTCTCGCCCGCACCCAGTGCCAAAGTGGTGGAGGGCATTCTGAAATCCGACCCATCGCTGCCGGTTGAGCAGGTGGTGAAGTTGGCATTGAAGCAAATCAAGTAAGCGTGCCGTGGTGAGGTACGTGTCAATCGCGGTAGGTCAGCATGCGGAATAAAAGGCGCATATATGGTTTCGTTGTGACATTGCTCGTCATGAGTGTGGCGAGTTATGCCATGCGTGTGCCATTTTGGCAAGACAACCGCACGCGGGCAACCAGCAGGCAGCGGCCTCAGAAGCAGACAGAACCGCAGCTGAAAGACACCGTCGACATCAAGGCGCAGCCCCAGTTGGATGATGACCTCAACATCCCCGACTCGCTGTTGCATCCGCGCTGGAAGATTCAACGCACGCTTCCGGTGACGATTGACGACCTGAATCAGAGTCCATTAGACTTGAAACGTCCCCAAAACCTACAGCAGGATGTGATTTACAACGATACGCTTGACCGGTATATCATCGGCTCGAAAATCGGTGCGGCGTGGCTCAACGCACCCATCATGATGACGCCGGAGGAGTATCGGGCATGGAGTGAGAAACGACTTTTCGACCAGTATTTCCGCTCGAAGAACGCTGAAATCTTTGAAAACAAAGGGAAAGAGAAGTTCGACTTCACCGACATGCACTTTGAACTGGGACCGGCCGAGAAGATATTCGGCCCGGGTGGCGTGCGCATCAAGACGCAGGGAACGGCCGAACTGAAGTTTGGCGGCACGGTGAAGAAGATAGACAACCCCTCGTTGCCTATCCGCAACCGAAAGATGGCCACGATGAACTTTGACGAGAAGATTAATCTTAACGTCAATGGTAGGGTAGGTGACAAGGTGAACATGAACCTCAACTACAACACCGACGCCACGTTTGACTTTGATGCGCAGAACCTTAAACTGAAATACGACGGCAAGGAGGATGAGATTATCAAGTTGGTTGAGGGGGGTAACGTGTCGTTTCCGTCCAATTCTTCATTGATAAAGGGAGCCAGTTCGCTGTTCGGTTTGCGCACGGACATGCAGTTTGGCAAGCTCAAGTTGCAGATGGTGGCCTCGCAGAAGAAGTCGGCCGACAAGAGTGTGTCATCGCGCGGTGGCGCACAGTTCACGCCGTTCGAGATCAATGTGGCCAACTATGAGGAGAATCGCCACTTCTTTTTGTCACAATATTTCCGTCAGACGTACGATGACAACATGAAGTCGCTGCCCAATCTGACATCGGGTGTGAAGATTAATCGGGTGGAAATCTGGGTCACCAACAATTCGGGTGTCACCACAAATACCCGTAACATCATCGCATTGACCGACTTGGGCGAGAACAAATACATCTCCAATGGACTGTGGAACACGACGGGACAGATGGTTCCCTCTAACAATGCGAATACCGAATACGGCACGTTGGTGGGCCAACTTGCGTCGGCACGCAACATCGACCAGTCGACAACGGTGCTCGATGGGGGCGGACTTGTGGGCGGTGTGGACTATGAGAAGCTGGAACGCGCGCGCCTGTTGAACCCCTCTGAATATACGGTTAACACGGCATTGGGTTACGTTTCGCTGCGCATGGGATTGCAAACCGACCAGGTGTTGGCCGTAGCATACGAATATACTTACGGTGGTGCCACCTATCAAGTGGGCGAGTTTGCCAGTGACGTGACCGATGTGAATGCGGCGTTGTTCGTCAAGTCGCTCAAAAACACCAGCAACAACCCACGACAAGGCAACTGGAGACTGATGATGAAGAACGTGTACGAGTTGGCCAGTAGGGTGGAGCGCGAGAAATTTCGCTTGGATGTGAAGTTCCAAAGTGATACCGCCGGCGTTTATCTTACCTATATTCCCGAGCCTCAAGTGAAAGACCAACCCATCATACGACTGCTGGGTGCCGACCGATTGGATAACAACAACAAGCCGCATAGCAACGGTTATTTTGACTTTGTGGAGGGTTATACGGTGAGCGATGGACGTGTGTTCTTCCCCGTGGCAGAGCCTTTTGGGTCGTATATCCATCGCTATTTGGTGAGCAAAGGTGTGAATGAGGAGAAAGCCAAGCGGTATGCTTTCACCGAGTTGTACGACTCTACCAAGACCGTAGCCAAGCAAATCGCCGAGAAAAACAAGTATGTGCTGATGGGACAGTTCAGGGGTTCGGCAGCCAACGTCATCTCCTTGGGAGCCTACAACGTGCCGCAAGGGTCGGTTGTGGTGACGGCTGGCGGCGTTAGGTTGACCGAGAATGCCGATTATTCGGTTGACTATGCGGCAGGGGAGGTGACCATCTTGAACCAAAGCATTATCAATGCGGGGACCAACGTCAACGTTTCGCTGGAGAGTAACACCGACTTTGCGCAGGAACGAAAGACGATGTTCGGCGTAAATTGGGAGTACGATTTCAGCAAAGACCTACAACTGAGTGGTACGTTGCAACATCTTTCCGAACAAGCCTTAACCAACAAGGTGAACATGGGGTCAGAACCGCTGAACAATACCCTGTGGGGCATCAACCTAAACTGGAAGAAGGAAAGTCAGTGGCTCACCAATGTGTTGGACAAAATCCCATTCTTACACCTTACACAACCATCGAACATCTCGCTCAATGCCGAGTTCGCACAGCTCATTGCGGGGCAAAGTCATGGCACACAAGACAACGCTTCGTATCTCGATGACTTTGAGAATACGACCAGCAAGATAGATGTTTCAACGCCAACGTCATGGATCATGTCGAGTGTGCCGTCGATGTTTCCCGAGTATAGTGACAAGACTACCCTGCGAAGTGGCTACAATCGGTCGCTCTTGGCTTGGTATACCATCGACCCATTGTTCACCCGTCGCAGCAGTTCTTTGACGCCAAAGCACATCAAGAGCGACTTGGAACAGCTGTCCAATCATTACGTTCGCGAGGTGTATGTCAGGGAGTTGTACCCCAAGCGCGACCAAAGTAGTTACAGTGGAGCCACAGCTACTATTCCAATCCTCAACCTTGCGTACTATCCAAGCGAACGTGGACCGTACAACTTCAACCCTGATTTGACAGCAGGGGGGTTGCTCAATAATCCCAAACAGAAGTGGGGTGGTATGATGCGGAAGCTGGATTACAGCGATTTTGAGTCGTCCAACATCGAATATATCGAGTTCTGGATGCTCGACCCGTTCATCTATACCCGCCAAGAAGGTACGGCCAGCGAGTACGGAGGCGACTTCTATATCAACTTAGGTGAGGTTAGTGAGGACATTCTTCATGACGGAAAGAAGTTTTATGAGAGTGGACTTCCCGTCGATGGAACGCAAACTTATATCACAACTCAATGGGGAAAGATTCCCACTCCGGCCACTGTGACGTATGCTTTTGCCACGAACAAGGGGGCAAGAGCTTTGCAGGATTTGGGCTTCAACGGTCTGACAGACGAGGAAGAGAAAAACTTTGAAGCTTATCAAGACTTCTTAAAGCAGATTCAGGGCAAGGTAAGTCCGGACGTGTTCAATGCTATTTTGAACGACGTGGCTAACGATAACTATCATTATTTCCGTGGTCGTGACTACGATGAGATGCAAGCTTCCATTTTAAGGCGCTACAAATACATCAACAATCCACAAGGAAACTCGCCCGATACCGATACGCGCGGCGAACGTTATGACACGTCGTATAAGGGCACACCCGACGTGGAAGACATCAATCAAGACTACACTTTGAACGAATACGAGAAGTATTTTCAGTATCATGTGTCCATCCGTCCGGAAGACTTGGTTGTTGGAAAGAACTACATCGTCGACAAACGTGATGCCATAGCACCCCTAAGAAACAAGAAAAAGGAACCCGTTACCTGGTATCAGTTCCGCATTCCGATACGCGAATTCGAACGCCGTTTCGGTTCCATCTCCGACTTCACCAGCATTCGTTTCATGCGAATGTTCCTGACAGGGTTTGAAAAACCCATCGTATTGCGATTCGGTAGCTTCGATTTGGTGCGTGGAGATTGGCGCATATACGAGCAACAACTCGATCCTGCGGAGTCCAATTCGGGCACTATGTCGGTGAGTTCAGTCAACATAGAGGAGAACAATGACAAGACACCTGTCAACTATGTGTTGCCTCCGGGCATTAGGAGAGCGCAAGATCCTACGCAACGTCAGCTGGTTGAGGCCAACGAACAGGCGTTGGATATCGTGGTTTCAAATCTTGCTACGGGTGATGCCAAGGCGGTTTATAAGAACTCTTCAGTCGATCTGCGTCAGTATAAACGCCTGCAAATGTTCGTGCATGCCAATGCTATGGAGCAGAACACGACCAATTTGCAGGATGGTCAGTTGGCTGTTTTTGTACGCTTGGGCAATGATTATAAGAGCAACTATTATGAATATGAGATTCCCCTGAAGCTGACGGCACCCAAGGAATACAACCGCTACTCGTTGTCGGATGTGCGCGAAGTGTGGCCCGAAGAGAACATGTTGGACATTCCTTTGAAGCTATTCACCGAACTGAAGCGGCAGAGAAACAAAGATAAAGCGCAAGGACAAGCATCGTATAATCGGGTTTATACAAGCTACGATCCCGACAAACCCAACAACAAAGTCAGCGTGATGGGTAACCCTACGCTGGGCGAGGTGAAGACCATGATGATTGGTGTGCGCAACAAAGCGGGCGAAATGAAGTCGGGTGAGGTGTGGGTAAACGAACTTCGCTTGCTGGAATACAATAACGAAGGCGGTTGGGCGGCACAAGGTAACCTGAATATACAGATGTCTGATTTCGGAACGGTCAATCTTCAAGGCCGCTATATGAGTGAAGGTTTTGGCGGATTGGAAGAGGGTGTGGCCCAAAGATCTACCGATGATTACCAGAATTACAGCGTGACAGCCAACTTTGAGCTGGGCAAATTCTTCCCCGAAAAAGCCCATGTAAGCGCACCTTTGTATTACAGTGTGCAGCAAGAACAGCTCAGTCCGAAGTACAATCCGCTGGACACAGACATGCGATTGAAAGATGCTTTGGATGCTGCCTCTAACCGTCAGGAGCGCGACTCGATAGAGAGCATCGCCGTGACCAAGACCACCAACACCAATTTCTCGTTGTCCAACGTGCGCGTGGGCATCCAAACCAAGCGCCACCCCATGCCTTACGACCCAGCCAACTTCTCGTTCTCGTACAGTCATTCGCATCGAAACACCAGCGGAGAAACCACCGTTTACGAGAAAGAAGACAGTTGGAACGGTAGCCTTTCATACAGCTGGACGCCCGTGTTCAAGCCTTTGGAGCCATTCAAGAAGATTAAGAGCAAGAGCAAATGGTTCGACATCCTGAAGCGATTCGGTCTGAATTGGCTGCCGCAGAACATCGCCTTCAACACCGACATGATGCGCAACTACTACGAATTGCAAGAGCGTGACATGCAAGACCTGGGCGGTTCACAACTTCCATTGACCTTTAATCAGCAGTTTATGTGGAACAGAGACTTCACGCTGCGTTGGGATCTCACCAAAAACATCCACATGAACTTCCAGAGCACCACCCAGGCAGAGATTGAAGAGCCTTACACCCCCGTGAACAAAGACCTGTATCCCGACCGCTATTCGGCCTGGAAAGACTCGGTGCGAACCAGCATTCGCAACTTTGGCACGCCGCTGGATTACCGCCAACAGTTCTCTTTGTCGTACCAACTGCCGCTCAACCTCATTCCAATTTTCGACTGGGTAAACGCCGATGCCAACTACTCGTCCAATTATTCGTGGGTTCGCGGAACCCATTTGGAGGACGGTACGTCGCTCGGCAACATTGTCACAACCAACCGAAGGGTGAATGTCAATGGGCGCTTTGACCTGCAACGCTTGTACAATCACATTCCCTTCCTGAAAGCAACGAACGACCGATTCAACCGCGATCCGCAGCGCAACGCCACTAGCCGCTCACGGTCATCGAGAATCGTTGGCAACGATGGCAACCGAAACACCCAAAACAAGAACGCGCGGAACGCAGCCAGACGTTCGGCACAAGATGCCCGAGCCGAGGCGCAGAAAAAACAATTGCCTAAGAACAAAAAAGGATTTGAGCAGCAAATCACGCTCTTGCCCGACACCATCATCACCGTGAGCCACGGCAAAAAGAGCAAGCGGCTCATCGTTTCGGCCCGCACGGAGGATGGTAAACCCTATCACTTGAAGTACAAGAAGATTAATCCAAACACCATCCGCATCAAGAATAAGGTCGATTCGGCCTTGAAACTCAAGATTACCGTCTTGCCGAAAGAGCCGCTGGAGAATAAAGGTTGGTACCGAACGGCACAGTCGGTGGCGCGCCTGTTGATGCTGGTGCGCAACGTCAGTGTGAGCTATCGCGACGACTATGCCATGGCGTTACCGGGATTCTTGCCCACGGTGGGCGATGCTTTCGGGCAGACCAAGGCACCAAGCGCGCTCTCGCCAGGCCTCGACTTCGCCTTTGGTATGGTGGATGATTCGTACATCGAGCGAGCCAGGGCAAACAATTGGTTGTTGATTTCTGACTCCGTTGCCACGCCGGCCACGTCTAATCACACGCAAGACCTGCAGCTGCGCATGACTTTGGAGCCTGTTCGTAACTTCAAAATCGATTTGAATGCCAGTCGCACGCAAACCACTTCAAGGAGCGTGCAATACATGTATCAGGGCAACCCGATGACCCAAACGGGCAATTTCACCATGACTACCCTCTCGCTTCGCAGCGCCTTTGAGGGGATAGGTGACGCTGGCAACGGTTTCCGCAGCAAGTCGTTTGATGATTTCTGCCAGTCGCTCGACGGCTTCCGTCAGCGGGTTGAGGCGCAATATGCGGGCTTTGTCTACCCCAAGGGCACACCGCTGGCCGGCCAACCTTTCGAGCCTGCCAACGGAGGCGTAGACCGCTACAGCTCGGATGTCATGATACCCGCCTTCCTCTCCACCTACACCAGTATGGGCGGCCATTCGCTCAACATCTTCCCTTCGTTGGCAAGACTGCTGCCCAACTGGACCATTCGGTACAGCGGACTGGGCAAACTGCCTTGGTTCAGGGATGTGTTCAAGAGCGTTACCCTCAACCATTCCTACAAAAGCATCTTCGCCATAGGGTCGTACAGCAGCTACAGCACCTTCCAAGAGTTTATGAACGGCTTGGGATTCGTCACCAACGCCACCACCGGAATGCCCGTCCCAAGCAGCATGTACAACGTTTCTGCGGTGAGCATCAACGAGGCCTTCTCGCCTTTGTTGGGACTGGATGTCACCTTCAACAACAACTTAACCACCCGATTGGAATATCGATCAACGCGCGTGTTGAACCTCAGTACCACGAGTGTGCAAATCAATGAGGCCATCAGTCGCGACTGGGTGCTGGGCATGGCATATAAGGTTAACAACCTGGAGCTATTTGGCGGAAATAAACGGCGTGTGGTTCGGCGTAACAAGGACAATGGTCAGCAGCGGCAACAACAGCAAAACAGCAGCACCAGCAATCGCAACAGTACCAGGTCGAACCGTGACCTGAACGTGCGCCTTGACCTCAGTTACCGCCGACAGGCAGCCATCAGTAGGGACATCGCCACCATGACCAGTGCCGCAAGTAGTGGCAATACAGCCTTTCGGCTCCAATTCTCGGCCGATTATACGCTGTCGCGTCTGCTCACCATGACCCTTTATTACGACCAGCAAACCAACACGCCGCTACTCTCCAGCAGCAGTTTCCCAACAACTACTCATGATTTTGGCGTCAGTCTCAAGTTCAGTCTCACCCGATAACGCTTCGCCTCGCAGCCGCTGTTGTTCATCGAAAGGAGGTTATGTGTATGGGATATTTTCTTGACAATCACTTCGCCAATACTTGCATATTTTCGCTCTTCGCCCTGTCGGCGGCAAATATCGCCAAAATAGCGCATTTTAGTTTTTGGTTGATGTTCAATTACTTAGTTCGTTTTGAGGCTCCTTTTTGATTTCGCCACTTATGTTTTAGCCCTGCAAAATCATGCATTTTGCCGTCTTAGTGGCATGCTTTTGCGCGCCAATCTGTATGCTCTGAGACTGTAAAGTCATTGACTTTGGTGCCATACGGGTATGCTTTACGCCCGAAAAGGGGTTCAGAAGCGTCTTTTTAGGGGCTGCTTTTGTCTAGAATGCGTGTTGCGGAAGTGTTAAAATCTGACCATTTTTCTTGACAAAATCCTCGCACCATGATATTCATGGCGATGACTCGTGGCAGCCTTTTGGTATGCCGATGAACTGTTGCGGGGCAAACCTTACGGCGTATAACCCGATTGTAAAAGAATGTAAATATCCGCATGTGAGCAGTGAAAACGTGAATAATTTCGTATTTTTGCAGTTACAAACGATGTTCGTTTGTCCAATAAGGCTATTATTTATACATGGCACAACGTGTTTTTCATCAACGACTCACCTTGGGATTTAAGTGTGGCTTAGCACTCTTTACGATGCTTGTTGTCTATCTTTTTTGGATTAAGCAAGCTATATTCGGGCTGTTGGTCGTTATCATCATCGTGGGCATGATTGAACGTGTGCTGCACACCACTTATACCTTTGCGTGTGTCAAACCCATTGACCGTGATGAGGAGATGGAGTTTCTGTTGATAGACAAAGGGCGTTTTTCGCGAAGTCAAAGCGTCCCCCTGCGTGATGTGGTACAATGTAAGGTGATGCACACCAACTTTGGACTGTCTCACTATTTGCTCATCGAGTATGGTGCCCATCATTTGGTGGCGGTTCAACCCAAGGACGAACGGGCGTTTGTAGAAGAATTAACAAAGCGTCAGCAGGCGGAGGCTGCATCTTCCGCATCACAAAACAAATGAATAAATTAAAAATTCTTTCCTGTTTGCTTGTTCTGGGCATGTACATGCCTCTGCAGGCGCAGGTGGTTTACGAAGACATAGCGGATAACGACAGCTCGGAAGTGACCGACGTGGCCGTGATGGACACGCTCTCGGACGACAGCGTGGCACTGCCTTGGCCACAAAATGCGCAAGCACGAATTGACAAGTTGCTTACGCACGACATGTTTGAAACCTCGCAGTTGGGAATGATGGTGTACGACCTTACGGCCGACAGTGTCATCTACGCCCATAACGAGCGTCAACTGATGCGCCCCGCCAGCACCATGAAAGTGGTCACGGCCATTACCGCACTCGACAAGTTGGGAGGGAGTTATCAGTTCAAAACCGCACTCTATTACACCGGAACGATACAAAATCGCACCCTCACGGGCGATCTCTACTGCGTTGGGGGCTTTGATCCGAAGTTTGGTAGAGATGACATGCGTGCCTTTACCGATTGTATGAAAAGTCTTGGGGTAGACACCATACGCGGCAATCTGTATGCCGACAAAAGTATGAAAGACCTTGACGTGTTGGGTGAAGGATGGTGTTGGGACGACGACAATCCCGTGTTGTCGCCCTTGGTGTACAGGCGTAAAGACCATTTCATGACCGAGTTTGAGAAAGAGCTGCGTGAGGGCGGCATCCAAGTGGAGGCTTTCAGTTCGGTGGCAAAGTGCCCTGCCGAGGCCATTCGCATTTGTGAACGGACGCACAGCATTGACCAAATCTTGCTGCCGATGATGAAAAAGAGCGACAATCTGCATGCCGAGGCGCTGTTCTATCAACTGGTTCCGCGCGAAAACGGTCGAACGGTGACGGCCAAGGAGGCGCGGTCGGTGGTACGCCGACTAATTAATAAGGTGGGACTGGATGCCTCTCGTTATAAAATAGCCGATGGCAGTGGACTGTCACTGTACGATTATATCAGCGTAGAACTGCTGGTGAGGTTGCTCAAATATGGCTATCAACACCAAAATATTTACAACCATCTATTACCTTCGCTGCCAACTGCGGGTGTGGATGGTACGTTGAAAAAACGCCTGAGGGACACCTATACCCGCGGAAAGGTGTGGGCCAAGACGGGCACCGTGACGGGTGTGACCAGTCTGGCAGGCTATTGTGAAGCTTCAAACGGGCATCTGCTGTGCTTTGCCATCATCAACCAAGGGGTGATGTACGGCAAGAACGGGCGCGCTTTTCAAGACCGAGTTTGCCATGCGTTGTGTTTGCCATGACGCATGGGTCAAGATAAATTATTCATGAATAAACAATAAAAAGTTATGTGGGATATAACAGAAACGATGAATCGGATACGGGGTGTTGTGGAAGAACTCATCCAGATGTGTGGAATTACAGGTGTGGCAGTACCCGTTGTGCGGTATGTGTCGATGTCGTTGGCAGCCATTTTCTTTTCTTGGCTTAGCTATATTATCGCCAAAAAACTGCTGATTCCAATCATTAACAGGCTCACGGCGCGAACTAAGGCCACGTGGGATGATGTGCTGTTCAACCGCGATGTGCTGCTCAAGGTTTGTGCCATCGTTCCAGCGGTAGTCATTTACAAACTCTTGCCGTTGGTGTTCTATGAAGCACCATTTGTACAAGAGATGCTCAATCGACTCACCAGCATCTACATCACGGTGGCCTCGGTGCAATTGGGCATTGCCGTGATCAACTCGTTCCGTAATCTCGAGACCACGCAAAGCTCGAGTAGACAGCAGTATTTACAATCGTTCTGCGGCGTATTGAAGATTGTTGCCATCTTCATCGGTGTCATCGTGGTGGTTGCTTTGGTGATAGACAAGAGTCCGATGAAGCTGTTTGCCGGTCTGGGTGCTACCTCTGCCGTGCTGATGTTGGTGTTCAAGGACACCATCGAGGGGTTGGTAGCAGGCATCCGTCTTACCAGTAACGACATGATTCGGCGTGGCGATTGGATTACAGTGCCGTCGACAACCGTGGATGGTGTGGTGATGGAGATGACGCTCACCACGGTAAAGGTGCAGAATTTTGATAATACCATTGTGACGGTGTCGCCAAAGACGTTGGTGGATGGGTCGTTCCAAAACTGGAAAGGCATGCAGGAAAGTGGCGGAAGACGTGTGAAACGACTGGTTTATTTCGACTTTCTGTCTATCAAACCGGCAACGCAGGAGTTGAAGGATATGTGTCAGGAAAAGGGATTTCTGACGGCGCAGGAACTGAAAGGTGACCTCACAAACCTGGGCTTGTATCGCAAGTACATGGAAAACTGGCTCAGAAAGTCGCCCGAAGTGAACAAGGAACTCACTTGCATGGTACGCCAATTAGAGGCTACGAATACAGGTTTGCCCATCGAGTTTTACTTCTTCCTGAGCAACAAAGAGTGGATTGTCTATGAACATAACATGGCCGAAATCATGGAATGGGCGTACACCATGGCGCCGGTGTTTGGCTTGCACATCTACGAACGTCCTTCTGTAATGCCTCAAGGCAAGCAGCTGTTGGGATAAAAAATAAAAAATAAATTGTAAATCGGTGCAAGATTTCAATGCTTTCGTCATTCTATCAGTAGATAACTAAAACAGAATAGATATGATGAAACATTTTTTTCCTTTAATTGGTGCATGTTGTTTATCGGTTGGCATGCTGACATCGTGTAGTGAAGACGAACCTGTTACACCTAACGTGAAGTATAATCCGGGAACCATCAAGCTGACAACAGCGCAGCAAGCTCAAGTAGAAAACAGCAATGAGTTTGCTTGGAAGTTCTTTAAAGAGGTGTCGAAAGGCGAGCAGCAAGACGTGTTTGTCTCGCCGCTGAGCGTGACCTATGCGCTTGGCATGCTGGCCAATGGGGCGGTAGGAGATACACAGAAAGAAATCTTGGAGGGTCTTGAGTTCCGTTCAGGCAAGGTGGATGATATCAATTCTCTTTGTCATCAACTCATGATAGAATCCCCAAAATTGGACAAGTCGACCAAGGTTTCGATGGCGAATGCAGTGGTTGCGAACAAAAATAAACCGCTGCAGCCTGACTTTAAGAATGTGGTTGAAAAACAATATCAAGCGCTTGTAACCAATCAAGATTTCAGTTCGCCGGCCACTTTGTCGTTTATCAACCTCTGGGCGAGTGAACTCACGCACGGCATGGTGCCGCAATTGTTGGATCGTGTCCATCCGGATGCGGTTACCTATCTACTCAATGCGTTGTATTTCAAAGGCATTTGGTATCGGCAGTTCGATAAGAAACGTACACAGCAAGAATCGTTTACGCAGGCTGACGGCAAGAAGTTGACGGTGAAGATGATGCATCAGAAGGAGCGATTCTTTGCTGCTGAGAACGAAAACTATCAGACCGTGGTGCTTCCTTACGGCAATGGATCGTACGAAATGGTGGTGCTTTTGCCTCGTGAAGGAAAGGATTTGTCGAGTTTGTTGCAGACTATGGATGCCAAAAAGTGGAAAGACATTCTGAAGAACATGTATAGCAGTGAGGTTGATTTGAAGCTTCCACGCTTTACATCTGCGTACACTCGTGAGTTGAATGATGTGTTGAAGCTGTTAGGGATGAACACAATGTTTGAGCGTGGCAAGGCCGATTTGACAAAAATGTCTGTGGCAAAAGCTTTTGTTTCTACGGTTTTACAGAAGGCAAAGATTGAGGTTGATGAGGAAGGCTCAAAGGCCGCAGCCGTCACGGTGGTTGAGACTCTTGAAACAGCTGCACCACCTTCTCGTCCTATTATGTTCCATGCCAACCGTCCTTTCATGTATGCCATTGTCGAACATAGTACGGGTACCATCTTTTTCATGGGTACTTATCAAGGCAAGTAAATGGTTCTTAGACCGTTGGCAGATTGCTTTTTAAACGGAAGAAATGAAAAGGGGCGACGTTACATCAGTAGCGTCGCCCTTACTGTTGGTTGTTATCATGTGTTTATCCGTAGATAATTTTTCCGTGTTCGTCTTTATATTCATCTAATCCTTTCTCGTAAGTGGCCATGGCGCGCAGGCTCATTCCCACGTTAGAGAAGCCACCATCGTGATAAAGGTTCTGCATGGTGACCTTCTTGGTGAGGTCAGAGAACATCACGATGCAATAGTCTGCACACTCTTCTGCCGACGCATTGCCCAGTGGAGACATGCGGTTGGCAAAGTCGAAGAGTTTATCCATGCCCTTCACTCCTTGACCAGCGGTGGTGAGAGTGGGTGATTGTGAGATGGTGTTGATGCGCACATGCTTCTCGCGGCCATAGATATAGCCAAAGCTACGCGCAATGCTTTCCAACAAAGCCTTGGCATCTGCCATGTCATTATAGCCGAAGAAAGTGCGTTGTGCGGCAACATAACTGAGTGCAACGATAGACCCATATTCGTTAATGGCATCCAATTTCTTGGCGCTTTGTATCATCTTATGGAAAGAAACAGCCGAAATATCAAGTGTTGTGTCCAGCATCTTATAATCCAAGTCATCGTAAGTACGATGTTTACGAACGTTGGGTGACATACCGATGGCATGCAACACGAAGTCGATTTTGCCACCAAGAATCTCCATAGACTGCTTGAACACATTCTCTAAGTCGTCCACGCTGGTGGCATCAGCGGGTATTACTTCGCAATGAAGCTTTTCGGATAAGGCACTCACTGTACCCATTCTCACTGCTACTGGCGTGTTTGATAATGTGATTTTAGCACCTTCTTCAACAGCCCTTTCAGCTACTTTCCAAGCGATAGATCGCTCATTAAGGGCACCAAAGATGATGCCTCTTTTTCCTGATAATAAGTTGTTACTCATATTTATATATTAAGAGTTTGGCAACAAAGGTACGTAAAAATAATGAAATTGCTGTTTCGCCCTTATCTTTATTGATTCTGCCATCGTTCAAGGAAGACAACTTAGAGTCAACCAGCAAGTGCAAAATTACAAAACGTGTTTGAAGAACTCTCGTTTTGGTGTAGAAAAGTTTAATTTTTCTCTCGGTCTTTCGTTCAATTTCTTTTGTATCGACATAATTCTCTTGTCTGTATAACGTTCA
>JAQYPT010000044.1 GCA_028726625.1 Prevotellaceae bacterium | reverse complement strand
AAGCCGTTGCCAGACATGACGGAGGATGAACTCACGAAAATGCTACCTTCAAACTTCAAATAACAAATAACCCTTATATGCCACCAGACATATAAGGGTTATTTGTTAGTGTGAAAGTCGGCAAATATTGGATGCTTACGATGCAGCACGCTCGATTTCTTCAAGTCCTTCTTTAAAAACAACTTTCTGGAGCATGCGGCATGTAAAGAAAGCGCTGTTGCCTATTTTCTTCAAGGTGGTTGGGGTTGTAAGCTCTGTGAGCTTTGAGGAACTAAATGCGTAAGAGCCAATGAATTTAAGTCCTTCTGGTAGATTGATTTTATTCAATTGAGAACCTGAAAATGCCATGTGCTTCACTGAGTCAATGGAGGAAGGCAATGTTACGGACGTTACATCTTTCCAATGAAAGGCTTGCTCTCCAATGGCAGTCACCTTAAATTGCTTGCCCTCGTGTTGAATCGTTTCTGGAATAGACACCTCATTAGCCGTACCGTGATATTCGCTCACCTCAACAGTGCTGGGGCTTGTTTGTGTGTAGGAAATATCACCTAAATCAATGACGGTTTGTGCATAACTAACTACTGTAAGCAGAGAGAATGCTGCAAGTAAAGTTTTTCTCATAACATAAATTTTAAATGAATACTATATTTATAGCCATTTAAACTTGGCCTTCTACGCTTTTCTTTACATATTAGAAATGCAAATATATGCAAATGACAAACAATTTTGCTTTGTCAATTTGGTTGTTGTTTTGCAAAAGTAGCAATAAAAAGATTAAAAACAAACAAAAATAACAATAAAATGAAAGTAAAATAGAAAAATGTGCATATTTGATATTCTGACTATTATTATATGTTCGTTGCCGGTCCCATTTGGCACAATTGTATAAAGGCAAAGGGGTGAGTTTCTTAAAGCATGTCTTTTTAGCCCCTTTGTACAATGGGTTTAGACGGCTAAAGCAATGGGTTTGCTTACTAATCTCCATGAGTTAATAACAGTCTGATTTATAGCCGATTATTTTGCCGCAATTGCGTTAAAAAATCAAATAATTCGGAGTGAAGTTAGGAGATTAGGGTAAAAATGCGTAATTTTGCCATTCATTTGAAAACAACAAAAATAATCATAAATCAAAACGTTAAAGATGAATATTTCATTTGAGAATCCCGACAAGATCAATGGTCAGTTGACCGTGACTGTCGAAGAGTCCGATTACAAAGAGGATGTAGAGAAGACATTGAAAGATTATCGTAAGAAGGCCAACATGCCAGGTTTCCGTCCCGGACAGGTTCCGATGGGAATGATTAAGCGTCAGTATGGACCCGCCGTTAAGATGGACGTCATCAACAAACTGGTGGGCAGAAAGGTCTACGATTATATCAAAGAGAACAATATCCCGATGCTAGGCGAACCTCTGGCATCTGAGAAGCACGATGCGGTGGATCTTGAGAAGGATGCTCCTTATACCTTTGTGTTTGATATCGCCGTAGCGCCCGAATTCAAGATTGAACTCAATGGCAAGAACAAGATTGATTATTACAAGATACAGGTTGACGACAAGCTGATTGACCAGCAGGTTGATTCGTTTGCCGCTCGGATGGGCGAGTATGTCAAGGCAGAGACGTTCGAAGGCAATGACATGCTCAAGGGCGATTTGCGCGAGCTTGATGAGCAAGGCAACACCAAGGAAGGTGGTCTGACGGTTGAGGCAGCCGTGCTGATGCCCTCTTATATTAAGGTGGAAGAGGAAAAGAAGAAGTTTGATGGCGCCAAACTGGGTGACATCATCACCTTCAATCCTCGTAAGGCCTATGCCAGCGATGTAGAATTGGCTTCATTCTTGAAGATTGATAAAGAACAGGTGAAAGACCATGAAGGCGATTTCAGCTATCAAATCACCGAGATCAATCGTTTCCAAAACCATGCGGTGAATCAGGAATTGTTCGATAACATCTACGGCAAGGACGCTGTGAAGGATGAAAAGCAATTCCGTGAGAAGATTGCCGAGGGCTTGCAGGCACAACTCGAGGGCGAGAGCGACTACAAATTCTTGTTGGATACCCGTGCTTATGCCGAGAAGAAGGTTGGAAAACTGGAGTATCCTGACGCGCTGTTGAAGCGCATCATGCGTAAAAACAATCCCGATAAGGATGAGGCGTTTGTAGAAAAGAATTATGATGAGAGCATCAAGCAGCTCACTTGGCACCTGATTAAAGAGCAGTTGGTGAAAGCACATGATATCAAGGTAGAAGACCAAGATATCAAAGAGGTGGCTCGTGCTGCCGCTCGTGCCCAGTTCGCACAATACGGTATGAGCAATGTTCCCGATGAGTATATCGACAATTATGTCAACGATTTGCTGAAAAAGCAAGAGAGCGTAGATGCTTTCATCGATCGTGCAGTAGATACGAAGCTGACACAAGCCTTGAAAAACGCTGTGAAATTGAATGAAAAGGAAATTTCATTGGATGACTTTCAGAAGATGATGGAAGAGAAATAACGTTTTTTCACTTAAAAAACTTCTTGTAACAGGAGGTTATCGACTTTTTTTATTAACTTTGTATAATCGAGGTTTTTAAAAGTGTCGATAACCTCTTTTATATTATAATGAGAAAGGATAAAAACAAAATGAATGATTTTAGAAAATACGCCACCCAACACTTGGGAATGAATGGCATGGTGCTTGATGACGTCATCAAGAGTCAAGCGCGATATCTTAACCCGTATATTTTGGAGGAGCGTCAGCTGAATGTAACGCAGTTGGACGTGTTCTCGCGCCTGATGATGGACCGAATTATCTTCTTAGGCACGGAGATTGACGACTATACGGCCAACACCTTGCAAGCACAACTGCTGTATCTTGACAGCGCAGACAGCGGTAAAGACATCTCCATATATATCAACAGTCCTGGCGGAAGCGTCACGGCGGGCTTGGGCATCTACGATACCATGCAGTTCATCTCGTCCGATGTGGCAACCATCTGTACGGGTATGGCCGCTTCGATGGCGGCCGTGTTGCTGGTAGCAGGACAGGAAGGAAAGCGCAGCGCGCTGACGCACAGTAGGGTGATGATTCATCAGCCACTCGGAGGCGTACAGGGACAGGCTTCTGACATCGAGATTGAAGCCAAGGAGATCATCAAATTCAAGAAAGAATTGTTTACCATCATCGCCAATCACTCGCACACACCGTACGAGAAAGTCTACCGAGATTCAGACCGAAACTACTGGATGGACGCTGAGCAGGCGAAGGAATATGGAATGATTGACACGGTGCTGGTAAGGAAACAACAAAAAGGAGAAAATGCCGACGATTAAGAAAAAGTGTAGTTTTTGCGGAAGAAGCGAGCAAGAAGTACGACTGCTCATCACAGGAGCTGACGGATTTATCTGCGAGGATTGTGTTCAGCAGGCTTACCAGATAGCCGTGGCTTCCGGGGCGCTGGATGAAGAAGTGGAACAGCACGCCAGTGATCAGCCCTTCAAACTCAAGAAAGTTCCCAAACCACAGGAAATCAAGGCTTATCTCGATGAATACATCATCGGCCAGGATGACGCCAAACGTTATCTGTCCGTGGCAGTGTACAACCATTACAAGCGGTTGCAACAGCCCAAAAATGATGACGGCGTGGAGATTGAGAAGAGCAACATCATCATGGTGGGCTCAACCGGAACGGGTAAGACGTTGCTTGCAAAGACCATCGCCCGACTGCTTGATGTGCCTTTCACCATCGTCGATGCAACGGTGTTTACCGAGGCTGGATATGTGGGTGAGGATGTGGAAAGCATCTTGTCGCGCCTGTTGCAGGTGGCCGATTACGACGTGCCGGCCGCCGAGCGTGGCATCGTCTTCATTGACGAGATTGACAAGATTGCCCGCAAGAGCGACAATCCATCCATCACACGCGATGTGAGTGGCGAGGGTGTACAGCAGGGACTTTTGAAATTGTTGGAGGGTACCATGGTGAATGTGCCGCCAAAAGGCGGTCGCAAGCATCCCGACCAAGACTATACCCACGTAGACACCAAGAACATCCTGTTTATCTGTGGCGGTGCTTTCGATGGCATCGAGCGCAAGATAGCGCAGCGACTCAATACGCATGTCGTGGGTTATAACTCGGTGCAGAACGTGCGGAACATCAACAAGGGCGACCTGATGCAATATATCTTGCCGCAAGATTTGAAGTCGTTCGGACTGATTCCCGAGATCATTGGCCGTCTGCCTGTGCTCACCTATCTGAATCCTTTGGACAGAGAAGCGTTGCGCAAGATTTTGGTGGAACCCAAAAACTCGATTGTGAAACAATATATCAAGCTGTTTGAAATGGACGGAATCAAGTTGACGTTCAACGAAGATGCGCTCGATTACATGGTTGACAAGGCAGTTGAGTATAAATTAGGTGCGCGCGGTTTGCGCTCTATCGTGGAGTCGGTGATGATGGACGCCATGTTCGAAATCCCCTCCAAGCGTGTCAAGAGCTTCAAAGTGACCCTCGAATACACCCAGGAGCAACTCGACAAGGCTCATCTACAGAAATTGGAGTCGGCTTAAACAGCCGCACAGTGAAACACAAAAGCAATAATCTAAGCCGGACTGTTCGGCGGGAAGGACCTGATCCCCACCGAACGCACCGGCACTAATGAAACACTATGGCAGAGAAGGTTAATCTTACAGAGAAATTAAAACTTTATTTCGGCTTTGATGCTTTCAAAGGCGAGCAGGAAGCCATCATCAAACATCTTCTGGCTGGCAACAGCGCATTTGTGCTCATGCCCACCGGTGGAGGAAAGAGCTTGTGCTATCAGTTGCCGTCACTCATCATGGAGGGAACGGCCATCGTGGTATCTCCGCTCATCGCCTTGATGAAAAATCAGGTGGATGTCATCAACGGCATCAGTGAGGAAGAGGGCGTTGCCCATTTCCTCAACTCGTCTTTAAACAAGGCTGCCATCCAACAGGTCATGGACGATGTTCGCTCGGGGCGTACCAAATTGTTGTATGTGGCACCCGAATCGCTGAACAAGGAGGAGAACATTGAGTTCTTAAAGACCGTCAAAATCTCTTTTTATGCCATCGATGAGGCGCACTGTATTTCTGAGTGGGGGCACGATTTCAGACCAGAGTATCGAAACATCCGACCCACCATCATCAAGATAGGCGATGCACCTGTGATCGCTTTGACGGCAACCGCCACCGACAAGGTGCGCACAGACATCAAGCGCAGCTTGGGCATTGCGGATGCACGCGAGTTTAAAAGCTCGTTCAACCGCCCCAATCTGTACTACGAGGTACGCCAAAAAGCCTCGGATATCGACCGCCAAATCATCATGTTCATCCGTCAGCACGAGGGCAAGAGCGGCATCATTTACTGCCTGTCGCGTAAAAAGGTGGAAGAATTGTCTGAAGTGTTGAAGGCCAACAACATCAAGGCGGCACCTTATCACGCCGGACTGGACAGCGCCACACGCTCACAAACGCAAGACGACTTCTTGATGGAGCGCATCGATGTCATCGTGGCCACCATCGCTTTCGGCATGGGTATCGACAAGCCCGACGTGCGCTTTGTCATCCACTACGACATCCCGAAGAGTCTGGAGGGATACTATCAGGAGACAGGTCGTGCCGGTCGAGATGGCGGTGAGGGCATCTGTGTGGCATTCTACGCACGGAAAGACCTCAAAAAGTTGGAGAAGTTCATGGAGGGAAAGCCCGTAGCAGAACAAGACATCGGCCGCCAACTGCTGCAAGAGACGGCGGCTTACGCCGAATCTTCCGTGTGCCGGCGCAAGATGTTGCTGCACTATTTCGGGGAAGAATACAGGCAAGACAACTGCCATAGCTGCGACAACTGTCTGCATCCCAAAGAGCGGCGCGAGGGCAAGGACGCCCTGCTCATCGTTCTCAAGGCCATCGTAGCACTCAAAGAAGAGTTCCGTCAAGGTTATGTCGTTGATTTTGTCATGGGCAAAGCCACTGATGACATCACCTCGCACAAGCACGATGAGCTGGAAGAGTTTGGCACCGGCGAGGACGAAGACTCCAAGATGTGGAATCCTGTCATCCGACAAGCGCTCATCGCGGGATACATCGAAAAGGAAGTAGAGAACTATGGGGTGCTCAAAGTGACGGCAGCTGGCAAGAAATTCATTAAAAAACCCGTGTCGTTCATGGTCGCACTGGATACCGAGTTCAGCGATTACGATGAGGTTGAGGCACCAAAGGGCGGAACCAGCGTACTCGATCCGGCGCTCTTCAGCATGCTGAAAAATCTGAGAAAGCAAATGTCGGCCAAGCTCAACCTGCCAAAATACGTCATCTTCCAGGATGCCTCGTTGGAGCAGATGGCTACCGATTATCCCATTACCTTGGAAGAACTGCAACAGATTCAGGGCGTGGGAGCCGGCAAGGCCAAGCGATATGGACCTAAATTCGTCGAACTCATCAAAGCGCATTGTGAAGAGAATCACATCGAGCGACCCGAAGAGATGCGTGTACGAACGGTCGCTAAGAATAGCATGGTCAAGATCAAAATCATTCAGAGCATCGACCTGCAGGTGGCACTCGATGACATCGCCAATGCCTTGGGACTTGACTTCGACGAGCTGCTCGACGAGCTGGAAGCCATTGTTTACAGCGGAACCAAAATCAATATCGACTATTTTGTGGAAGACGTGATGGATGAAGACCATGTGGACGAAATCTACGACTACTTCTTGGATAGCGAGTCGGATGGTTTGAAGCTGGCCATGGAAGAGTTGGGCGACATATATACCAAGGAGGAGTTGCGTTTGGTGCGCCTCAAATTCATTTCTGATTTAGCCAACTAACACACATCATGCATTTCTGAAAATATTTAACTATCACCTCCAATACTCGCGTATTTGCAATCGACAGGCTCCTCGATTGAAAATACGCGAATTTTGTATCCCTTTGACAGTGAACGGCTTGACTATATTGTGCCTGTCATGACAACTGGTAAATCGGTGGGTTTGGCATGTAAAAGCAATGAGTTTCACCACTTACCAGCAGCATTTTGATGGCAAAAGTCATTGTTCTGGATCAGAAAACTCAATGCTTTTCCAACGAAACCTGCGACGAAACGTCTATTTGGGAGTCAAAAATTCAACTTCTCAATCTTAGATGGTCAGTTTTAAAATGACTAAAAATATTGACAATATCTTTGAAAAAACCACTCGATTTTTTCTTTCAGCAGGTCTACATCCAGATCTGTAGCGTTAGGAGTTGGGCGCTCTCTTTTCTTCAACCTCTTCTTTCTGTTTAATTATATTTAACAAAATAATTTGTGGTTGTAACTATTCAGCGGTAGTGACCATTCAATACTTTCTCTTCAAAAATCTTATAAAAGGGTATCACAAATCTCTTGTTTTTCTTGTGTATTTGAGATATTTTTATTACCTTTATACCTATGAAAGAGCAAGTTACGGACAT
>JAQYPT010000043.1 GCA_028726625.1 Prevotellaceae bacterium | reverse complement strand
GAGTATCTATTATTAGTTGATTATCAGTATTATACGCTCTAAACGGTAGAAAAGTGGCTATGTGGATTCTGTTTAGATACGAAAAGGTAATATTTAACGTATTTAACTTTTAGTTACACCAAAAACCAATGAAAAGGGATAGGATGAGGTGTTTCTACTGAAACCGCAGTATGAAAAGCAAAGGAGTCATACAGATTTTACTATGGTTCACGCATCTAAAAAATGGTATACATATAACTTTGCAACCGAGTTGCAAAGTTTATTTGCTATCTTTGCAGCCAAATTGAAAATATAATGAAGCAGAAGCTCTACATAACTATTTTGGCTTTGACAACAATTGTTTTGTTGGCATTGTCGTTTATACCGCACCATCATCACGAAAGTGCGGTATGTACCGTTGTGGAGCATTGCAATAGCGACAACGCTGACAATGACAAACATACGTCACATAAGGACGATGGAACAAAGTGCTTCGAACAAGGCAGTTGGGATGTTGTGTCAGTAAAGACTTTACATACAAGTAACATACATTATTTATATCATGCAATAGTATGGGCTTTATCTCGTATTATGGGATGGGTGTCAGAACCAACTAAGACGGTGTTTGACACTCGCATACCTATTATTATAAAGGCGGAACTATTGCGGATAAATGGACTTAGGGCACCTCCTTTTTATCGTTTCTAATAGCGTTGTTTCTTTTAAGGGGGGCAACGTACAGCGACTATACCTATTCATATGGAAGGTATAGTTACAAATCAATCATTTTTATTATGAACTTGCAAGTGCTTCAGTGTTTGGAGCACAGGCATTAGTTATTGCAAAATGTCAATTAAGGAAATTCTGGCGCTTGGCGCACTGGCTTTTCCTCTTTTGTCGTATGCACAAAGCAAAGACAGCTTGACATTCACACAAGATAGCACAGACATGACTTCTATGAAGAGGTCAAGTGTCGTGCCTTATATTATACCAATGTCACTTATGTCGTATGGAACGGCAGAGGCTATTGTTATGAATAAAGGCAGGATGCTGAACTATGCTATCGGACATGAGGTTATAACCCACAAGCCAATAGCCATAGGGATTGATGACTATACACAGTATGTGCCAGCTGTAAGCGTATTGGCATTAAATCTGTGCGGAGTAAAAAGTTGTCATAACCTAAAAGAACAAACGATGCTGTTGGGGTTGTCAAGTTTGCTGACGGCTATATCCGTAAATGGCTTGAAATACACAGTAAGAGAGATGCGTCCTAATGGCTCACGTCGCAATTCTTTTCCATCTGGGCATACAACAGTTGCCTTCATGGGGGCAGAACTCTTGTGGCAAGAATACAAGGACACTTCACCGTGGATAGGTATAGGTGGTTATGTCATAGCTGCAAGTACAGGAGCATTGCGTGTGTATAACAACAAGCATTGGATAGGAGACGTGGCATTTGGAGCAGGATTGGGTATTCTGTGTACGAAATTGGCATACAAGTTATATGAGCCGATTTCACGCAAGATGCACAACAAACAGTCCAAGCGAACAAACACTGTCTATCCATATTATAACGGACAACAAGGAGGACTAGCACTAACTATACAATTATAATTAGAACGATAAAGAAATGTTTCAAAAAATAATTCAATTATCAATCAAGAACAAGGTAACTATAGGTATGTTGACCTTGGTGCTCATTATATGGGGCACATGGTCGTTGTCGCAGTTGCCTTTTGACTCTACACCTGATATTACAAATAATCAAGTACAGGTGATAACCCAAGCTCCATCATTGGGAGCGCAAGAGGTAGAGCAGTTTATAACCACTCCAGTAGAAATGGCTTTGGCCAACATTCCACGTGTGGAAGAACGCAGAAGCATCAGTAGCAGCGGCTTGTCTGTCATTACATTGGTTTTTGATGACGATGCAGATGTATATTGGGCTCGGCAGCAGGTAAGCCAACAACTAAAGGAGGCAGAGGAAGTCATACCACAAGGTAAGGCAACCATAGGTATGGCTCCTGTCACTACTGGTTTGGGAGAAATATTCCATTATACCATTCGTGCAAAGAAGGGATATGAGGACAAATACAGTTTGTCAGATTTACGTACCATCCAAGATTGGATAGTCCGCAAGCAATTGTCAGGAACACCTGGCGTTGCAGAAGTCAGCGGCTGGGGTGGATATGTGAAGCAGTATGAAGTGGCTGTGGATGCCGACCGTCTCAATGCTGTTGGTCTTACAGTTACAGAAGTTTACGATGCCCTTGAAGCAGGCAACGAGAACACAGGCGGAAGCTACATAGAGAAAAATAGTAACCAGTATTTTATCAGAGGCTTGGGACTTGTTTCAACACTCGAAGACATAGAGCGTATCCCTGTCAAGACAGTCAATGGCACGCCTATCTTGATACGTGACATTGCAAAAGTACAATATGGTTATGCCACACGTTATGGTGCAGTTACACGCAATGGCGAGGGTGAAGTGGTGGCAGGTATCTCACTGATGCTGAAAGGTGAGAATTTCCAGCAAGTTATTAAGAACGTAAAAGAGCGTATTGCGCAGATTCAGAAGAGTCTGCCAGAGGGTGTAGTCATAGAACCATTCATAGACCGCACTCAGTTGGTAGACCGTGTTACTGGAACCATCACCCGCAACCTTATCGAGGGTGGCCTCATTGTTGTGTTCATACTCGTTCTGTTCTTGGGTAATTATAGGGCAGGATTGGTGGTGGCATCCGTCATTCCGCTCGCTATGCTGTTTGCTTTTGGTATGATGCGGTTGTTTGGTGTCAGCGGAAACCTCATGAGTTTGGGAGCCATTGATTTTGGCTTGATCGTGGATGGCGCAGTGATTATCGTAGAAGCCGTATGCCACCATATAGGTATCAGTCGTGACAAATACCATGGCTTGCGCTTAACACAAGAGCAGATGGACAAGGAGATATATCATTCCGCTTCCAAGATTCGTAAGAGTGCAGCCTTTGGCGAAATCATTATCATGACGGTATATCTGCCATTGCTTACATTGGCTGGTATAGAAGGAAAGATGTTCCGTCCGATGGCACTTACCATTTTCTTCGCCATCCTTGGAGCGTTTATCCTTTCGCTTACCTACGTACCAATGGCAAGTGCTCTGTTTCTTAGCAAGGAAAGTGTACATAAGACTAATTTGTCAGACCGTCTGATAAACAAGTTACAGAGTTGGTATAAGCCTATCATCACCAAAAGTCTGCAACATAGCAAGGTGCTCATAGCTTCCATGGTGCTGCTGTTCGGCATCAGCCTTTTCGCTTTCACTCGTTTGGGCGGTGAGTTTATCCCGAATCTTGAAGAAGGTGACTTTGCAGCCGAAATCAGCATGGCACAAGGTACATCACTCTCTCAGATGGTGAAGACCTGCACTCAGGCAGAAAAGATATTGAAGTCTAAGTTCCCGGAGGTGAAGCAGGTGGTAACTCGCATCGGTAGTTCAGAGATTCCAACCGACCCAATGCCTATAGAACGAGCAGACATGCTTATAGCCCTCTATCCGAAAGCAGAATGGACATCTGCCAAGACAAAGGACGAACTCATGGAAAAGATGGAAGAAGCCTTGGGAGCTATTCCTGGAATGGAAGCCGAATTGACACAGCCAATCCAAATGCGAAACAACGAACTGATTACAGGTATTAAGCAGGATGTCGCCATCAAGATATACGGCAACGACCTTGATGCTCTGCAAGCATCCGCAAAGCGAGTGGCATCTCTTATCAAGCGTGTTGACGGGGTGTCTGACCCATTTGTCGAGAAAGTACAAGGTTTGCCACAGATTCAAGTAAAGTACAACCGAGATCAGCTGGCTAAATATGGCATTTCGATAAGAACTGCCAACAAGGTGCTTGAAACTGCTTTTGCAGGAAGCCGCTCGGGATATGTGTTTGAGGGCGACAAGCGATTCGACTTGGTGGTGCGTATGGACAAGGACTTACGTAATGACATAAAAGCTATAGAAAGTCTGTACCTTCCTCTGCCCGATGGTGGAACAATTCCTCTCCAGCAAGTAGCACAGATTACATTGACTGATGCACCTGCACAGGTTACACATGAGGATGGACAGCGAAGGATATTTGTCGGTTTCAATGTAAGAGGACGAGACATACAGACCACAGTAGATGAAATTCAGGAGGTTTTAGACAAGGAACTAAAATTGCCAGCAGGTTATTATTACACTTATGGCGGTCAATTCCAAAATCTTCAAGAGGCAACCGGTCGTTTGATGCTGGCAGTTCCTTTGGCATTGCTCGTCATTTTGGGTTTGCTGTATGCTACGTTGAAGAATATCAGGGAAACCTTGTTCGTATTCTCAGCCATTCCTCTCTCTGCCATTGGTGGTGTGTGGGCTTTATGCCTGCGAGGTATGCCTTTCAGCATTTCCGCAGGTGTAGGTTTCATTGCCCTCTTTGGTGTGGCTGTACTGAACGGTATTGTACTGATAGGACAGTTCAATACTTTTGAGAAAGAAGGCGTGACGGATGTAAAAAAACGAGTGATAGATGGTTGTATGCTCCGTCTTCGTCCTGTCATCATGACCGCATTGGTAGCTTCCTTAGGTTTTATGCCTATGGCCTTGTCAACTGGTGACGGTGCTGAGGTTCAACGACCGTTGGCTACTGTGGTCATCGGCGGATTGGTAACAGCCACGATATTGACACTTGTTGTCTTGCCATCTATTTATAAGACATTCACCAAGAAAAAAGAAACAAACGTATGACAAGAATAAGATTGTTTATATTAGGCGTACTGTCTATGGCATTCGCCTCCATGTACGCACAAAATGAGAGTTGGTCTTTGCAACAATGCATAGACCTCGCTCTTGACAACAGCCTATATATGAGAAATGGGCAAATTGCAGTTGGAAAAGCTAAAGACTTGCAGGGTACAACATTTGATATTGAAAAGACCTCTATAACGCTCAGCCAAGATCCGACATCTGGCGGAAGTCCAGACAATGGCATTTTGATAAGCCAGACCTTTGATTTTCCTACGGTGTATAACGCCCGAAACAAGTTCTTGAAAGCTGAGACTGCCGTTGCGCAAAGTCAGGTGGCAATAGTAGGCAACCAGTTGGTAAGAGATGTAACATCTGCATATTACTCGTGGCTTCATGCACATAGCACTTTGCTCGTGTTGCAAAAGCAAGACAGCGTATATCAGCACTTTCTGCAACTGGCATCGGCTAAGTACAAATCGGGGGAGGCTAACCAGTTGGAACAGATGAATGCACAACGATTGCTGAATGAAAATCGGATAAGTTTGCAAAGAGCAGAGAATGACTGCAAGAAATATTTATTGCAGTTGAAACAGCTCATCAATACCAATACTGACTTCACTCCTCAAAACGAGGGGTTGGCAAAACTACATGACGCGAATCTTGGGGAAACTAATTTCTCAGACACGCCACTTGGACGAAACATGCAAGCACGCCTCATAAGCAATGAACGTAGTGTTTCGCTTGCCAAGCAGGGGTATATGCCAAGCTTCACTCTCGGCTTTACAACACAGGCTGTCATCAAAGGATTCAATCCTTACAATGTTGACAGAAGTAGGTTTTCCAAAGGTAACTTCATGGGATTTGAGGTAGGCATCGGCATACCCCTGTTTTGGAAAAGCAATCGGTCAAAAGTCAAGGCTGCCAAACGTGATGTGGAGTTGGTGCAGAATGAGCGTGCATTGGCAGAACAGCAGCAGAAAACGCTTATGCGTGATGCCACAAATGAGTATATGAGAGCAAAACAAGTTCTTGATTATTACGAAAGACAAGGCAACGCCGAGGCAGCACTCATGGCGAAACTATCTCAGATAAACTACGAGAACGGAGAAATGGGGTATGTGGAATACATACAAAACCAAACTTCGGCTCTTGATGTACAACTTCGTTACATAGATGCTGTCAACGACTATAATCAAGCTATCATCAATATCAATTATCTCAACGGAAATAAACAATGAAAACATTTAATATCATCATCATTGCTGTCATCAGCATATTTCTTGCATCATGCACAAAAGGCAAGCAGGAAGAAGTAAAGGAAAACAAAGTAGAGGAGCAAGGCTATGAAACCATTGAACTTACTCAAGAACAGATAAAGACGGTTGGCATTACGCTCGGCAAGGTTGAGAGTCGCTCTCTCAACAATGTGATACGTGCCAATGGCGAACTTCAGCTCAACCCGCAGGATATGGCAGACGTGACTTCTCTCGTAGGAGGTGTTGTCCGCAAAATTTATGTAACAGAAGGACAGCTGGTGAAAGCAGGTCAAGTGGTTGCACACATAGAGAATACCGAAATCGTAGGATTGCAGAAAGACTATCTCATTGCTGTAAAAGAGACCAATGTAACACATCAGGAGTTGCTACGCCAAAAGACATTGGCTTCACAGAAGGCAGGAGTGGAAAAGACCTTGCAACAGGCATCAGCAGCATACGAGATGGCACTGGCTCGCCAGACAGGGCTTTACAACCAGCTCCGTCAAATTGGCATTAACACCAACCTTGTGAAACAAGGCAGAATCATACGGCAGGTAGCTATCTCTGCTCCAATTTCTGGCATCGTGACGAAGATAAGCATAAAGAGTGGAAGCTATACGGAAAGTTCACAATCATTGATGCAAGTAGCCAACAATGCCGCTGTGTTCTGCAACTTGAATGTTTTTGAGCGCAATATCAATCAAGTTGCTAAAGGGCAGAAAGTAGATTTCGTCATCACCAATAGCCCGAATATTCATTTCAAGGGAACAGTAAGAGAAATTAATCGCTCGATGGATTCTGACACCAAGGCTATATCCGTACGTGTCGGTATTGATACAAAGAACATCACTGAACTTATTCCTGGCATGTATGTGACAGGCATCATCAGTATGGGCAAACAAAATGTGCCAGCCTTGCCTGACGATGCTATTGTAAATGCCAATGGCAAGCAATATGTGTTCGTGCTTGAAAAAAAACACAAAGAAGGCAATGACGTAAAATATCAATTCAAGCAGATGGAAGTCGTTGCAGGTGTAAGCGAATTGGGATATACGCAAATAGATTTCGTCGCTCCTATTAGCAAGAATGCAACTGTTGTCACTTCCAATGCCTTCTACATAGCGTCTATGACGGCAGACCATGGGGAAGAATAAAAGGAAGAAACACAAATGAAATAATATACCTTTATAGTCAAGATGTGAGATAAGCTTTAGATAATCTCACATCTTGATTTTTACAACCTTTTATACAATACTTATCTTCGTGATGAACGATAGGGCTTATTATTAATTGCTCCCAATCCTATCTTCTGTGTTCCATCCCAATTCGTCAGTTGGTCGGCACAACCATTGGAGCCACCAAGCGAAACGTATGTGTCTGCACTGCATGACATGTGGTCAACAAAAGCGAGGAAGTTGTCAATAGCTTTGTCTGTGAATTGAACTTCATTTGTGGCGAAGAGTTTTGTCCAACTGGTGACACATTCCTGCTTGAAGTCTGTAAAACCATGCCAAGACATATCAGACAAGAACCTTTTTGTTGCCGATTCTATACAGGCTTTAGAGTCCAATCCAATATTATGCTTTACAGCAGATGCCATAATGCCATAGTATATGGAAGCCGATTCTTTCTCGTTGAAGTTGACTCTATCTGTCTTGGCAAAGGAAGATAGAGCTTCATGTCCCTCATGGATGAACTT
>JAQYPT010000042.1 GCA_028726625.1 Prevotellaceae bacterium | reverse complement strand
CTGATGCTTTCTTTGCCATACATTCAATCTCAGACACTGCATGGAAGAACCATCAGTCACAACTCAATGCCATCAGCACCATCCTATCATTGTAGGATGGGAGATGGCGTATGACCTATGACTATTGCTGAATAGTTACTGTTGTGATGAATGGGTGTTAAATTTTATTATAAGATTACAGGTGGAAAGGATAGATGCGAATGCTTTAACTATCTTTGTACAATAAAAACAATATTTTGTATGATGCAAAAACGATTAGTAGGAGCGTGCATCGGCATGTGCATGGTGTGTGCGTCGTGCGTACATCAGTACCAACTCACGAGTGTTCAGCGAACGCGTATCGTGGTAGACCAGCGCTATGATGCCACGCATGACAAGGTTGTTGAGATGCTGATGCGACCTTATAAAGATGATATTGACAGTCTCATGGGACCAGTTGTGGGACGTGTGGCGCGTGACATGAGTGTGGGTCGACCAGAAAGCACGCTGTCAAACTTGTTGTCCGACATCCTAGTGTGGGGCGCAAAGAAAGCCAACGACGCACCCGATTTTGCCGTTTACAACATGGGTGGCATCCGTGCGGCATTGGTCAAGGGCGACGTAACCATTGGCGACGTGGTGGATGTGGCGCCCTTTGAGAACAAACTTTGCCTGCTTACGCTCACGGGAACGCAAGTTCTTCAGCTCTTTGAGCAGATTGCTCGCGTGGGTGGTGAAGGCGTGAGCCGGGAGGTTCGGTTAGTGATTGCCAGGGATGGACGACTCAAATCGGCCTTGATTGATGGACAAAAAGTAAATCCAGATGCCAAATATCGCATCGTAACCTTGGACTATCTCGCACAGGGCAATGACAAACTCGTGGCCTTCAAGCACAAGACGGATGTGGTGTCACCACAGGTTTACGAGAACAACGTGCGCTTCATCATCATCGACTACTTCAAACAACTGGCGGCAAAGCATGAGGAAGTAGATGCGAAGATAGAAGGAAGAATAGTTGTAGAATAGATTTGACCATCAAAAAGAAGGAGAAAAAACAAATGAAGAGATACCTGTTTGTAACCATGGCGTTGCTCATGATGGCCGTGATGCCCATGGCGGCGCAAGACAAAACCTTGACCATTCTGCACACCAACGACACGCATAGTTGCATTTACCCCTTGAATCCCAATTTGGCCGACACGATGTTGGCGGGCCGAGGTGGATTCATTCGCCGCATCGAGATGCTGAAGCAAGAGCGGAAGAAAGACCCCGATTTGTTGCTGTTCGATAGCGGTGACTTTAGTCAAGGTTCACCCTATTATACCCTTTACAAAGGTGAAGTGGAGCTGAAACTGATGAACAGGATGGGCTACGATGCGGGTACGATTGGCAACCATGAGTTTGATTTCGGCATGGAGAATCTCGCTTTTATCCTCCGAAACCTGCGTTTTCCCATCGTCTGCACCAACTACGATTTCACGGGAACGCCTTGTGAGGGTTTGGTCAAGCCTTACTTAATCATCAAGCGCAAAGGTATTAAGATAGGTGTGTTCGGCCTTTCGCCGGCTTTGGATGGACTGGTTGATGCCCAGAAATGCAAGGGTGTGCGGTATTTAGACCCTGTGAAGACGGCTCACGACACGGCTCTGATGCTCAAGCGCGACAAGAAATGCGACCTGGTGATTTGTATTTCACACTTAGGATGGTTGAATGGCAGCCAAGGAGATAAAGCCATGATTGCTGGGTCGCGGTATATTGACTTGGTTTTGGGCGGTCATTCGCACTCTTATTTCAAGACCCTGATGTACGCAAAGAACCTGGATGGAAAAGAGATTCCGGTCGATCAGAACGGCAAACACGCTGTATTTGTAGGAAAACTCAAACTCTCTTTCGCCAAGAAAAAATAAGGAAAAAGGCGCCGAGGCAGCGCCTTGATATCAAATAGCGGCTTGCAATCCGTGGCATACATGATGTGCTGGAATGGTTGTAAGCCGCTGTTTTTTATTCAAAATAGAAGGTGAGCACAATCATTTTGGACCGAGATCGATCCACGGATTTGGCATACGGAATCATGTTTTTGTCCTTCAAGCCGTCCGCATGCTTGGCATCGTAGCTGTTGGTCAGGCCAAACAAAAACTTCAATTCGGGTCTTAATTTGAAATAAGGTAGGTAGAAATCGCATCCCACCCCAACTTCTGCGAATGTTTCATATCGCTTCAAGGCAACGTATTGGTCACTGTTGCCACTCAAGTTCACCATGGGATTCACGCCAGCCATGAGGTAAGGGCGATGGTTGTTGAAGCGAGGTGCGGCAAAAATCAAGTCGAGTGCGGTAGAGATGTACGCCGTCTTGATATCTTGTCGTTCTTCGATGGGCTGCCCATTCGCATCCTGTTTGTTGAAATTGTGAAACGTCAGGTGGCGATTACCGAAGTACATGGCAGGGGCGATGCGGAACTGAAAGTTGGTACTCAGTCTGAATTCGCCCAACACGCCCACCGTTAAACCTGCGTCCCAGCGGTCTTGATCGGTCGTGATGAGTGCTTCGCTCGTCGAGCCATCCTCGTGAGTGATGTGCTGCGTGCCAACGTTATTGAATTCAATGTCCTGAAAATGAGTGCCCAGCAGCACGCCGAAATGGAACGGGCGCAGGTCGGTATAGGGCCGATTTTGCACCCTTCGGTCGGGCTGCGCATGAGCAACCATCGCGCATAGCACTAACAGCAGGATGTGAAAAACCTTCTTCATGATGTATCATTAACGCTATTTTTCGGCGGATATTGCCTTGGGTGCGCAGGGTTTTATAGATAAAAAACAGAAACACAAAGTTCTTAATAGTTTTGAAAAAAGTGACAATCTTACGCTTATCTCAAAAAATATGCTTATTTTTGTTGGCATGTCATCCAGTTTGAAGCAAAAACTTGCCGAAGCTCATCGCTGGTTTTTCTCACCAGTCAGCAGGGGCATGTGATGGCATAGCAAGCGTTGAAGCGGAGAAATAGGAGGCTGAATGTCAACCTGTACACCAACACCACCAGTTTAGAAAGAATGTAACCAAAATCATAAAAACTATGTATCATTATTTTAGAAAATCTTTTTTAGGAGTAACCATGCTTTGCGCGGCCCTGTGTGCAACTACACTAACGGGCTGCACGGACAAGAAAGGAGCCGATTTGGACAACAACCCGTTGATGAAAGAGAGCACGCTACCACTTGGCGCGCCTGATTTTAGTAAAATCAAAACCGAGCATTTTTTGCCAGCGATGAATGCTGGAATCGAACAACAGCGTGAGGCCATCAAGGCCATTGTGGACAACAAAGACTCGGCGACATTCGAGAACACCATTCTGGCTTACGAAAAGAGTGGCGTATTGCTCGACCGAGTAACCAGTATCTTCTTCGGGCTTACCAGTGCAGACAAGACCCCTGAGCTGGAAGAAGTAGAGAACGAGGCTGTGCCTTTGCTCACCGATTTCGACAACGAGGTATCGTTCAACCAACCGTTCTTCGATCGAATCAAATATGTTTACGATCACGAACACGATAAATTGCAAGGCGAAGACAAAAAGTTGTTGGAAGAAGTGTATAAGAACTTCGTGCGTTCCGGGGCTTTGTTGCCGGCAGATAAGAAAAAGCGCATGGAGGAAATCAACAACAAGATAGCCAAATTGCAGCAGGATTTTGGTAACATGTTGCCAAAAGCTACCAACGAAGCGGCCATTTGGGTGGACAAGGTTGAAGACCTCGCAGGACTGAGTGAGGCGGATATCGCACAGTGCAAGAAAGACGCTGAGAGCCGCGATGGCAAGGCGCCTTACTGCATCGTGATTACCAACACCACGCAACAGCCCATCTTGGCAAGCCTTGAAAATCGTGCGTTGCGCGAGCGTGTGTTCAATGCTTCCATTCATCGTGCCGACGGAACGGGAAAATTCAACACCTTCCCCATCATCGTTGAGATGGCTAAGTTGCGCGCTGAGAAGGCCGAACTGATGGGATTCAAGAATTATGCGGCCTACTCGCTGGACAATACCATGGCGAAAAATATGGACAATTTGAATGCTTTCCTCAAGCAGTTGATTGGTGCTTACACGCCAAAGGCCGATGAGGAAACGCGCGCCATCGAGGCGTATGCGCAGAAAACCATGGGAACTGATTTCAAATTGCAGCCTTACGACCGGTTCTATTATTCGGCTAAGATGAAGAAAGAGCAGTTCAACTTCTCGGAAGATGAGGTGAAACCCTATTTCAACCTTGATTCTGTGCTGGTTAATGGCGTGTTCTTTGCCGCCAACAAGGCTTACGGACTCTCTTTCAAAGAGCGTACCGACCTGCCTACCTACCACAAGGACATGAAGGTGTTCGACGTGATGGACAAGGATGGCAAGCAGCTGGCATTGTTCTATGTAGACTATTTCCGCCGACCAACCAAGCGGGGTGGCGCATGGATGAGCTCGTTTGCCAAGCAAAGTAAGCTGCGCAACCAGTTGCCTATTATATATAATGTGTGCAACTTTGCCAAGGCTCCGGAGGGACAACCCACGTTGCTTACCTGGGATGAGGCAACCACCATGTTCCACGAGTTCGGGCATGCGCTGCACGGAATGCTCTCGAATTGTAAGTACAATACGTTGAGTGGAACAGCCGTGACGCGCGACTTCGTTGAGATGCCCTCACAGTTTAACGAGTCGTTTGCCACCATTCCCGAAGTGTTTGCCAACTTCGCCAAGCACTATAAGACCCACAAGCCCATGCCGGAAGAGTTGAAACAGAAGATGCTCAACTCACTTCAATTCCATTCGGCATACGCCCTGGGCGAGAACCTGGCAGCCACCTGTCTGGATTTGGCTTGGCACAACATGGCTTCATCGCAAATCCCTGCTGCCGACAAGGCTGGCGACTTTGAGACAAAGGCGCTCCAAGAAATTGGACTTTACAACGTACAGATTCCTCCACGCTATTCTACCTCGTACTTCAACCATGTGTGGGGCGGCGGTTATGCAGCTGGCTATTACAGCTATCTGTGGTCGGAAGTGCTGGCCGTTAACGTGGCCGACTACTTCAAGGCGCATGGTGCGTTGAAGCCAGAGGTTGGTCAGGCTTTCCGTGACAAGGTGCTCAGCCGAGGCAATACGGGCGACCTGATGCAGATGTTCAGCGACTTTACAGGCTTGAAGGCACCAGATGCCAAGGCCCTGTTGAAGGCTCGTGGACTTTGATGGGTCTTCGTCTGACTATTAATTAGATTTTCAATTTGAGCGTTGCCTCATCTTGTTTTCCTCGCAGGTGGCCGTTTTTTCAGGCCCATCGATACTGCCAAGTGAAATAAGATGGGGCAACATGTTTTTATGATAAACTGGGTTGTGGCGGAAAATAGTCACGCAGAACTTGTCTCATGCCCTGCTCCCAAACTTAACCCTTGTATCCTCTTGTTTCCCAGGCGTTTAGAATAGTTCTTCAAAAGCATGTAGATTGCCCGCCAATGTCATTGAGTTTAGCGTCCAAAGTCATTGGGTTTGGCATCCAAATGCAATGGGTTTGCGCTCCAAAGTCATTGAGTTTGAAAATCCACCCCAAAAACTTGAGCGACGCATGGGTGAAATGAGGCGAATAGAGCGTGCAGCGTAGGGTCGCACCAAGGATTCGCATAACCTTTTTTCTAATCAAAAATTTCAATTTCACATTAAAATACCTTTTTCATTGAAAGTACCGTGCGTATTCTATGTAAAATAACGTTTTTTACAATCATTGATGCGGTTCATTCAAGTGTTTTTCGTAACTTTGTGGCCAAATACACATAAAAATATGGCTGGAGTAAAACAAATTAAAACAGCGTTGGTTTCTGTCTTTCATAAAGATGGATTGGAGGCACTGTTGGCAAAGCTGGATTCTGAGGGCGTAAAATTCCTTTCAACAGGGGGTACACAACGGTTTATCGAGTCGTTGGGCTACGAATGTCAAACGGTGGAGAGCGTGACTTCTTATCCATCTATCTTGGGTGGACGCGTCAAGACATTGCACCCCAAGGTGTTCGGCGGCATCCTTGCTCGTCGTGAAACCGAGGGCGACCGTGCGCAGATGCAGCAATATGACATCCCGGCAATCGACTTGGTGGTGGTTGACCTTTATCCTTTCGAGGAAACAGTGGCCAGTGGTGCTTCAGAACAAGAAATCATTGAGAAGATTGACATTGGGGGTATCTCCCTGATTCGCGCTGGTGCTAAAAACTTCAACGATGTGGTTATCGTGCCCAGCAAGAACGAATATGGCATGTTGCAGGACATTCTTGACAAGAATGGCGCACAAACCACGCTCGAAGAGAGGAAGCAGTTTGCCGAGCGTGCCTTTGGGGTGAGCAGCCACTACGACACGGCTATCCACCAATGGTTTGCAAAATAAAGATGATATAGGCTGACAGGGGTGGATCCGTGTCGGCATTTAGGCCTAAAAATAAAACATAAACAGATATGGGATTTTTTTCTTTTATCCAAGAAATAGCAATGGACTTGGGTACTGCCAACACCATCATCATCAGTGATGACAAGATTGTGGTTGACGAACCGTCGGTTGTTGCGCTGGATCGTCGCACCGACAAGATGATTGCCGTGGGTGAGAAAGCGAAGTTGATGTACGAGAAGACGCACGACAACATTCGCACCATTCGTCCGCTGCGCGACGGAGTAATCGCCGACTTTACGGCCTGCGAGCAGATGATGCGTGGCTTAATCAAGATGGTGAGGCCTGGTAGACGCTTGTTCTCAACATCACTTCGCATGGTCATCGGGGTTCCTTCGGGCAGTACCGAGGTGGAGCTTCGCGCCGTACGCGACTCGGCCGAACATGCCGACGGTCGTGATGTCTACCTGATTTTTGAACCGATGGCGGCCGCCATAGGTATCGGTATCGACGTTGAGGCACCGGAAGGTAACATGATTGTGGACATCGGTGGAGGCAGTACCGAGATTGCCGTGATTTCGTTGGGTGGCATCGTGTCGAACAACTCCATTCGTACGGCTGGCGATGACTTGACGGCCGACATCCAGGAATACATGAGTAGGCAGCACAATGTCAAGGTCAGCGAGCGCATGGCAGAACGTATCAAGATTCACGTTGGCTCTGCGTTGACCGATTTGGGCGAAGAGGCTCCTGAAGATTATGTTGTTCATGGACCAAATCGCATCACGGCTTTGCCGATGGAAGTGCCCGTTTGCTATCAAGAAATTGCGCACTGTCTGGATAAAACCATCGCCAAAATAGAGAATGCCGTGCTGTCTGCTTTGGAGGCAACACCGCCTGAGTTGTACGCTGACATCGTGAAAAATGGCATCTATCTCAGTGGTGGCGGTGCTTTGCTGCGCGGACTTGACAGGCGATTGACGGACAAAATCAATATTCCTTTCCACATTGCAGAAGATCCATTGCACAGTGTGGCAAAGGGAGCAGGCATCGCTTTGAAGAATGTAGACCGCTTCTCGTTCTTGATGAGATAACGGTTAAGGGTTTGTGACACTGAAAATCAATTGTATGCATGCGGAATCTCATTGAGTTTCTTGCAAAACACCACCATTGGTTTGTTTTTATATTGCTTGAAGCTATCAGTTTCACGTTGCTGTTCAGGTACAACAGTTACCAGAACAGCGTATGGTTCTCGTCCGCGAATGTCGTGACGGGAAAGGTTTATGAGTGGAGTTCGCAACTGGAAAAATTCTTCTCATTGGCCACGGTCAACCAGCATTTGACCCAACGAAATCTGGCTTTAGAGCAAAAAGTTGTGGAGCTTTCAGAGAAGCTGACGGCTGTGACGAAGGATTCATCTTATGTCAAGGCCGATGTTACCCAGCAGTTGTCCCAGTTTAAGCAGATTCCTGCCAAGGTGGTGAGCAACTCTTTGAAGGATGTCAACAACCTCATTACTATTGATAAGGGGTCGGTTGACGGCGTGCGAAAAGACATGGGTGTGGTAAGTGGGACAGGCGTTGTGGGGATTGTTTATTTGGTTTCGTCACACTATGCCGTCGTGATTCCGTTGCTCAACACAAAGTCGAATGTGAGTTGTAAGATTGAGAATCGCGACTATTTTGGTTTTCTCAATTGGCAGGGAGGCTCCACCAATCAGGCCTTCTTGGATGACATTCCACGGCACGCACGCTTCAAATTGCACGAAAACATCGTAACCAGTGGTTACTCATCGGTCTTCCCCCCAGGTATTTTGGTGGGAAAGATTTTGCATGTTTACAACTCTCCTGATGGCGTTTCGTATCGGTTGTGTGTTAAGCTCGCCACCGATTTCTCCACATTGCGTGATGTTTCTGTCATTGACAACACGCTGATGAAAGAGCGAATTGAGGTGATGAGGGCTGCGCGTGATTCGATGGAAGTGAAAGACAATTAAAGTTATTGGATATGAGTATAGACATGTTGAAAGGAATATCATTCTTTGTCCTGCTCTTGTTGCTGCAAGTGTTGGTGTTCAACCATATCCATCTCTTTGGTTTCGCCACCCCTTTGCTGTATGTTTACGTCATGTTGCTCTTCCGACGCAACTTCCCTAAGTGGGCAATCTTGTGTTGTGGATTCTTAGGCGGCTTATGTGTTGACATCTTTTCCAATACCCCTGGCTTGGCCGCAGCCAGCATGACGTTCATCGGTTTGCTGCAACCTTACGTGCTGATGTTGTTCTTGCCGCGCGAGAGTGCTGATGATTTGCAGCCGTCCATGCGGTCGTTGGGCGTGGCATCGTTTTTGAATTATGCGTTGTTGCTGGTGTTTTTGTACTGCATTGTCTTTTTCACACTCGAGTCATTCAGCTTCTTCAACTGGATGCAATGGCTCAAATGCGTGGTCGGCAGCACGGTACTGACATTGATATTGCTGCTCACTTTAGAAAATATGCGGAAGAGTTAGTGGGTTGATGAGGCTTTTGTTGCGGATGAATGAAGGATTATAATCTTGAAAAACGTAGATATGTCATAGCCGGGGTGGCCATCGTGATTGTGGTCATCTATATCATTCGTCTGTTTACCTTGCAGTTGTTAAGCGATGATTATAAGAAGAATGCCGACAGTAACGCCTTCCTCAAGAAGATAGATTATCCCTCTCGTGGCATCATTACCGATCGCCATGGCAAACTCATGGTGTACAACCAGCCTGCTTACGACATCATGGTGGTGATGAATGAGCAGAAAAACAGGATTGACACCCTTGAGTTTTGTGAAGCCTTGGGCATTACCAAAGACTTTTTTAAAGCGCGCATGGCCGAGATTAAGGATAGAAACAAAAACCCCGGTTATTCGCGTTTTACGCAACAACTCTTCATGAGTCAGTTGAGCGACAAAGAGTTCAGCGTGTTTCAAGAGAAGATGTATCGTTTTCCGGGGTTCTATGTTCAGAAGCGAAGCATTCGACAATATCAATATCCTTACGCAGCACATGTATTGGGAGATGTGGCCGAGGTTTCGCCGAGTGACATCGAAGGGGACGATTATTACCAAGCTGGCGACTATATAGGAAAGCTGGGTGTGGAGCGTTCTTACGAGAAACAGCTGCGTGGACAGAAAGGTGTTCAGATTTTGTTGCGTGACGTACATGGCAAAGTTCAGGGGAGTTATCAAAACGGTGAGCTTGATACAAAGCCCATTCCAGGCAAGAACCTCACCCTATCTCTCGACCTTGATCTGCAAGCGTTGGGTGAGAGATTGCTGCAAGGCAAGATAGGAAGCATCGTTGCCATTGAGCCTTCCACAGGCGAAGTGCTGTGTATGGTGTCGTCACCTACCTACGATCCGCGTTGGATGGTGGGGAAGAAAAGGGGGAAAGTTCATCATGCGTTGCAGCGAAACCGATGGAAACCCCTGCTGAACCGAAGCATCATGGGACAGTATCCACCAGGGTCAACCTTCAAAACTACCCAAGCTTTGACCTATCTCTCGGAGGGAATCATCTCTCCCTCCACGTCGTTTGCCTGCCATCGCGGATTCTATTACCGTGGACTTCATGTGGGTTGTCACGGTCATGCCTCACCCCTGGCGCTCGTACCAGCCATCAGTACTTCGTGCAACGCTTATTTCTGTTGGGGATTGTACTATATGATAGGCAACCGACGCAAGTACAAGAACGTGCAAACCGCCATGGACACTTGGCGCGACTACATGGTGAGCATGGGCTTTGGCTATAAACTTGGCATCGATTTGCCAAGTGAAAAGCGCGGATTGATACCCAATTCGGCTTTCTATGACAAAGCCTATCATGGCTCATGGAATGGCTTAACCATCATTAGTATCTCCATTGGACAGGGAGAAGTGAACCTCACTCCCTTGCAAATTGCCAATCTTGGGGCAACCATTGCTAACCGAGGCTACTATCATGTGCCGCATGTGGTGCGCAAAGTGCAAGGCGAACCGCTCGATACCCTGTTCACTCGCCGCCATTACACCAAGGCCAACAAGCGAGCTTACGAATATGTTGTGGCGGGAATGCGTTCGGCTGTTGAGCGTGGAACCTGCCGAGCAGCCAACCGAGCTGATTATGCTGTGTGCGGAAAGACAGGTACGGCGCAGAATCGTGGACACGACCATTCGGTCTTCATGGGCTTCGCTCCGATGAACAACCCAAAGATAGCCATCGCCGTTTATGTGGAGAATGGCGGATTTGGAGCCGATTTTGGTGTGCCAATCGGTTCTCTTATGATGGAACAATATATTAAAGGAAAGCTTTCTCCGGCATCGGAAGCGAAAGCAAAAACAATGCAAAATCGTCGAATAGGATATGGCTCGAGTAACCGATAAACCCTCTGGAGTGTTTCGTTCACTTGACTGGTGGACCATTCTCATCTACATAGCGCTGCTCATCTTTGGGTGGCTCAGTGTGTGTGGAGCCAGCTACACCTACGGCGATACCGATATTTTCAGCCTCAGTACGCGGTCGGGTATGCAGATTGTGTGGATTGCCACCTCTGTCTTCTTAGGCATGGTGCTGGTTTTACTCGATGATAGATTCTACGATATGTTCTCGTACATCATCTATGTCGGCTTCCTCGTGCTGCTCTTTGCCACCATCTTCAATCCGCATGACATCAAGGGTTCGCGCTCATGGTTGGTGCTGGGACCCATTAGATTGCAGCCCGCAGAGTTTGCAAAGTTCGCAACAGCGTTGGCCGTGTCGAAGTTCATGGGGCGTTATGGCTTTGACATTCATCAATGGAAAGACTTTGCTATCGCCATTGGTATCGTCTTGTTGCCCATGCTCTTCATCATTGCGCAGAAAGAAACAGGTTCAGCTTTGGTTTATTTGTCGTTCTTCCTGATGTTCTATCGCGAGGGAATGCCAGGCAGTGTGTTGTTTACAGGCGTGGCGATGGTGATTTATTTCGTGTTAGGTATCAAGTATGAGGAAACCGCATTGTGGTCGCTACCCGTTTCTGCGGGCAAGTTCATGGTGCTGTTGTTGGTTCAGTTGTTCTCGGCCTCGATGGTGTATGTCTATTGTAAGGATAAGCGGCAAGCCCGTTTTATCTTGTTGGTTTGCTTGGGAGTCACCGCGCTATCGCTGCTTTTTGCGCAGTTTGTGCTTCCCTTCGACGTGGTCTGGATGCAGCTTATCGTGTCCATCGTGCTGATTGGTTATCTGACTTATTGTTGGCTGGCCAGCCAAATGAGGAGTTATCTCTACATCGCCTTGTTTGCTGTTGGTTCCATCGTGTTCTTCTATTCGGCCGACTACGTGCTCAATAACGTGATGAAACCGCACCAACGCGTGCGCATCACCGTGCTGTTAGGGCTGGAAGAAGATGTGGCCGGTGCGGGTTATAACGTCCATCAGAGTGAGATTGCCATTGGTGCGGGTGGACTAAGGGGGAAAGGATTCCTCAATGGAACCCAAACCAAGCTGAAGTTTGTACCCGAACAAGACACCGATTTCATCTTCTGTACGGTGGGAGAGGAAGAAGGATTCATTGGTTCTGCCGGCGTGTTGGTGCTTTTCTTGGCGTTAATCTTGCGACTCATCAAGCTGGCCGAACGCCAACCGTTTGCTTTTGGGCGCATCTATGGCTATTGTGTGGCCAGCATTTTTCTGTTCCATGTCTTCATCAATGTGGGCATGGTGTTGGGACTTACGCCTGTCATCGGCATTCCTTTGCCGTTTTTCAGTTATGGCGGTTCGTCGCTTTGGGGCTTCACCCTCCTGTTATTCATCTTCCTCAGGATAGACGCGGGGCGCAACTTGGTGCACACCTAAGCTACCAATTTCTCAAAAGCACCAAACCCTTTACCGTTTCGTCAGGCTCACTCCCACGTTGCTGATGCCTGGTAAAATCTCTCTCTTCATGTCATGTCGCACGCTGATGTGCAGCGAATCACCTTCGTGTAAGTCCATTGAAGTGATGTCAAAAGCGTATTGATAGTAGCCAATTCCTTGTCCCTTGGGCACCCCATTGGCACCAATGAGCGCGCAATTGAGCGTGTCGACGTGTTTGGTATGCGCCGGATGAACGGTTTGCTCAACGATGAGCGTGAGTCCCATGAACGGATAATCGTTGTTGATTCGCAGGGCCAACGCCGATTGGTAGTGTCCCGAGGCTTTCAACTTGGGCACATCAAACGCCAAACTGTCATTCTTTTCCCAGCCTGCAAGGGGTGTATGACGAAAGGTGTCATACACTTTTTTTTCGTTGCAAGCTGCAAAAAGGATGCAAAGGATGAGTGCTACCCCCAACTTTCTCATGTCCTATCAATTATCTGCCTGACGTTCTTGATTGTCTTTTCGGGACGTTCTCGGCCTGCGGTTTTGGTTGTTTCTGCGCCGATTGTTATTGTTTCCCCGTCTTGCATTGCCTTCTGAAGCCTCCGTGTTGGGCCTTTTCTTTCGGTTTTTGTTTTTGTCAAACCTACTGATGTCAGCACCGGCAAGCAAATCTTTAGGCTTGTGTTCTTCTTTCTTCTGCCCATCATTCGAGAGCGAAGCCGGTTTTTCGCCCCGCTTGTTCATCTCAATGATTTCCTGGATGCGTTGGATATCAATCGTTTCGAGGTCCACGGCAGCGTTCTTTTCGGTAGAGTAGGTCACCATCCCTGTGAGGATGTCTGCCTTGAAATGATAATAATCCTTGTCCGCCGTGTGCAATACTACCTCCCTGCTGGGCAGTTTTCGGCTGGCTTCCAGATAGTCGTCGGCCTCATAGTTGAGGCAGCATTTCAGTTTGGCGCACATTCCTGCCAGCTTTTGTGGGTTCAACGAGATGTCTTGGATGCGCGCCGAGTTGGTGCTAACCGATACGAAATTCTTCATCCAGGTGGCACAGCAAAGCTCTCGCCCACAGGGTCCGGTGCCGCCAATGCGCCCTGCTTCCTGCCGGGCACCAATCTGTTTCATCTCAATGCGTACGTGGAAAGTTTCGGCCAGCACTTTGATGAGCTGCCTGAAGTCTACGCGTTCGTCGGCGATATAGTAGAAGATGGCCTTGTTGCCGTCGCCCTGATACTCCACGTCGCCTATCTTCATTTGCAAACCAAGATCCTTCGCAATCTTTCTACTCTGTATCATGGTGTCGTGTTCGCGAGCCTTCGCCTCCCTGTATTTCTCCATGTCCACCTCTTTGGCGATGCGGTAGATGCGTTTAATCTCATCTTGCGATTTCAGATTGGCCTTCTTGATTTGCAGCTTCACCAGGCTTCCGGTGAGCGTCACCACGCCAATGTCGTGTCCCGGATTGGCTTCCACGGCCACGATGTCACCCTTTTTCAGGTCCAACCCGTTTACGTTGTGGAAATATCCCTTTCGGGTATTCTTGAACTGAACCTCCACCAAGTCGGTCGTCAGGTTGTTTCCTGGAATGTCGGCCAGCCAGTCATAGGTGTTCAACTGCTTGTCTTGGCGGCCACACGAGTGGCGGCAAAGGCCTCTGTCACACCCGTTGGCTATCTTGAATTTCATATTTTTGTAATCCATTGTGTAAAAGTTGAGTGGAAGAATGCCGCTGTCACGATTGTCGGCGGAGAGCCTTCTCGTGGACGACATTCTTGTATATATTGTTATTTTTTAATGAGCAGAACAATCATTTCCAACGCCATGTTAAAGAAAACAATCTTTGCATTGGCGTTTTGCCCGATGTCTCTTCGTGCCGAAGCGAACAGTTCTTCAATCTCCATGACGTTGGCTTCGTTGATGAATCGGGCGAAGTTCTTGGCAAAATCCTCCTCTTCCATCGTCATGTAGTTCAGCTCGGGCAGGCGGAAGTTGTACATAAAGTTTTCGCGAACCATTCTGCTAAAGTAGTCCAGCATGCGCCGCTGCTTCTCTCGTCCGTAGCTGGCAACGCCCTCTGTCCATTTCTTCAGTTCCTTCACGTTGCGCATGTACGCCAGTCGCATCAGTTGTTTGAACGTTTCCAGAAACTGTCTGTTCTCGTTGTCAGCATCCAGCGTCTCTAGTGCTTTCAGCCAGTTGCCATTGGCCGTGCGTGCTATGCGGTGCGCCATGCCGGCTTCCAGTCCGCGTTTTTCTACCAATGCCTTCTCAATGGCCTGGTCGTCAATGCGCCTCACGTCGATGCGTTGCACGCGGCTTCGGATGGTCTCGAGCAGTTTTTCGGGCTCCTCGCACACCAGGATGAACAGGGTTTGCAAGGGCGGCTCTTCCAGTAGCTTGAGCAGTTTGTTGGCACAAACCTGATTCATGCGCTCGGGCAGCCAGATGAGGGAGATTTTATAACCGCCCTGACTCGATTTCAAGCTCAGCTTGCGGGTCAGCTCATCGCTCTCGGCCTCAAATATTTGGGCTTGCTGCGTGGTGGCCTTCATGCGGTCGAGCCATTGATCCATGCTGAAATAAGCACCTTCTTTGAGCAGCGTTCGCCATTCCCTGCCAAAGTCGTCGCTCACCATTTTATGGTCAGACGAGGTGCCTGTTGGGCGAATCACGGGGAAGGTGAAGTGCAAGTCAGGATGCTCCCAGTTGCTCAGCATGGCCTCGGCATTGGTCACGGCATGGTCGTTGTTCAGCACCGATTGCCCCTCTTCGTTGCGTTCGCCCAGCAAATAGGAGGCGAAAGCCAAGGCCAAGGCCAACTTGCCACTGCCGTACGGGCCGCAAAGCATGATGGCATGGGGCACACGGTTCTCGCGCACCAGCTGTAAAAGGCGCGCCTGAGCGTCTTCCTGTCCGATTACTTCGCTGAATTTCACTGTTCCAAAATCGTTGTTGTGGGCCGTTGCCAGCTGCCTTTCCGGCTCGAGCCATCTGTTTGCAAAGTTAGTAAAAAATTCATGAATTATGCTTTGCCCTGCCGATTATTTGTCACTTCCAGGCAAAGCATGCCATCAGATGCTCCGCTCCCGTCAGTTGCCCTCATTACCCAGCGCATGGACGATGGATTTCAATCTCCATGCCTTTGCCCTCTAAACTCGTTGCCTTTAACCTCCAATCTTCATGCTATTGTCCTCTAATCTCCATGCTATTGAAAGGTGGTTTTGGCGTTTTTCTCAACGTATTGGATTTCAGGTGGTTGCGTGCATGATGCGAGAAGCCCGACTTGCCATCTCTTGCGTGCGGGATGAAAAGCGTTTTGAAGTTGAATCTACCTTTTTGATATATATATCGGAATATTTGTATAATTCTCCAAAAATGACTACCTTTGGTGTTAAAACATTAAAGAAGCAAAACGAAAACACTTTGACAAATCAACTATTTTACCTAATTTTGTCGTGAATGAGGCAGCTTGCCGAAACATTGGAAAACAACTTTAAATCCCAATAAGATGAAAAGAGCATGTAAATTGAAATTCTTTATTTTGTCGGTGGCAACGTGGCTGTTTTCGTCAGGGGTCTCGGCACAGAGCAATTTTACGATGAGCGGCGTGCTGACCGACGTTGAAAACGACTCCATCCTCGTGGAGTATGTTGAGCGAAACCCAGACAAGAAGATCATCAATTTTGCTACGCCCGTCAACAACGGCCATTTCAATTTTTCGCTTTATATTGACAAGGCCTACCAAGGGTCACTTCGGTTGAAATCCAGTCCCAAAAAGGTCATGTACTTTTTCTTTGTCCCCAACGAATTTGTCAACATTGAAGGAGATTTCATCGACGAGTATAGCGTCCGCATTTCGGGCAGCGCGTTCTATCAGCAGTACGCCAAAGTGACGGACGTGGGAAGGCCTTTCCACAAGGAATTTGGCATCGCCAAAAAAGAGTATGAGGCGGGAGTGGCTGCCGGTGACAATGCCGTTCGGCTCGACAGCATACGCAAAGCCGCCAACCGTGACATCAATCGGCGCATGTACCCTGTGGTCGAGGAGTACATCGTACAACATCCCGACGAGGACGCCACGGCGACTTTGGTGCTTGACGTGAATATGGACCGTGTGGTTCCGGTCATACGGAAGCTTAGTCCCGCAGTGCGCAATGGTCGTTTCAAAGGATATTTGGATATGTGGCAGCAAGCCTTTGAGCGGATGGCCGTGATGAGGAAAGCTCGGAAAGAAGTAGCCGATACGGCTAAAGTAGGCGCGATGGCCCCCGATTTTTCCCTCCCCACGCCGCAGGGCGATACGCTCACGCTCAGTTCCCTGCGGGGTAAATATGTGCTGCTGGACTTCTGGGGCTCATGGTGCACATGGTGCATCAAGGGATTTCCCAAAATGAAAGAATGCTATGCCCAATACGGCGACCGCATTGAGTTTGTGGGCATCGATTGCAACGACAAAGCCGAAAAATGGAAACAGGCTTTGAAGAAATACCAGTTGCCGTGGCCGCAGGTGAGAGACACCGATGCGAAGGTCGAGACCGCATATAGGGTGAAAGGCTATCCTTATAAGGTGCTGATAGGTCCCGATGGTAAGATATTGAAAACTTATTTGGGCGAGGTGGAGACGTTCTACCAGGAGTTGGGCCAAATCATAACCTCTGACAAAGATTAGTGCCAGACGTTTTTTCAACTAATTAGCAGGCCCTATATAAAGAACCCAAAATGAAAAGACCCGCTATAATATTCTTCTTTTTTATAATTGGATATGTGCTATATTGGTGCATATCTGATTATAATTATAGATACAATAAAATAAATAGTATCGTAGGAATTTATAAATTAGATTTTAATCATACTGATTCTGAAATTTATAAGGACTCTATTGAAAAATATAATAATTTAAGATTAATATTTAATTCTGATATGACATTTTCCTTATCATTTTCCGTGCCATTTATGGCTGATTCTGTAGGAACATGGAAGGTTGGAGGAATGGATGAATGGAATGAAATTGTCTATCATAATGGCATTATAGATCAATTGGGGGAATTTGACGATGGGGATACGATTATATATATAAATTCCCCAACTCCGCAAAAAACTTACAAGAAACCGACACTAATAGACAAGGTTTTCTTTGTGAGAATAAAGTAATTTTTTTACTCGTTCTCCGATTTTATCAAGCGCTTATGTAGATAATTCATGTGTCAACAAAAAAAACAAGGACGCCCTAATTATATGCTCAAAAAAAGTTTTAGCGGACAGCAATATTCAAGATTATATTAATTTGCTTAACGTTGCCTTTTCTCATTTTCACAAGCATTCAATCTAATTCTCGTTCTTCCTGCCAATTATTCCGATACTCCGATGGTGTTCGTTTTTAGGGGTCATTATGCTTGAAGAATTTTGTAAAGTTTGAATTATCAGAAAATCCCAATGAATTAGCAATTTGATTAAGGCTATTTGTAGAATGTTTTAACAACTTTATGATTTCTTCCATTATTCTTAAGTTGATGATTTTTAGTGGGGTCAAATCATGATTGGGAGTTGAGTCATACATCTTTACATATCTAGATAACAATGCTTTAGATATTCCCAATTTTCTTGCATACCAATAGACATCATGCTTCTTCTGAAACTCGGCTTCAACCAAAGCAATGAAGTCAAGAAAAGTCTGATATGATTGACTGTCAATTTTTCTTCTGACATTTTGGCTCCAAACACATCGTCTTTGAGCTTGAAGTATAAAATTTGTGAAGTGAACGGACATTATATAATGTTGAATCATTTTGTCGCTTTCGTTAATATCTGTGTTTATATTATCGATGATGCGATTTAATATTATATCGGAATTACTGTCGCTGTCACAATATACGCATTTCTCAATGCGATGAAATATTTCGAATTTAATAAAGTCTGAAAGCCTTTCTTGAACTAGGTTGAAAAAACTTTCGTGAAATGTAAAAACGGCACCAGACTCACCTGAAAGATTACGAAAGCTATTTATGTGTTTTGGACCAAGAAAGAATAGCCGCCCAGGATGAATATCGTACTCATTTGAATCTACAATGTGAATTCCTGTCCCGCTCCAAAACCATATTATTAGATAAAAATGATGTGTGTGTGATTGAGTTAATATTTCTGGATAGTCATGTATGTATTCTTTAATTGACGTAACTTCAAAATAATACATACATGACGATTGTGTATTTAAAAAATACTCAGTTTGCATTTGATTATCGCGTTTAGCTAACCGCTTATTGAAAGTGCTTTTGTCCATAAACTTCTTTAATTTTCGTGCAATGATATTGCAAAATTCCAGAAAAAACAAGTATTTTATGGTAAAACAGCAAACATATTTACGAATATACCATTTTGTAACTATTCAGCGGTGGTAATGGCATGCCAGATTTTCAAACCTCAAACAAGGCTTGAACAGCGTTATATGGAGTATTTCCGTGTTTCTTGGCGGTCTCAAAGACGGAATGAAGCTCGAGGAATGCGTCCGCCCCGAACT
>JAQYPT010000041.1 GCA_028726625.1 Prevotellaceae bacterium | reverse complement strand
ACGTTATACAGACAAGAGAATTATGTCGATACAAAAGAAATTGAACGAAAGACCGAGAGAAAAATTAAACTTTTCTACACCAAAACGAGAGTTCTTCAAACACGTTTTGTAATTTTGCACTTGCTGGTTGACTCTAAGAATGAAATTGCCGTGAGCCATGACTGTAAATATTCCGCCAAATGGAGTAAGTTTATAAAATTTTATTTGTATCTTTGTCATGTATATTGCTATATTCGCAGTCTTTATTTCAACTCAAAGGTGAAGTAATTTTCACGACATGGCAATACCTACTGCAACTTTTCTTTGCGGCACAGGTGTTTATAAAAGAGAAAACAAGAATTAAGATGTTGCAGTATCAAAGCTCTTTACCGGCTATTTGTAAACAACGGAATGGTAGATAAGAAAAACAAGAAGAAAGCCATAAGCCTTTTTTGCTCTTCTGGCATAGGGGACTTGGGGCTTCAAGCAAACGGAGTAGATACGGTAGTTGCATGTGAATTGCTACCCGAGCGCATGCGACTTTTCACACACAACCATCCACAAGCAAAAGGATTTTGTGGTGATATCTGGGATTTAAAAGACGATATCATAAAATACTATAAAGACAGATACTCGGACAATCCGTTCATCGTCATAGCGACACCGCCCTGTCAAGGCATGTCATCCAATGGCATGGGTACCATCTTAAACAATTTGAAAAAAGGCATTCGTCCAAAGTTTGACCCAAGAAACAAGCTCATAGTGCCGGCTGTTGAAATAGTGAAAGCACTAAAACCCGACTGGGTTATTTTTGAGAATGTACCCAATATGACAAATACAGTTATCGAAGATGGAAAAGGTGTAATCAACATCATTGACTACATCAACAGAGAACTTGGTGACGAGTATGTGGGAAGTCCGCAAGTAATAGACGTCGCTGACTATGGTGTACCGCAGCACAGAAATCGTTTGATAACCATCTTCACACATACAGCGAAAGGCAAAGAAGAATATCGCAAGACACACCAGTTGCTCCCTGCTCCTACACATTCTGAAAAAGAAACGATATTTACTCATCGGTGGCTTTCACTTAGAGATGCCATTTATAACTTACCTCCCATAAGTTCTCGCAAAGGAGAAAATGTAGACCCCAACAACAAACTTCATAAAGTTCCGATATTAGATGATGTTAAATTGTCGTGGGTTCATAACACGCCAGAAGGTCAGAGTGCCATGAATAATCAATGTATTAACCCCGATTGCATGTATCAAGGAAATAAATTACATGGGGCAAAACATAATTCAGAAGGTGTAAATCGCGCAAGCACAGACACTCCTCTGTACTGCGAGAAATGCGGAGCATTATTGCCAAGACCATACACTATAGACAAAAAGACAGGTGAGAAAAGAATCATGAAGGCTTTTGTCAGTGCATATAAGAGAATGTATTGGGACGTACCTGCAAGCACACTAACACAAAACTTCCAGTACGCATGCTCTGACAACAAACTGCATCCCACCCAAGACAGGGTTTTATCATTGCACGAAGGCCTCATCATTCAAACCATAGCCCAATATCCCTACTCTTTCGAGATAGATGGAAAACTTGTACCAGACGGTTTGATCAGAGATACGATAGGTGAAAGCATACCTCCTCTCCTCACTGACAAGATTGTCAAACATTTGATTGATATTTCAAATTCATAACATTATGTAAGAAGAAAAACATTTTACACCATATCCTTGAATCAACTGAGTATCAGAATTAGCACTTCAACGAAACTTCAGTTAGCCAACTCTTTGGATATTCACACTCATACGAGGGCGTGGATAGTTCGATTGTTGTCTGAAGTGGGCAGTGCTAAGCCTTGATACACAGCGATTTCTTCTGCGTCCTCTTTTATAAAAAAGGGGGCTTTTTTGTTTTTGACACGAACAATTCACAGCCTCTGTCATCATAAACTATATAAGACATTGCTTGTATGAATAGAGATTACATCCAAAATCAAAAACAAAACGTCACCTATCAAGGCGTGACCGTTTTATCCTCGCAAAACATCGTGGATGCCATGAACTACGCAAACAACGCTCTCAAAGAACTAAGTGACACGACCATGCGTTTCGACATCAATATTTTCGAGACTCTTGGTATGAGAAATCTTAGTGGAATGGTTGGTGAGTATTTTGCGAGAAGCGTTGTGAAAATGTCTAATGGAAAACTTGAATCGAATTTGCATCAAGATGGGTATCCTGATTTGCTATTGGTTGACACCCCTACGAAAAAAGCATTTTTCAACTCTCTTTACACTGAAATTAAAGGAAAGAGATGTCCAAAAGACAAAGAGCATTTTAGTCCGTTCAAATATGGGGGTATAGAAGTAAAAGCAACTTGCGGGAGCACTCCACCCGCATCAAAAGCCATCAAACCGCTTATTGGTGAACAAAGAGTTAGCCTTATCAATTCTTTCGACTGGAAAGCTCATCACAGGACAACAAATCATTTGTTAGCTGTTTTATGGGACTTCATTGACGGTTTGCCAACATATATTGCTGCGTTTTATCAGGATAACCTTTCAATAGAAGACTGGGGGAGAATCGTCCAACCAAGAATAGGTGGTGGCAGGACGACAAGCGTTTCTATCATGAATGCACGAGGTGTGAAAAAAATGTGCGAGAACTGGATCGCGGTCATAAATGACGATGCCTATATTAAACTATTAGCAAGGAAAAAATGGATAGGTTATAACCTGCTTACAGAGCGAAAAGAACATCAAGATGCGGTTTGCCTTGACAAGAGTGACACGCCGCAGGACAAACAATAAAGACAAACAGCTATGGTTTTTGCTCTTCCATCACACTTTCATACCCGTCCGGTCGGTCTTCCGCTGCCATCGAAGGCTCTTCTTCCGGCATTTGATAGTTTTTGATTCGGCGGTCTTGCAGAAAGATTCTGTCGAGTGTGAACACCAAGGATTCCAGCGTGTTCGTTCTTCGCAATGGTTTCAACTCGCATTCCCAAATCACGATGCTGTGCCACCCCATTGCCGCCAGTTGGCGACACACCTCACGGTCTCTTTCTTGATTTCTTCGTATTTTTTTTACCCAGAACTCTGTGTTGGATTTAGGTATTCTGTAATATCTGCACCCCTCGTGCCCATGCCAAAAGCAGCCATTGACGAAGATGCAAGTGCGGTATTTCCGCATCACAATGTCGGGCTTGCCCGGAAGGCGGGGATGATTCAACCGATAGCGGTATCCATGGCTCCACAACCATTTGCGCACAATCATCTCTGGCCTGGTGTTCTTACTGTGAACGGCGGCCATGTTCGCATGACGTTGTTGTGGGGTAAGTGTATCACTCATGGGCTTTCGGCAATACGATGGCAGTGAACAGCACGTCACTTTCATTCAATGTGAAAACATGAAAGGACGCACTTTAGAATAATGCGATTACTTGAAACGGACTTGCAGGTTAAGTTTGAAATACAGTTTTCCATCCTGCTCACGGTAAAGCTCACCAAATCCATACTTGGTTAAAGAAGGGGTTTCGAGTCTTGTGTTGCAATAGAGATACTCCTCAAAAAGATTGGGGTCATAGAAATGATAACAGAGAACGTCACCATCATCTTTTACAATAAGATAACCTCCATTGGCTTCGTACTTTCCGCTCCAAGGTGTATGTGGCACCATGCCAAGAGCTGATGCCACCAAGAAGTTTTTCACCTTACATTCATAGTACTTATGATTGTGCGTCATGTCGTATTCCATTGGATTTTTCGCTGCAATTTTCTCTGTAAGGTGTTTCATATCTTTGCCACCTCCTTGGTTGCTTTCCAGAAGAATGGCCGCCATGATGGTTGGCAGGCAACTGTCTATCAGAATAAAGTTGTTGCAACATATAGAATCGTCCATGGTCATGAACTCGAACAATCCACCCATTTCTTGTATTTTCTTTACTCGGTCAATCATCTTAGTCCGCGTGTTGATGGCGTTAACCGTTGCGATTTCAGAATCAGTGAACTCGTGACCAGCTATCATAAATGTGAAATTAGTGGTTTTTCCAGCGTTGAAAAGGGTGCCTTTCATATCTTGTATTTTTTACGACTGACATTGAGTTAATGGCATAAATTCAAATATGTAAAGTCAAAATCATGCTATTTACTTAAATATTTCTGATAATGATAATCTAAAAAATCTGGCTTTGGATAGAAACGATTAGGCAAAATCAACTTTTTATTTTGAAGGCCAAGCAGATAACATTTAAAGGACTCGTCTTCTGTCTTTTCAATCATTTCATCCGAGATAATAATCTTATAGTCAGGCGTTATAGCAATAAGATATTTGTCATAAGCCTTATGGAACAACGAGTTTAAGCACAATCCATTTTCTGGATTGCTCCGATTATTTTTATCTTCACTCCAATCTAAGATGTGACATGCTTCCAAAAGTTCAGAATTTCCCACACCGGATATACAGCACTTAAAATCATATGAACACATAACAGCGGAGCGGAAGAATGACTGATTTACCCTTTGTTTAACAATAGCCAAACGCTCTTTGCCTTCTGGTAAATGGTCAATGTCTACATTTGCCGCTTTTTCTAAATCATTCTTGGTGTATTTTGCTATTAGGCACTCGCTTTCATATGCGAGTTTGTCGGGATTATCATAAAAATCTTTCCACACCTCTTGCTCCATTTTAGCTCCATGTGTCAATCCTACAATACCCCTCTCTTTTAATTTTGGGTCAAGTCTGCCTAAATTACCAATCTTCATATTAAGCGCACTTGGTGTCCTTCCAATGATTTTGGCATATTTTACAATCATTGGATGCGACTTGCTACTAACCTTAAAAGGTATCTTACAATATAAATTGAATGCAATGATAGTTTCTTCTCGTGTCCATTTATTTACCATATCTTAAGCCGCTAATGAATTATTACAAAAGCCATCAGATGTCACTTCACAACTGTTTGCATAACATGTCTTTTCTCCTTGTTTGTCCCACTCTGAAGAATAAACACATTTACCTCCCAGATTCTGAAGAGCAATGCGGAAACCTCCAATGCCAGCAAACAAATCAATGAAGGTAAACCGAGGTTGTTTAGGAGTTGGGAAAGGCACATTGAAAAAGTCTGCAAAAAGATTATACTGCCGTGGGGATTCTGCTACCTTCCATATCTGCTCATCACTCAAATCGTCATCGCTCATTGGCTGATGTGGCTTTTTACGAGCAATGAACTCACGGATAGCCAAAATGACTCTTTCTTTCTGAGTGGGATCTGTTCCCAACTGCTGGTTATGGAGGTAATGGCTTAATAAGGCCATCTGATTTTCATAAGAAGTTTCGCCATAAATTTTGACTCCGTCTTTTGTTATTTCTTCTGGAAAATCCGTCAAGTTCATCTTTTTGTTTGCCATATTGCTGTCTTTATACTTCTAAGTAATCAGAATATTATAATTTATCAATCGTGAAATAATAAGATGCTATTTATTCAAAATTGTTTTTAAACACTTCAACGTTTTTTCTGATTTGTTAGGAAGGATGGATTCATATTTCATTATTCCCTGGATATATGCAAAGATAGTGCAAGCCGAAAACAAAGGAAGTTTACTTACTTTGTTGAGGCGAAGCCTATCTTATGCAAAGATAAACATAATTGCTCAAATAACGCCAAGCAACGTGTATGCGATTTCAATTCAGGCAATCATTTTCTTGATGGGGCACTGATCTTACCTCAACTCGAAGGCAAAATATGCATGGAAAAACAGAAAAGGACGGGCCAAATGCAGAAAATTTCTTAATTTTGCAAGATGAGTTGGCAAGGAACAACGAATGAAATGTTAAAGCTTTGGCGATTAAACGCTATTTCTGTAACTTTGTACACATAACTTATACGACGGATTATGCAACCCATCTTTATCGCAGGCCCCTGCGTCATCGAATCGGAAGAACTGTTGGACACCGTTGCCCAACGACTGGTTGATATCAACCGAAAGCTCGGTACGGACATCATCTTCAAGGCTTCGTTTGACAAGGCCAACCGCACGTCAATTCATTCGTTCAGAGGTCCTGGTCTGGAAAAAGGCCTGCAAATGCTCGCCCACATCAAAGAAACGTACAAACTGAGGATTACCACGGACATTCATGAGAGCTGGCAGGCGGAAGCAGTGGGTGAGGTGTGCGACATTTTGCAGATACCCGCGTTTTTGTGTAGGCAGACTGATTTGCTGGTGGCGGCTGCTGCAACCGGCAAAATTGTGAACATCAAGAAGGCACAATTTCTCAGTGGAAAAGACATGAGACACCCCGTAGAGAAAGCTATGGAGAGTGGTGCCAAGGAAATATGGCTCACCGAGCGCGGTAACTGCTTTGGGTATAACAATCTGGTGGTTGACTTCAGGAACATCCCCGACATGAGAGAGATTGTCAAAGCGGTGATTATGGACTGCACACACTGCGTTCAAAGACCGGGGGCGGGTGAGGGAAAAACCATCGGTGACCGACGATTCATACCGGCTATGGCACACGCTGCGAAAGCTTTTGGGGCAACGGGATATTTCTTTGAGACCCATCCAACACCGGATGAAGGACTAAGTGACGCTGCCAACATGTTGGAATTGGACAAGCTGGAACCCCTCATCGCATCACTACTACAATAGACGCACCGCATACATAATAACAGATTCATGGAAGAAAATACGAAAGAATCGCTTAAACATGTAAGAGAATACGCCTCACAGTGCATCAAGGATGAAGCGCAGGCACTGCTGGAGCTGATTCCACAACTGGATGAAAACTTCGAAAAGGCCGTAGACATGATGTTCAACTGCAAGGGCAAAATCATCGTCACTGGTGTCGGCAAGAGTGGCAACATCGGTGCCAAGATAGCTGCCACACTGTCTTCAACGGGTACACCAGCATTCTATATCAATCCGCTGGACATCTACCATGGCGACTTGGGCGTGATGACACCCGACGATGTGGTGCTGGCCTTGAGCAACAGCGGCCAGACCGATGAGCTGCTTCGCTTCCTGCCCATGGTGCTGCACATGCGCGTACCGGTGGTATCTATCAGCGGAAATCCCAAATCATTGCTGGCCAAATACTCGACCGCGCACATCACATGCAGCGTAGAGAAAGAGGCCTGTCCACTGAATCTGGCACCTACGAGCAGCACAACGGCTGCACTGGCCATGGGAGACGCGCTGGCCATTGCGCTGATGATGGTGAGAAACTTTAAGCCAAACGACTTCGCACAGTTTCATCCGGGTGGCGAACTGGGCAAGCGGTTGCTCACAACAGCCTCCGACGTGATGCGTTCAGACAACCTGCCCATCATCCCCAAAGAGATGCATCTGGGCGAAGCCATCATTCATGTGAGCAAAGGAAAACTGGGTTTGGGCGTTTCGTTGGAGAACGAGAAAGTGGTAGGACTGATTACCGATGGCGACATTAGGCGTGCGATGGAGAAGTGGCAAGCCCAGTTCTTCAACAAGACGGTAAGCGACATCATGACAACGAGTCCAAAAACGGTTTCACCGAACACAAAAATCACAGAGATACAAACCATCATGCACAAGTACAAAATACATACGGTACTGGTTGTTGACAGCGACAACCATTTGTTAGGGGTCGTCGACCACTATTCGTGCATGCTATAAAAGCCTCCATTGACTGAAATTTGAGAGTTCTATTATTCATTTTATGTTTCATCGCCTGCACGTCAGTTGATGCGCAGAGCTCAGACTCACTCATCGTCCAAACCTTGCGAGAGAAGGGTGTGAGGTTCTCACATGACAACAGTGTGACGCTGTTGATGGACGGACAAGAGAAGTTTGATGATCTGTTTTTGGCCATCAAGCAAGCCAAGAGTAGCGTACATCTGGAGTATTTCAACTTCAGAAATGATTCCATTGCGCGACTGTTATTCGACATCTTGGAAGAGAAAGCGGCTGAGGGTGTGGAGGTAAGAGCATTGTTTGATGCTTTTGGCAATGCGTCGAACAATCGTCCACTGAAGAAACGACACCTGGACTCGATACGCGCCAAAGGTGTTGAAATCTACAAATTTGACCCCATCACCTTTCCTTGGATCAATCATGTGTTGAGCCGCGACCATCGCAAGATTGCCGTCATTGATGGCGAGGTGGCCTACACAGGTGGCATGAACGTGGCCGACTACTACATCAAAGGTACCCGGCAGGTGGGAAAATGGAATGACATGCACTGTAGAATTGAGGGATTAGCGGTGAACGAACTGCAACGCATCTTCCTGAAAATGTGGAATAAAACGGCCAAGCAGAACGTGCATGGCGCAAAATATTATAGAGGTCACCGCAACAGGGGGTATATCAAAGGGCTCAAGTCGGACACTTGCAGCACGTCAGGCGATAAGATGGTAGGCATCGTGAACCGTGAACCGCGCATCAGTAACGAGATGATTAGGACGTTCTATGTGGAAGCTATCGATGCAGCTCGAGACAGTTTGAAAATCATCAATCCCTATTTTACACTGAATCGGGGCATCAAGAAAGCACTGAAAAAGGCCATCAAGCGAGGTGTGAAAGTAGAGATTATGCTGTCGACCAGCAGCGACATTCCCTTAACACCCGACTGTGGGTTCTACAATGCGCACAAACTGATGAAGCAAGGGGCGAACGTGTGGATGTTTACAGATGGTTTCCACCATACCAAAGTGATTATGGTAGATGGCAAATTCTGCACGGTAGGAAGCGCCAACCTCAATGCCAGGAGTCTGAATTTCGACTATGAAGAAAACGCTGTAATTGTTGATCGCTGCACTACTCGCCAGCTGGACAAGCTGTTTGACGATGATAAGAAAGATAGTTTTCTGCTCACTCCCAAGAGCTGGAATGAGTTTAGAACGCCTTGGCAGAAGCTGCGTGGATGGTTTGCTCACTTGTTAGCGCCCGTGTTATAAGCATTAAAAGCGGCCTAAAAAGTGCCATTGACCTAAAAAGCAACCAACGCCAAGAAGATTCTTGACGCTACATTGGCGGGGTACATCTTTATATTTTGTTGATATCTACATACCCGTGCATCACCGCATAGATGGTGAGAGCCGAAACACTCTTCACCCCCAGCTTGTCCATGATGTTCTTACGATGCGTGATAACCGTTGTCATGCCAATGTTCAACTGGTCAGCTATCTCCTTATTAATATATCCCTGAACAATGAGTGACAACACTTCAATCTCTCGATCAGACAGGATTTTGGTCTTCAATGTTTTCAGTGTAGACGGGAAACGCTGTCCCCTGCCATGTGCATTTTGTTCCAACATCAACAACGAACGCACCAACTGGTCTTCCGGAACATTGACACAAAGACTATGAAATCCAGAAAGTTGGGTGGAGGGATCAATGGAAGCAGCCAAGACAATCGTCTTTTTTTGTCGGTCAAGGAAGAACTGACGATGTTCCAACACAATGCTCATCGACACAAAGTAATGGAAAAAAGAATCCACGGCACATTCTGTCAGCTCTTCAAACGAGCCGAACGTGGTTACGTCCATGACCGGCATCACATTCTGTAAGATTTGCTTCAATCCCAACACAGCCAGCGTGTTGGAATCAATGATGGCCAGTTGAGGACGCCCATTGATAATCTTTCCTTCCGTCATAACAGCCACAAAGTTAAATATTTTTCCTCATAATCAAAAGAATACAGGTAGCAAACATTCGAATCTATCAGCAACTTGCCCCGTACATACGACAAAGATGTCGCCTTGATACATGACTGTTTATGCTGAGAATATATTCTTAATGATGTTCTGGAACGATGGCAAAATAACGGACATCCGATGATGTAAGGTTTTCCATGTAATGTTGGTGTCCCATTGGACAATAATGCACTTGTCCGGCTTGCACTTGTTTTGCCTCTCCGTCATCATGACACGTCAACGTTCCTTCTAAGACATAGACCACCTCGCAATTATCAACGTGGGTATGAAGTCCGGTCGAAGCGCCTGGCTTGAGTGTGCTCAACATAATTTTGCACTTATCATCCGCAAAGTTGCGCGTAACAAGTGTGCCTTTACCTCCTTTGAAACCTTCTATGGTCTGTTCGTCTAAATCATTGAAATCTATAACCATAATGTTCTTGTATGTTTTAGTTGTACGGCAAAGATAATTAAATAATGACACACCACAAAGAGATGATGTCATTTAATCTTCTGCTAAATTTCAAAGCAAAAGAGGGCATGCCGCGAAGCACACCCTCTCAAAATAAATCTTAATCAGGAATCGTTACTTATTACGAATCCATCTCTTGTCCCAGATATTCAATTGTTTTTTCGTCTTGTAAACAGAAGGGATGCAAACAACATTCACCTTACTGTCCTTGGCAGCCTGAACATAATAGTAGATGTTCTTACCGTTGTACTTGCCTGACTTTTGGTGATTAAGGGCAAATGTGTTTGTACCATCTGTCAACTCACCTGCACTTTTCACGCCCGAGTACTTCACGTCAATGGTCTTACCCACGGTAGCGTCTTTGATGAGAATATAACGATTGATGTATTTACCATAGTCAGCAGCAAGCTGTGCAAGCGTCACTTCCGTAGGTTTGGGTGTATCACCTTTGGTAACTTTGGCCAATTCGGTTTGCAACGACGTGGCTTCAGGCAGTCCGTTGTATGCATAGCCTGCGCCCCACACACGTCCATTGATGACATCACCCACAGCAAGACTTGAATTGCCACTGTAAAGTAGCAAGCCACCTGTTGCGTCCTCGACGAAAATGTTGCTGCCATTCTTGTAGGTCACCTTAGCATCGGTGAGCATAACGTCGAAGTTCACCTGCTTATTTCTATCAGTACTGGCTGATATGGCAGATGAAATTCCAGTGATACCGCCTGTGGTGACAGGAGTAGTACCCAGCTGAATGATGGAAACTGTCAACACAGACTCTTCCTTTCCCTTGGTACTCTTGAACGTAAGTGTGCCTTCACGTTTCTTACCTGTCGCGTTCTCAGAAGGGTTGACGGTAAACACCAAGTCACCCTTCTTGTTGACTGTGTAGCCTGACTCTATCGTCATCCAGTCGACATTCGACTTGAAACTCAATCCTTCGCCTTTCTGTGTGATGGCAATGTTGAACGGTTTGCCTTCCTTGTCGATGGTTTTGTTGGTCTCTTTGCTGAGCAAGAGCGCCTTCTTCACCGAGATAAATGTGGCATCCACTATCTCAACAGTCGACATATAGGTTGTCCTGGCACCTTCAACAGTGACAAGATCACCAGGAGCAATGTTGAACTTCTTCCAGTTATAAGCGCCTGATGCGTCCTTTGTACCATAGATATAGAGTTCGTTGCCCTCACCATCTACCATGTACCAGTTACCGTATGAGGTGCTGATGATTTTGCCACACATTCCTGTCACACGGTAGGTTTTGCTGTCAACACCCTTCAATACGTCCTTCACAGTACTTTCGGGTGTAGGAGAATCGTCAATCTGAGCAACGATAATGTTCTGATATTTGTCACCGGCTTTTATGCGTATGGTAACCGAACGCGTAGCTGTTGTAGCGCCAACGGTGAAAGAAATGTCGGTAGTTCCAGCGCCACCACTCAATTGTGACACTTTGATCCAACTGTTTTCCTTGGTTGCCATCTGACTGGTTGGCACGTTGTATTTCACGATACCCTTTTCATCATCCAGCGAATCGGCCTTAACCGGAACCATGAAGTCCATGCTCCAGTCTTCCGTAGCCGTCACGGTAATCTTCTGTGTTCCACCTTTCACGTCGAAAGCCACATAAGAAGAAGACACCTTCAAGTTGCTCAGATAGGTGGGTTCGTTGTCGTCCGAACAGCCTGTAAACATGGCAATGACTGCGATGAACGATGGAATGATATATTTTAGTTTCATATCCTTTTGTTTTACTGTTAGTTAAATGTATGCTTGACTTTAGTTGAACGTATACTTGATACCCACCGACATGTACCAGCACTGGCCGATAGAATAGCTCGGTGTGAACGTTTCAATATTGCCATTGATAGCTTTTGCTGTAGAGAACTTAGCCACACCGTCTGTGTCAACACCCTCGTATTTAAGGATACGGGCATCCGAACCGATGGCAGGATTCAAGTATTTGGCCACACCCCACTTTGAGTCAAAGAGGTTGAGCAGGTTCTTAATGTCGAAGCTCAGCTGCAAACCATGCTTTGTCTTCCCTACGTTGAGTTTGAAATCGTGCTTGTAAGCGAAGTCAATGCGATGCACCCAAGGAGAGTAAAGCGCGTAAGCCTCGGCATATTCTCCCTGATGTTTGCTCAGATAATCATTTGCATGCACATAATCCATGAACCGAGTTTTATCGTCTTCCGATACGAAACGGAATTGCTTGTCGGCCACTTGCTGATCGGTAGGAATGTAGATGGCGTCATAATTGTATCCGTCACCGTTCATATCATTGGTGGTCATGAACGAGTAGTTGGCTCCACCTCTCCATCCTTCATAGAACAAACTATAGTGATTACCGCTCTTATCGTGGATGGTAGCCGATGCCACCAATCGGTCGGGCGTGTTGTATTGCGAGTTGTGCAACTTGATGTGGTTCGGTCCCTCCACGGTTGGAACGTAGGTGAATGCCGACTCTGCGTTAGAGCCAGGCATGCCCGTCACACTCTTAGCCACGTTGTGAGTATAGGCAGCCATCAAGCTAACCCACTCTGCCGGTTGTACATTGGCGGTTAAGTTAGCCGTCCAACCATAGCCGCGACTGGTATTCTCCAGAACAAAAGCCTTGGTGTTGGTACGGAATCCCGTAGGATAGATAGGACGGTTGTCTACACCATTGAATCGTGCGAACCCGCCTACAGAAGGAATACTCCAGTCTGAAATGCTGGTTTCGTTAAGCGTCTTATTGTAAATAAACTCACCCGACAAGGTGAATGGGAACGACACCGGTACTTGATAATCGATAGCCACGGATGCCTTCCATACCTGTGGCAACTTAAAGTTTTCTGACACGGCGGCGATAGCAGATGGAACCGTTCCGTCCTCGGGTTTGATGGTAGAAGGATAGCCCAAAGAAATCAGCTTGTCATAGAGCGCTTTCTGCGTGGCTTTACCATTGGCATCGGTCACCAGTCCGCCTGCAAAGGTATCCATGTCAAATCCTCGCTTGGCAGCGTTGGCAGCGTTGATTTGTGCCTGATACTGCACCATACCACCATTGGTAGGCATGTTGGTGAAGAACACCAGTGGCAAATTGCCGGCAAAGAGACCCGTACCGCCACGCACCTTGAGCGACTTGTTTCCCAAGACATCCCAGGTAAATCCTACACGCGGTGAGAATATCCAGTTGGCTGAAGGCCACTTTCCCGTGTCAATGCGACGCCCATCGTAATCAAGGTCATAGATAGCCTTGTTGGTTATCAAGTCGCTGTTGACGAATGAGAGATTGTCAATGCGCAGACCGTAAACCAACTTGAAGTTGTCCATAACCGACCATTCATCCTGTCCGTATACAGAAATCTTGTTACTGCGTACACGAGCGGCCGGCGCACTCTCGCCATCGTAGCCGTAAGTGAGGTTCACAATCTCGGGAGCGGCACCATTGAGGAAGTCGTCCAAACTGCTATAGCGATAGTAGCCTGTACCATTACGCATGTAGGCATTGTCCGCCATCTTATATTCGTAGGCCAGTCCACCGGTGACTTTATGCTTTCCTGCATAGTAAGTCAACTCGTCCTTCACATTCCACACATTGTTATGAACGGCATTGTTCCATGTAAACAGCTCGTAGCCCAACGACAGGTAAGCCTGTCCTCCTTTCAGGATATCGATGAAGGGGAATTCTGAAGAATTAGAACTACGCAAGTCGTCCAGCTTTGAATAGGTTGCCAAGAACTGGTTAGAAAGATTCTCTGTCAAGCGACTGTTCAAGTCGAACGAGAACGAGTGTACCAGGTTGTCCATCGAATACATGGTATTGGCATACGCCATAGATGCCTGCGACAAACGGCCTTCCGACATGCGTGTACCGCCATCCATAGACGATGCGTTAGGCGAGCGCCAGGTCATGTTCTTGGTGTAGTTGTAACGTAAGGCCAAACGGTGCTGGTCTGTGATGTTCCAGTCTAAGCGTGCCAACAGCTTGGTGTTGCTGATGTCAGCGGGGAAGCTGGTGTACGAACCGGTATTGTATCCATATTTCTTGTTCACAAAGTCAGAAACGGTCTGCAAATCCTTGAGCGTCGTACGCGAAATAAACTCCTGAGCATTGGCCACGCCATCCTCAGAGGCTCTCCAACGGTTAGCTACCGTAGGAACCTTTTCTGTTTCACCATTCACGAAGAAGAACAATTTGTTCTTGATAATCGGGCCACCCAACGTGAAACCGTAGGTAGTCTTGCGATCTTTCTCGCGCGCATTGGTAATCTGGAATCCTTCGACAGCATCGCCGCGCATGTTCTCATTCTGGTGATAAATGTAGGCACTGCCCTTGAAAGTATTGGTACCCGACTTGGTAATGGCATTCACACCACCACCGATGAAGTTGGTTTGGCGTACATCATACGGGGCAATCACCACCTGCAACTCTTCAATAGCTTCGATAGAGATGGGGTTGCCGCCACCGGGAAGAGCCGATGATAAACCAAAGTTGTTGTTGAAGTTGGCACCATCCACGGTGAAGTTGGCCGTACGACCATCTGTTCCGACAAAGCTCATGCCATTGCCTCCATAAGGAGAAAGACGCGTGATGTCGGTGATGCTGCGGCTCACCGTAGGCAGATTCATCATCTGCGAGTTGTTGATGTTGGTCGAAGCACCGGTCTTCTCTTGCGCAAACTTGGATGCCGTAGCACTGACAACGACCTCGCCCAGCATGGCGGCATCTTCCGAAAGGGTGACGCCAAGGTTATACACCTCACCCAACTGAAGCGTGATATCCTTGTAAGTCTTCGTCTGGTGTCCCACATAGCTCACCGTAACGGCATAAGGACCACCTGTACGCATACCCTGAATGTTAAAACGTCCGTTCACGTTGGTCACTGCCGAATAGGTAGTTCCAGAAGGCTCGTGTACCGCCTGGACGGTCGCACCAATGAGTTCTTCGCCGGTTCCCTCAAGGGTAACCTTACCACTCATTGCGGAAGTTGTAACCTGTGCCATCATTGATGTGCACAAACACATCATCATGGACATCAGAAAAACAATTTTTTTCTGCATTTTTGTGTTAATTTTTAATTAAAAAAGAGGCATGAAAACCTGTTATACTTATTTCACTGCAAAATTAACTAAATATTTTCATATAATCGTTACATATTGGTTACAATTTGGTTATGCATTTACCCGCAGAGGAATTTTTTAACAGTAGAGGCGAAATTTATCACGTCCGTAGGGTCATCCGTGTGTTGGAATGTGCTCAATCACGCCCCTACAGGAATTCGGAACGCACTCAATCACGACGCAAGGATGTAAAATGTTTTGCCCGAAAAACACCCCAAAAACAGGGTTTCAAAACTTGCAAAATAGAAAAAATCAATAGGCTTGCAGGATGCAAAACAGGAGATTGTCAGGGTGGAAAAAACGTATTTTTGGGCAAAAACATAGCGTTGGCCGCCCTTTATGCATCCTTTTGGTGGCCAATCTGCATGCCATTGACCCACAAAGGCATACACATTGACGTGTTAAAGCAATGCTTTTAACCAAAAATCTACATCAAACGCATCCTTGAATGTGCAGAAAAATCGCAAATTACTGGCTGCCTGACAGTTACAAACTTGGCTCATTTTGGCCGTATTTGCAACGACCTTCACGGTTGCTTGCAAATAAGCAAAGGAGCGAAAGCCTTGTTGTCAAGAAAATTCAGCATCATGTCTCACCCCTCCTACTCATGAGGTTAATCCTTGCTACCATGGCATGAGCAAGCTCACTCACAACGGGAAATAACATTAAAAAAGTACATTTAATGAAGTTTAAATGTTCAACCGCCACAATCATTAGGATATTTCGATAAAAATAAGTACCTTTGCAAGGTTTATTGTACATATTAATTCAATATTCAGATTATCAATCAGTTAGAAGTTTAGGGTATTTAGGATGAGACAATTAAAAATTCAGAAAAGCATTACCAATCGTTCAAGTGAAGCGTTAGACAAATATCTTGTAGAGATAGGCCGCGCCCCCCTGATATCTATTGACGAGGAAATAGAACTCGCACAAAAGATTAAGAAGGGCGGACCAGAAGGCGAGAGAGCCAAAGACAAGCTTGTTACTGCCAATTTGCGATTCGTTGTTTCTGTAGCTAAACAATACCAGCATCAAGGACTATCACTGACAGACCTGATTGACGAAGGCAACATAGGGCTGATTAAGGCTGCCCAGAAGTTTGACGAAACGCGTGGATTCAAATTCATTTCGTATGCCGTTTGGTGGATTCGCCAAAGCATCTTGCAAGCTATTGCAGAACAGAGCCGCATCGTCAGACTGCCCCTCAACCAGGTGGGATCGCTCAACAAGATTAATCACGAAATCAACAGGTTTGAACAAGAGAACCATCGCCGCCCCTCTATCTCTGAATTGTCGGATGCAACGAACATCGATGAAGACAAAATCAGTCAGAGCATGATGGCCGACGGACACCATGTGAGCATAGATGCTCCGTTCCAAGACGGCGAAGACAACACCATGCTCGACGTGATGCCTAGTGGCGAAGACAGCAGAACCGACAGGCATGTGGACCACGAGTCGATGGCACAAGAGCTCGATGCGGTGCTCAACAAGGTGCTGAAAGAGCGTGAAATCATCATTATCAAAGAATGCTTCGGCATTGGTCGTCACGAGAAGGGACTGGAAGAAATTGGCGATCAGCTGGGACTAACGCGCGAACGCGTGAGACAAATTCGCGAAAAAAGTATTGCGAAGCTACGCGACAGCGGTAATGCAAAAATCCTGATGAAATATTTAGGATAAGATTTTTTGGACAAAAAATGTACGGCCTCAAGCATATATTCATGCTTGGGGCCGTTTTTGTATAGATAGATGATGGTCAAAGGGGTGATGCACAAACCGCCATCACCCTGCGTTAAAAACGCATCACGTTTAGACCCGACTACTCATTGGCTACTAAATCTTCCATCACGAAAGCCTCTTTCGCTCCGATACCATACTGTTGTAACAGGTCGGCATCCATCACAAACACATCGTGCAGCAAAGCGTTGGCGCCCGGCATCGGTCGTTCTTTATCCGTTTCCGCCACATATTGCTTGAACAAGTTGATGGCCTCTTCCATATTGGACAGAAACCATTGGCAATAACCGGCATTCAAACAATCGGTTGGCATGCGATGCTGATTGGCCAACAGGCGCGTGTAGATGGGAGCTGCCTGCTGAGGTTTCTGTTGTCGGAGATACCCCCAAGCCAACGAACGCTGGATGGACAGATTCTCGGGGTGGTCGTAATTCAACTTGAACAGCAGGCTCATCCCCTCCTCTATCTCGTCATTGTTCATCAGCGACACGGCTAAATTCAGCTGCACATGCTCGTTCGTGGCATCCATTTCCAACAACTTTTTGTTGTATTCGACGGCCTGCTCATAGTCTTCCAGATAAAAACCGGTGAGTGCTTTCCCACGAATGGCCTGCATGTCATCGGCATTCAGCTCCAAAACGTTCGTGTAAGCCATATCGGCCGACCGATAATCTTTCTCCCGATAATACGCTCTGGCAGCCAGTCGCCAATACTCTACATCCTCCCTATCCACATACGCGCCGAGCAATTGCCACAGCTCTCTGTAGAAATGGTGCTTGTAAAGGAACTTTCCTACTTCCGTCATCCTATCCTTCAAGGGCGACTCACGAAAATAAGGGCACATCACGAAGAACGCACTGTTTTCGCTAGCGCTTGTATCAAACGGATTGTGAAAATCGTTTTTGTTGTGGTAGATGCGATAAAAGCGGTACAAATCCTGCAAATACATTCGCCTGATGTAGGCAGAACTGTTTTTCTCTTCCATGCTGACCGAGGTGCCGAGGATGTCTTGACTGTTGAGCATTTCGCGCATGTTTTGAGGTATTTTGTCAATGATTGACGACAGTGCCAGCGCAAAAGAATATTTATCCGAGTCGCAGAATGGGCCACTCTCGAGCAACAACTGCATGAATTTGTTGCCACCCAGTATGTCGTTTACCTGCCTGAGTTCAGGATGATCTTCGTAGAAAGGTACGAACCAGTTGCTCAACGTGGTGAAGAACGCGAACCGTTTCATTTGTGAGAAGCCGCCAAAATAGATGTCCGACCCAGCCTTCTGCATGTTCATCATTTGGTTGAAGTTGCGTTCCATCTCCTCCATGGCCTTGTCTGCTGCACCCGGGTTGAGCATTTCATCTACCTCATCTTCTTCTTTTTCCACGATGCCCGCACGCGAAATGCTGATGTTACTGCCTTTCATGAGGTTGGGAATGATGTCTTTTTGCAGCTTCTCGTTATCGGCATCGGCGTTCATACAATAGAACATTTGCATTTGCAACTCCACTAATTCACGGCAGGTTTGCTCATTCTGACACAAAGTGTTGATGGCTTGTTGTATCTCGGGATAGATATCTCCCTCGCTTTCCGGCAACGACAGCACGATGCCTACCAACGCCCGCTGCCTGAGATGTGGATCGGTTGCCTGGCGATAGACCTGCACCAGCGTTTGAAACTGATGGATGTCAAACAGCTGGATGACCGACAGCATCACGCCACTCAGCAACAACTGGGCATCAATGGCGTCGATGGTGGGCGACAAGAGTAGTTCTTGGGCGAACTTAGCCGTGCTTTCATTCCATTGCGGAGACACCAGTAAGGCATGGAAAAGCTTTTTGACATATTGCTGATGTCGGTCGTAAAGTTCCTGCTTTTTGACCTTCTGCGCATCCTGAGGCTCGAGCGAAAGCAACGCTATGTCTTGCACGAACGACTCCAATCGCTTCTTAATCACGTCAAAATCGGCATCCAGCGACTGCACGTCCATATAGGCTGCTTGGTACGAAGGGTTCTCGTTGAGGAACACAGCCAACTGCACGTCAGCGTTCAGGACATACAGTGTTTTTAACAAACGGTCGTAAACCTCCTCAAACTGGGGGTCATTGAGGCCCTTGCGCATATAAGACTTCATGAGTTCGTAATCGCTTTCGATGCGACTGATGCGTGCGTCAAAAGCGTGAAGTTTACACACTTTGATAAAAGAACGAAGGGTTTTCAAGGCCTCGCCTACGTTCTGTTCGGATGTAATGACATTCCTTATCTGCTGTAATTCGCTATCTGAGTATTCCAAAATACAATCTATGTTAATGATAAACTACGTCCAACGGCTACTTTAAATAGCGTTGAGCTTTTTCAATATCTTTGGTGTCGGGCTTGGAAAGGTGGTTGAATTTCAGTTTTGGCAAGGCGTTCACCGTTCTTTGATCGGTGTTGCAATACGAACATATCAACGAGGAAAAGTGCTGAACACCATGCTTGTTGATGGAATCTACAGCCATGTTGTACGCACGGCCGAACGCTTTGAGCTGTGCGGTGCGATGCTGTCCCTTGATGGAATCGGTGCGAAAGGCCAACACACCCAATCGAGTGCCCGTCTTCTCGCTCTCCGTCATCACCTGATGATGATACAATCGTGCGGTCGTTGCCTGCGGCTCAGTCAGCCACATGGCATCCATCTCGTTGTTGAGCAACATGTGCAAACGTACATGCACATCATTAATCTGTACCTTATAGACCCTGGATTTGGTTTTCACCCCTTTGAGACTCTCGTCGGTGAGGTAGTCGGTGCCCGAAAAACGGGTCATGGCTACCATCTTATCACCCAACTGGTTGAGCTGTTTCAAGCGCGCCGTTTTGTTGCTGATGAGCTGCCATTGCAGATTGGTGGCCGTGAGATAATCCAGCTTGAGACCCTTTCGTTTCAGCCGTTCCATGCGCACAAGGTCGGACATGATGCCCTCTACGCTGCCACCGACGATGGCTGTGTCGGCATCCATCTGCGCCGTAAAGGGCTTGAGCCTGACATCCACATGCAGCGTATCAAACAGTCGCAGCTCTTGGGCCACATACAATGGAAGGCAATCAAGCGTTGGTAGCACGGCAATCTTCAGTGCTTCGGCATTCTCCTGACGCAACTTTTCACGTTGAGCCTTCGTCACTTGTTGGCGCTCTGTTGTGGACTGTTGACAAGCAACCAGCGAGATGAGCAGCACGGCTAAAAGCAATAACTTTTTCATACCTTGCAAAATTAAACATTAATTTTGATTCTCAGAAAATTATTATTACTTTTGTCTATGAACAATCCCACCACCATGACAAAAGAAAAGATAGCTTATGTGTGTTCTAATTGCGGTCAGGATTCGCCCAAATGGATGGGCAAATGCCCCAATTGCGGACAATGGAACACCTTCAAGGAGATACGCATCGGCTCTGATACGTCGCAATCAACGGCCCGTTCGGTCGTCAATGCCTTCAAAGGCAACACGGAAAAGAACAAACCTTTGCGCCTGAAAGACATCTCAACGCTTGACGAACCGCGCATCGACATGCACGATGACGAGCTGAACCGCGTGCTGGGAGGCGGACTTGTTTCTGGCTCCATCACCCTTTTGGGCGGTGAGCCAGGCATCGGAAAGAGTACGCTGACGCTGCAAACCATCCTCCAAATGACAGACAAGCGGGTGCTCTACGTCAGCGGAGAGGAGAGTGCGCACCAACTGAAGATGCGTGCTGAAAGACTGTCCAAAGCCGAAAGTGACCATGTGGTCATCCTGTGTGAGACATCTCTGGAACTGATTTTCGAACAAATCAAGACCGTCAAGCCGGAGTTGGTGGTGATAGACTCCATCCAAACCATTGCAACAGAACATGTGGAAAGCTCGCCGGGCAGCATCTCGCAGGTAAGGGAATGCGCCGCTCTGCTGCTTCATTTTGCCAAAAACAGCGGCATTCCCGTCATCTTAATCGGGCACATCAACAAAGAAGGTACATTGGCAGGCCCCAAAATTCTTGAGCACATCGTGGACACCGTCATCCAGTTTGAGGGCGACCAACATTATATATACCGTATCTTGCGCGCCATCAAAAACCGCTTCGGCAGCACATCGGAACTGGGAATCTATGAAATGCAGCAAGACGGACTTAGGCAAGTGAGCAATCCATCCGAACTTTTGCTCACGCAAGATCACGACGGACTGAGCGGCATCGCCATCTCATCGGCCATCGAAGGCGTTCGTCCGTTCCTGTTGGAGACGCAGGCTCTCGTCTCTTCTGCCGCTTACGGAACGCCACAACGATCGGCCACAGGCTTTGACCAGCGTAGGTTGAACATGCTTTTGGCCGTGTTGGAAAAGCGGGTGGGCTTTAAACTCATGCAGAAAGACGTGTTTCTCAACATTGCCGGAGGACTGCGCGTCACCGATTTGGCCATGGACCTGAGCGTCATTGCGGCAGTCTTGTCCAGCAACGTGGACACACCCATCGAGAGCGGATGGTGCATGGCTGGTGAGGTTGGCCTCAGTGGAGAGGTGCGTCCCGTCAGCAGAATAGAGCAGCGCATCGCTGAAGCCGAGAAGTTGGGCTTCACGCATCTCATTCTCCCTAAATACAATTTGCAGGGAATCAATCCACAACGATACCAAATAGCCCTCCACCCCGTGCGTAAGGTTGAGGAAGCCCTCCGTGCCCTGTTCGGATAATTACCGCCACTGACAGACACGGAAGAAAGGCCGATTCATGCGTCATTCTCTTGGAAGGTATGGCAATTAGAAGGGCATACCCACTGCGAAATGGAAGGTGAAGTCGCGACCAAAGTTAGGATGAAGCACGGCGAAATGCTCCCGCTGTGTTTCATAAGCTGGATTGATGGCCTTCATACCCATGTCAAACCGCAGAATAAAAAAGTCGAAGTTCAGGCGCAATCCCAGTCCGTAGGCCACGGCTATCTGCTTATAAAACTCGTGTAACTTGAACTGACCGCCTGGTTGTTCCTCATATTGTCGCAACGTCCAAATGTTTCCGGCATCCACAAAAGCCGCTCCATGGAATTTCCAAAACAACTTGGTGCGGTACTCTATGTTCATATCCAGCTTCATGTCGCCCGTTTGGTTGATGAAGTCGATGCGCCCATCGGTTCCGCGAAAGCTTCCCGGCCCCAACTCTCTGACGCTCCATCCCCTCACCGAGTTGGCTCCACCCGAGAAATATCGCTTCTCAAAAGGCAAGATTTTCGAGTTTCCATACGGATAAGCAACCCCCAAATCAATGTGCAACGCTAGCGAGTTGTGCGTATCAAAGGTAATCAAACGGGTATAGTCGAAGTCGCCTTTGACATACTGTGCGTAGGCCGTATTAAATAAGGTGTACTGTCCTTGCGCATTTTTACGGAAGGAAAGCACTTTGGAAAAGCCCTTCAAAATGTTGCCGGCCGTCTCGATGTTGGCGATCATGGCATGCCGACCATTATTGAATCTCAAGCCGAAACCCATCTTCATGACCAGCAAATTCTCATAGTTGTACCGCAAAATAGCATTTCTACTGCTGACGTCGTCCAGGTAATCGCGCTTGAACGTATCAGAGATCCAAGGCATATAGACATAGTTGAGGTCAATCAAATCCACGCGATAGGACGAATATCGCTTCGGTTCGTTCCATCGATATCTAAACGCTGCTGACAAAACCCTACGATGAAACTCTGGACGATTCTGCAAGTTGTAACTGAAAGACAACTCCGACGATGCAGTGCTGCGCCGCTGAAACGCACTTGATAGGAAAGGAGCCAGCAAGCGGGGAAATTGCAATTTGGCCTCAGCGTTGTACTCCTGATAATCCTGGTCGTTGTATCCCTCCAAGCCCGTAATAGCCTCAAAGGCCCCTCTTAGCTGCACCCGCAGCACCTCACTGCCACGAAAAAGGTTTCTATTCTCGTAGGTCAGCGACACGGCTGCCCCCAAATCGCCGGCCGTGTTGGTGCCTTCGGGCTGAAAAGACAGCGTGTGAGGCTTGTTGTGGCTCAGCTGTATGTCACAATCCAACAACGTAGTGTCGGGCAATTCCTTAAACTTGATGTTGGTGTACCTCACGGCTTGCAACCGTGCAAAGTTGTTGTATGTGGCTTGCAGATGAGCGGCCGAGAAGGGTTCTCCCGCCTTGATGGCCGTATTGTATTCAAGTATCTTGGGACGCAGATGGATTCCCGACTCCTCACTGGAAGAGAATTTCACGTCATGAATGAAATAACGTGGGTGATTGGTCTCAGGTGCGTCACTGTTGGCTCGGTATTTCAACAGTCTGACCACCAGGTTGATGTCGGTATTGTTGCGTGCCGAGTCGGCTTCAAAGACGATAAAATCCTTGTGAAATTTATAAAAACCGCTGTCCAACAGCAGCTTGGTTATTCGGTTACGCTCTTCGTCCAGACGTTCCACTGTAAAGCGCGATCCGCTCTTTAGGCTGCGAATAGCATGCTGTGGCGTGTCCAAAGCCAGTATTCGTTTAATGCGTTCGTCCTCAATGTCATATCTCACACGGTTGATACGATATGGCTCTCCCGGATGAAGCGTGTAGATGGCTTTCAGCTTTTTGCCCTTTACCTTTGTCTGCAAGTCTACCTCCGCATGCATGTATCCAGCGTTTTGCAGAGCCTTCTTCAGGTCGTTCATCGACTGGTTGGCCTGCACGGTATCAAACAGCACCGGCTCTTCACCAATCTTTCGCAAGGTACGGTTCACCCATTTCGTGGTATCTCGCCCCGAAAGAGAATAGGTTCCTAACGGAATGTTGAACAAAGAGAACCACTTGGAGTTGGCTTTCTGTCGGATATAAGGCTCCAACGAGGCAGCATCGAAGCCCTTCTGATCAGACTTGATTTCAACCTCTTGCAACAGATACTCGTTCTCCGGGATAAATTTACTCGATGAGCAACCAACCAGGAACAGCAACGTCAGAAAAAAAATCGATAATTTTACTTTCCTCAAAATGCACCTGTTTAATGATGAAAACCACAATGGCACAGAACGCTGTTGAATGCTCACGCAACTGGCTCTACTGTGTATATCATTGCAAAGGTAAGGAAAAAGATGCTAAATAAGCGGTTGAAGAATCAAGAATTTACTATCTTTGTGCTTGGCTTCAACATTCCAAAGCACATCAAAACGAAGAGGATGATTAGTAAAGCAAAACTCAAATACATCAACGCGCTGCAAACAAAGAAGGGACGTTTGGCCCATGGCACGTTCGTTGCCGAGGGTCCTAAGGTGGTTCACGACCTGCTGTCATCGTTCCAACCCGAACTCATCGTGGCCACAGAGCAATGGCTCGAACGGCACGAAGACGAGATTTTGAAGGGCAACCAGGGTGACAGACGACCGCAAATCATCCCGGTATCGCCCGACGAGCTGCAAAAGATCAGTCTGTTGCAGCACCCGCAAGAGGTGTTGGCCGTATTTGAACAACGCCACATGCCCGCTCACATCGACCCGACCCATGAGCTTGTGCTGGCACTGGATGGCATTCAAGACCCGGGCAACCTTGGCACCATCATCCGCATTGCCGACTGGTTTGGCATCAGGAACGTCATTTGTAGCGAAGACACGGCGGATGTGTACAACCCGAAAGTGGTTCAGGCCACCATGGGAAGCATCGCACACGTTGACGTCACCTACCTGAATCTCTGTGAATTTGTGGATGCGCTGCCGCCGTCAACCCCTGTCTATGGCACTTTGCTCGATGGTGAGGACATCTATCAACAGACGCTCACCGCGACCGGAATCATCATCATGGGGAACGAAGGCAACGGCATCTCGAAAGACCTGCGCGCACGCATCAACCACCCACTTCTCATCCCCAACTTCTCCACCTTGCCCAACAAGGCCGAGAGCCTCAACGTGGCCATTGCCACGGCCATTGCGTGCAGCGAATTTAAAAGAAGAACGATAACAACGTAAATCAATCAAACGAATATGGAAAACGATCTCTATAAAAACAGAAGCATATCGGGTTGCATCAAGGCCGGATACCTTCTTTTCTGCTCTAACGTCATGACCATCTTGCGTAAAAACTGGCTGTCGCTGCTGGTGTTCTCCGTCATTGGGGGCGCATACCTGGCCTTCGGTCTCACCAACGCCATGCACACGATGGGCAACAACTTACCCACGGGCAAGTTGGTCACGTTCGGTTTGCTCAACGTACTGCTGCTCTGTGCGTCGATATGGTACATGGCTCGCACCACTACCCTGCTCAACGAAAACGGCTTTGCCTGCAACCTCAAGCGCATTGCCAAACTTCAGTTGGCCTATGTGGTTGTCATGGGCATCGTTTCCCTGCTGCTGACAGCTGCGACGCTCTCCATTTCTGATGGGCAAAAACCCGCATCAGCGGCTGTCGGCACGGTCGGAATGGGCTTGCAGGCATGGCTCGTTCCTGTGGCCTGGCTCATCATTCTCATCGCCATGGCACCCTTTGCCTATTCCTCCATGAGATACATTCAGGAGAAAGAGGCCAAGTTTAAAACGCATGTGCTGGGTGGTTACCGAACCGGACTGCGCCGCATTGGGTTCATCGTTTCCACCTTTTTCTTATATGGAATCGTCATTTTTTTCCTCACCCTCATTCTCCTCATGCCGGTATACATCCTGCTCATGGCCAGCACCCTGTCACAAATGGGCGTGCAGAGTGGTGACCCAAACACCCTTCCAACCTACTTCCCCGTGCTTACCTACGGCACCTGCATCCTCATCTACTTTATTTGCGCCGCCTTCCTGACGGTTGGCATCTACGTCAACTACTATGTGTATGGGGCGATAGAAGCCCGCAGACAAGCCCAATCCAACAGGAAAGCCATCCAAACAGAAGCGACCGATTCATCAAACAGGGATGGGCATTGACCAGCAAAGACGGCAACATAGCTGAAAACCGTTACATCCTGAAACCCAAGTACTTAATCCTTTCACAACGAAAGCCATTCAGCCCGTCATCCAATTGCATTGAGTTTGGCAGCCAATAACATTGCGTTTGGCCGCCAATAACAAAGAGTTTAGCAGCCAATGTCAATGAGTTTGAAAATGCTGTGTTTTTGGGTAAGAAAAGTGTAGGGGCGTGATTCATCACGCTCCTTCAAACCGTATGGGCGTGATTAGCGTTTCGCACAGGGGCGGAACGTGATAAATCACGCCCCTACGGCAACCCATTATGGCACGATCAGAGCTTGAAGCGATGCTTGCGCTTGGACCTGGATGGCTTCTGGATGCTGTAAAAACCGATGCCACCCTTGGCCACACCTCTGTATTGCGCATAGCGAGCACGAATTTTGTTGACATAGTCAACCGTCTCTGAACCACGCATATAGCCATGCTTGACGATGGGGTCACGATAGTAACGAGGGTCAGACAACTTCAAAATATATTCTGAAACGTGATTCCAACTATGCGGATTGCCGCCGTTTTTCCGAGTCAACGCCATCGCATCGCGCACATGATAAGAGCCACCATTGTAGCTGGCCAGCACGAAATACTGGCGTTCCTGCACGTTTCTCACATCCTGAAAATGGGCACTTAGCTCTTGCAAATACTTGGCTGCGGCCGCTATGTTTTGCTCTGGGTCATGAATGTCGGCTAACGAAAGACCCAGATGCGCCGCCGTTCCGGGCATAATTTGCATCAATCCCAGTGCGCCGGCCCAAGAACGGGCTTGAGGGTCGAAGGTAGACTCTTGATAACATTGAGCCGCCATCAAGCGCCAATCCCATCTGGCCATGGGTGCATACTGCTGAAAAAAGTGGTCGTAATGGGAGATAACGCCCTGCGAACGGTTCAACATGGGTGAATAAACATGGCGGGTGACGCTGCGGGTGGACAGCAAGAAAGATTCTCGTTGCTTAACTTGAGCAATGAGTTTCGGACTGAACCATTTGTTCAGCGTGTCGGCAAGCGCCTCATTGTCTTTCCTTACCGCCCACTGTGTTTTCAACGAATCGGCCGAAGGCCCCGAGTACAGCAAGCGTTTGTCGGTTCTGGGCAGCGGAAAAGCGATGATGTCACCGTCACCTTGTTCGAGCCTGTTGACCATCTCCGTGGTGTCCTTGCACAACTCCACCCGCAAGGAAACGCCCAACTGTCGGGCAAACTGCTCACACAGCAAATACTGTAAACCCATGCCACGCCCACGATAGTCGTAATAAGTCTCGGGTCCGTTGATGGTCAGCATAATCAATTCGCCGTTTCCAATGATATCATCCAGCGAGAAACCCTGACTCACGTTGGCCGTATCGGTGCCCAAAGTGGTGCCCCAAGGCGTGCGTACCTGTGTCTTTTCATTCTCGCATCCACAGAGCATCAACAGCAACAGGAAGATGAACAAATGGCATGTCAGCGGAACAGGAAAGTAATTTTGGCACTTTTGCATTGGGCAAATATACGACATTTCTTGCACATCTCCCCATATCTTATTATATTTGCATAACATTTTTAAGAACAAATAAGAAATGCCATGTGAACGATTCACACCTCACAACACGCAATTTCGGCACCTTTACCTTTTTAAGGGCGGTTCTATAAATTAGCTTTGTCAGATTGCGAGGCTGTTTTTGTGGTCAATTTGTTTGTGAGTGAAGAAGTATAGCGAGCTATACGACTGAGACCCCGAATGGGGCAAGGCGAAGGCCACGGTTGAGTTCGGCGCGAACATCGGTGCCAGCATCGTGTGCGGTTACACCTACGTGGATCATGTCAGCTGGGATGCCTATAACGAATCATCCGACCTCGGCATGCAGCTGGAACTCTACAAAAAGCACTTCGGCATGCTGCCCAAGGAGATACAGGCCGACAAGCTCTATCTGGGGAAGGAGAACAGGAAGCACATCAAGTCCTGCCATGTCAAATGCTACAACCGCCCACTGGGCAGGCCTCCCAAGGAAGAGAACGACACGCACGCAGAGGACAAGAAGAGATCCATCGGCGAGCGAAATGAGATAGAAGGCACATTTGGAACAACCAAGAGAGTTTACCGAGCCGACGACATTCGAGCGAAACTTGACCAAACGGCTGACACTTGGATAGGAGCTTGCTTCTTCGCTAAGAACATCATGAAGTTCCTAAGGGGACTTCTTTGTCTCATTTTCGAAAAATCGGGCTTTAAGACCTTCCAAAAGAGGATTATGCGCATTTTTGACAGCATGGAGGCTGTATTACCCACACCACAAGGCTGTGTGAAAGAAATAAATTAGCAGACCCTAATTAACTGATTAATAATAAGTTAATTTATAGAACACCCCTTAATAGAACCTACCTATTTTAATCACCCTTTCCCTTTTGCTTAAAGATGAAAGAGTTAAAAATATCCCCAGCGGTTACTCCTATTGAAATGTTTCGGATTTGATATCCTTCATTAGGAAAAACAGTTACATTCATTTTATTTTTCTCAATACTGACTGATATATTGTTATCTTCATATTTTTTGCAATCTATGGATAGTTGGGTCTCTCCAATTTGTTTTCCATTTTCCTGGATAGCATATACCCAAAAATTCTTATAATTTTTGCATGTGAATACATAAGTGTTGCCTGCTTGTGGAACTTCTATATTTTTGTTTTTATTTATATTGCTTACATCATTACTCTCCCAAGCCATAGGATCCCAATCTCCATCCCTGCTTTCACAGGAACAAAGGAAGCCTAATCCTACAATCAGAAACGCTAAAATATTTTTCATCGCGAT
>JAQYPT010000040.1 GCA_028726625.1 Prevotellaceae bacterium | reverse complement strand
CGTTATACAGACAAGAGAATTATGTCGATACAAAAGAAATTGAACGAAAGACCGAGAGAAAAATTAAACTTTTCTACACCAAAACGAGAGTTCTTCAAACACGTTTTGTAATTTTGCACTTGCTGGTTGACTCTAAGTTTTCGGAAAAGTAAAGTTTCTTGCGTATATTTTCGTGATATAATTTGGTAGAATCACCAAATTCGTTTAACTTTGTGCACAACTTGAAAGGTTTTATAACAAATAAATATCATTGCCTATAGATACACATTTACTTAGAATCAATTTTTTAAGAAAATGAGGAAACTGAATGAGCTGTCAGATGAGGAGTTGGCAGTGGACTATATCAATGGTAACAACCACGCTTTTGATTTATTATTGTCGCGCAATCAGTCAATGATATTCTCTTATATCCTGTTTGTTGTAAGAGATAGGGATGTGGCTGACGATGTCTTTCAAGAAACATTCGTGAAAGTCATCACCAAGTTGCAGCAGGGAAAATATACCGTTACGGGCAAGTTTTGCGCATGGGTCATGCGCATTGCCCATAATATCATCATGGACATGTATCGCGAACAGAAGTCTGAAAAGATTGTTGAGGCTACAGAAGACAATGACCTGTCAAACTTTGGCTGCAAGGAATTGTTGGACGAGAACATTGAGAGCAAGTTTGTCAACGACCAGGTTCTCTGCGATGTCAAGAGAATGATGAACCTTTTGCCCACCGCTCAGCGTGAAGTGGTGTACATGCGATTCTATCAGCAACTGTCGTTCAAAGAGATAGCTGACACCACGAATGTAAGTATCAATACGGCTTTGGGGCGCATGCGTTATGCCATCATCAATCTGCGTAAGATGGCTCAGGAGCATCAGATGGAATTGCGAATGATGTAATCATGCCGATCATGCACTCCATTTGAGCAAGAAGAATGCGAATTTGTCTTCTTCTTGCTCCATGATTATGTTAAGTTCTCGAGGGTCTTTCTTCACTTTCTTGGCTTGCAGAAAGTGACTTCAACTGTTTAATAGTCTTCTCTGGATCCTCTGATTTGAATACATAGCTGCCACTCACCAACACGTTTGCTCCCGCTTGAACAAGTCGAGGAGCGGTTTCGTCCTGTACACCTCCATCAACTTCAATAAGAGCTTCAGATCCGCATTCATCCATGAGTTTGCGGAGGAGTTTCACCTTGTTCAGGGTATTTTCGATGAATGTTTGTCCACCAAAGCCAGGATTGACGCTCATAAGCAATACCAAGTCAACGTCACAGATGATGTCTTCCAGCAGATGAACGGGTGTGGAAGGGTTTAGTACCACGCCAGCTTTCATGCCAGCCGCATGGATTTGCTGAATGGTACGGTGCAGATGGGTGCACGCTTCGTATTGAACGGACATGATATAGGCCCCAGCTTTGGCCGTTTGTTCGATGTATCGCTCGGGTTGTACGATCATCAAGTGAACGTCGAGCGGCTTCTTACAGATTTTCGAGACGGCACTGATGACGGGGAAACCAAAAGATATATTCGGCACAAACACGCCATCCATGACATCCATGTGAAGCCAGTCGGCCTCGCTGCGGTTAATCATTTCGACATCTGACTTGAGGTTTGTAAAGTCAGCCGATAGGAGTGAGGGAGAAATTAGAATGTTCTTCATCAGCGATTCTAGGGATTAATTCAGGCAATAGGATGTCTTCTTGTTGTTAATGTCTATCACCCTGTATGTGTGAGCCAACTGTCGAATCAAGTTCAGCGTGGCCTCCGAGGGGTTCAGTTCTTCTCGTGTAAAGTATTTCATAGGCTATGTTTTAGTGATGTCTTTGTTATTATCATAACGTTTCAGCTATATCTTTATTACATTATAGCTTCAATATTTTCGTGTGGCGTTTAATCATAAGCCTCTTATATAATAAGGTGAAACCTGTTTTTGCGGCTCAAACCAGATTCATTTCATTCTCATTAAGGGCTATTGTCGTCTTCTGTAGGCCTTTAGGGCGCGGGATAAGAGCGTCAAAATCCAATTTATATGAATCACTTCAAGATGTTTGTCGAAATAAATTCGTACATTTGTCGAGTTCAACATCATTTTTAACATTGAATGAACAAAATGAAAATAAAAGTGTGCGGTATGCGTGATACCGACAACATTCGCGCCGTGTCAGCCTTAGACATCAACATGATGGGCTTCAACTTCATTCCCCATTCTCCTCGTTACGTGGAGATGATCAGCAGCATGGCCGGCATCATACCCGATTATAGTGAAGAACGATTGGCCAAAGGAATGCAAAAACAGGAACCACAGTCTGTTGCTGATCGCATTGAACGGGTGGGCGTGTTCGCAGACGACATGCCGCAGACCATCGTAACGCGCGTCTACAATTATAGTCTTGATTACGTTCAATTGAATGGAAGTGAAAGCAGGGTGATGATAGAGAACCTGCTTCGTACACTCAAACCTGATATCCAGCCGAATATCAAGATTATCAAGACCTTGTCCATATCATCCCAACAAGATTTTGAACAGTGTAAAGAGTTTGAGAGCGTGGTCGACCTTTTTCTTTTCGTTCCGTCTGCCGATGAAGAGGAATGCCAAGGTAAGAAGTCCGACTGGTCGGTCTTGAAGAAGTATGAGGGGCATACGCCATTCTTGTTAGGAGGCAGCATTGGCCCCGAAGATGCGCAACGCATCAAGCAGCTCAATCATCCTTTGTTCGCCGGTGTTAACCTGAATCGTTGTTTTGAGACAGCGCCTGGTGTGAAAGATGTGGAGATGCTACGTTCATTTATTCAAGAAATACGGTCGTAGTCATGGAAAGCAAGCCAGCTAGTCAGCCAGCAGAAAATGCGTCATCAGCATCCATCTTGCCTCAGCAGCATGAAGAAGATACATTACCATGGTTTGCCGTGAGGCTGTTCATGGCTAAGCCTCAGTTGGTGATGGATTATCTGACTGAGCAGCAGTTGCCGTATTTCATACCGATGGAGTATGTGGACGTTGAGGACAAAGACCATCACATCCGTCAACAATTGCGGCCTGTCGTTCGAAATTTGGTATTCATCAAGAAAAGTAAACCCGAAAAGACAATACGGCAATTGCTGATGGAGGCACCCTTCAAGTCATCTGTCATCCGCAAAAGCAAGGATGACAGTAGGTATTATGAGATTCCAGCCAAGCAGATGTTTGAGTTCCAAGCCATGTGCAATCCCGAGATTGCCATGCGTAAATTCTTGAGCGAAGAACAAGCAAAATTAAAGCCCGGCACTCCTGTTTATGTCAAGTATGGCCCACTGAAAGGCTTGAGCGGCAGGTTGGTTCGCAGCAACAAAAAGTATTTTCTCTTGAAAGAGATACCCTGTATGGGCGTGATGTTGAAGGTGGCCCGCTGGTGTTGCAAGCCCTTGCAGTCGTGATGAGGCCACAAATTAATCCAGCATTAACCAAGTATCTGCTTGGCGTGTTCCTTCACCTTGATTTCTTTCGGTGTGATAATGCGCTCTATCTTTCCTTCCTCATCAATGATAAAGGTGGTGCGGAAGGTTCCCATGTACTTTCTACCATACATGCTTTTCTCGCCCCAAACACCAAAAGCATTGTTGAGTGTCTTTTCCGTATCAGCAATCAGCGGGAAGGGTAGCTGGTGCTTCTCAATGAACTTCTTGTGCGATTTCTCGTCCTGCACGCTAACGCCCACTACGGCATAGCCTTGGGCTAAAAAGCGTTCATAGTTGTCGCGCAGGTTACAAGCTTCGGTGGTACATCCTGGCGTGTTGTCCTTTGGGTAGAAATACAACACCAATTTCTGGCCTTTGAAATCATCCAACTTCAGTTCATTGCCGTCTTGGTCGCGTCCCAATATTTCGGGTGCCTTGTCTCCTATCTTCATATTTATATTGTTTTTAAGCATTCGGGTTCATGCCCGAGCGTGCGATGAATATTGATGTTACGAAGATAAGCAAAATATATGATATATTGTTTGTACGCTGCTCTTTTCTTTGATTTTTCTGTATTTGTCCAATAAAATCACTAAAAAATAGCCACTCAATAATCTCATTCTAGAAAAAATCAATAGGCCAATAGGATGCAAGAATGGTTGTTTTTAATAGAAAAAGACCGAATAATGGCACTAATGCATAAAGATTATGCTGATTGAAGTAGCTTTTTACGAGTCATGTGCTATACTATTGAAGGTCAAGAGCATTGACTTTAGGCCTTTAAAGCAATGCTATTTTGAATCAAAAGCGTGGAGATTGGTTCGTAAATTATGTGATGTTTTTGCAATTAATTGTATTTCAATGAGATAATGAAGTTCGCCATATTTCGCTTATTTGCGACGTTCGTACCGTTTGTTTGTTCGTAAGCGAAATTTGAACGGGGTATTGTCAAGAAAATTCAGCATAGACGAAGGTTGTCAACATCATTCAATATCCATGGTGAGATTCGTGGATGGACGCCATAACTTTCCTTGCCATGTGTTCCGTTCAACCATTCTTTGGGTCAACAAATTCATCCATTCGTATGGCTTCAGTCCCCATTTGGGTGCGACGACCCTGTCGGCTGGTGATGTGCTGACAAAGCGTTCAAGTACCAAATCATTTCGAAGGTGCTCTATGTAGTGGATGATGACATCAAGATACTGGTCAACCGTGTAGGTGTGGAATGGGGCTTCAGCGTACTGTTTTGCCAGTTGCGTGTGCCGTATTACCTGCATTTGGTGAATTTTCAGCACATCGATGGGCAGCGACGAGATGATGGGAGCTTGCCCAATGCTGTCTTCGGCCGACTCGCCCGGCAGTCCGATGATGACGTGTGCGCCTGTCAGGATGCCCCTATCGTGCGTCTTTTCTATGGTTGCTTTGCTGCATTCAAAGGTGTGTCCTCGGTTAATGCGCTGCAGTGTGTCGTTGTTGGTCGTCTCTACACCATATTCTATTAAGAGAAAAGTCTGCTTGGTCAGTTGTTCCAAATAGTCCAGCAGCTGGTCGCTCATGCAGTCGGGACGGGTACCTATGACGATGCCCACGACGTCTTCCACCAGCAAAGCCTCTTCATATATGCGCTTGAGTGATTCGATAGAAGCGTAAGTATTGGTGTAGGCTTGGAAGTAAGCGAGGTATTTCATGCCGTGATACTTGCGCGAGAAGAACGCCTTTCCATCTTCCAACTGTTCTTGAATGGTCTTCCTGGGGTTGCAATAAGAGGGATTAAACGCTCGGTTGTCACAGTAAGTGCAGCCACCTGTTGACAGTTTGCCATCCCGGTTGGGACAGGTAAAGCCCGTGTCAACGGAAATCTTCTGCACTGGACCGTCAAAATACGTGCGAATCCACGAGCCAAAGTCACGATATAATTGTTTCATTCACTTGCAAAAATACGCAAAATTGCCTATCTTTGCAATCATAAGCATTAAGAAATCAAGCAGAATGAAGAAGATCATTTTAGGGATTATAACACTGTTCATGGCAACCTCAAACATCCATTCGGCTGAACGAATCACGCTGAAAGCCATCCAAGATGGTGCCTTTGCGGCAGAGCGTTTGAGTGGAATCAAACCCATAGCGGGTACCGACCAGTATGCAAGAATCAGCAAAGATGGCAATCGTGTTGTCAGGTACTCGTTCAAGACGGGGAAGCTGACGGCCGTACTGTTTGACGTGAACCATACGATGGGAGCGAAAATCGATTCGTTCGACGGGTACATCCTGTCACCTGACGGTGCGAAAATGCTTATCCAGACTAAGACCGAACGAATTTATCGCCGTTCGTTCAAGGCACAATATTATATCTATACCATTGCCAGTACGAAGTTGGAACCCCTTTCGGAGGGTGGGCCGCAGCAGGTTCCGGTGTGGTCGGCTGACAGTAGGCAGATTGCTTTCGTGCGTGACAACAACATCCATCTCATTAAACTCTTGTACGACAATGCAGAAAGTCAGGTCACCAAAGACGGTAAGTTCAACGAGATTATCAATGGAGTGCCTGATTGGGTGAATGAAGAAGAGTTTGGACACAATCTTTCGTTCTGCTTCAACGCCGATGGAACCAAGATTTGTTGGATCAAATATGACGAGTCTAAAGTGAAGAGTTATGCCTTACAACTTTTCAAGGGCATGCAACCCGAGCAGCCTCAATATGCTGATTACCCGGGACTATATACCTATAAATATCCCAAGGCCGGTCAGGACAATTCCAAGGTGTCGGTGTGGAGTTATGATGTAAAGAGCCATCAAACCCGCCAGTTGCAGGTTCCGTTGGATGCCGATGGCTATGTTCCCCGCATCAAGCCAACGACTGATCCCAACAAGATTATCGTTTACACCTTGAATCGCCATCAGGACGAAATGCATTTGTATGCTGTTAACCCATCGAGCACCGTGGCCACGCTGTTAATCAAAGAGCGTGTTCCGAAGTATGTCAAAGAAGAAGCCATGGAAGGTGTCATCATTGGTGAGAACAGCATTTTGCTGCCCAGCGATCGGGACGGGTATATGAAGGGGTATCTGTTTAACATGAACGGTCAGATGATTAGAACCATCGGGAATGGTCCCTACGACATTACTGCCTGGTGTGGCTACGACGAAAAGACTGGTGATGTTTTCTATCAAGCTGCCGCACTGAATGCTCACGACCGTCAAATTTATGTTTCGCACAAGAACGGTAAGACCGATAGACTGACGCAACAGCAGGGTTGGAACGTTGCGCAGTTCTCTGGCGACTATCAGTATTTCATCAATACATGGAGCGATTACGATCATCCGTATGTATATACCGTTCGGGACAATAAAGGAAAGGTGATGTCCACGCTGATTGACAATGCGTCATTGCGGAAAAAAATAGCGAACTACGGTTGGACACCCAAGGAAGCATTTTCTTTCACCACGTCTGAAGGTGTACAGTTGGACGGATGGATGGTGAAGCCCGCTCAATTCAATGCTTCTAAACAATATCCGGTTATCCTCTTTCAGTATAGCGGACCGGGTAGCCAACAAGTGACCAACTCATGGAATGCAGGTTCCATGGGGCAGGGAGGTGCTTTTGATTATTATTTGGCGCAACAGGGTTTCATTGTTGTTTGTGTTGATGGCAGAGGCACTGGCGGCAGAGGGTCTGAGTTCGAGAAAGTGGTTTACCAGCGGTTAGGAGAATTAGAATCCAAAGATCAGGTGGAAACAGCCCTGTGGCTTGGCAAGCAGTCGTATGTAGACAAGAACCGCATTGGCATCTGGGGATGGAGCTATGGCGGATTCAACACACTGATGAGCATGAGCGAGGGGCGTGGCGTGTTTAAGGCTGGTGTTGCCGTAGCACCTCCTACCAATTGGAAGTTTTATGACACGGTTTATACAGAGCGATACATGCGAACACCAAAAGAAAATCCCGATGGATATGCCGTTAACCCGATAGAGCGGGCGACGAAGCTGCATGGTGCCTTATTGATTTGTCATGGCTTGGCCGATGATAACGTGCATCCGCAAAACACATTTGAGTATGCTGAGGCGTTGGTTCAGGCTGACAAAGACTTTAAAGAGATTTATTATACCAACCGCAATCATAGTATTTATGGCGGTAACACCCGTAATCACTTGATGCGGCAGATAGCAAACTTCTTTATTGACGAACTAAAATAACCCTGTCGGGTTGTCTGTTGATCGGACGTTTGTAATCATTATCGCCATGGCGTAGACATTTGTCTTATCGCCATGGCGTTACTGATTAATGGATGAGAGGGAATGAACTATTCGCAAATTCCTGCTTCGAGCCATTGGTTGGCCAACGCTTGTGCGTCTTTGCGAGCCGTTTGTTCGTCTACATCATACTCTTGCGTGAGCAATTCTACCAAGTCGTCAACAGTAAAATCCCTGCCTTGAATGGCATTCCACAAGTAAGCTGAGGTTTCATTCATGGATATGATGTTACTGAAGTCGATGTTTTCTCTACCTTCAGCAACGATAACTTGCTCACCACACACGTTGCGTAGATTGAATCCTGTTTTTGCTTTCATATTATTTTATTATTGTTTCTGATTAAATAGGGCCAAACAGCGGAATCCATATTCTTCTGTACGCAGCCAACAGGTAGCGTCTGATGGGATAAAGAGCCGTCCAAATGTGCGAATAGGTGCGCCACTTGAAGCCGTTGGTCTTATCGAGTTTGGTGCGGCCTTTGCGGTAAAAGCCAATCACATACCCATGTACGTCATTGATGTGACACACCTCTGTTCCTAAGTTTCCATCTCCTCTTAGTGTAATCGTTTCTCCTTGAATCTTGATGATTCGGTGTAAGACATAATGCTTCGGGGCTGTTTCTGCTAAAACTGCATCACCCACTTGTATGTCTTTAGCCTTGGACAGGAGCGCTTTGTCACGATTGTCCTCAAGAAAAGGGCGCATGCTGAAGCCTCTCAATTGCAAAGTTACCGTATGTCCTTCGTTCAAAAGTTTGATAACTTCAGGGAGAAACTTACGGTTTTCAATCTGCAACTCTTTAGCAGTAGGTTGATGACTATGCGTGTTTTTGGGATTTGAAGACATGGCCACTCTCTTTTGTTATCCTCCTTTTTATTGTTTTGCAATAGCCTTATGGCAAACTTCGGCAGCCTCTTTGTTGGGCAGGCAGTGCAGAATGTAGATGCCGGTTGTTTCGATAATGTGGGTGACGGTGTCACAGATGCGGTTAAATATGTCTTTGTCCCATTTCATCATGGAGCATGAAACGAGCATGGAGGCAAAGGCTTCGACGGGTTTAAGCGGCTCAATGCAGTTTGCACTGGCACGGTCTATTTGTGTAATGGCGCCCAATTTGGCTTTCACATTTCTATAGCAAGGCGTCTTCCCGCTCCACGGACTGCCATAAATATAGGGCTTGCCATCAATCATTCTGATGACGGGGTTGTCGTCGTTCATCAAGTCACAACCTTCGAGGTATCGCAGCCACATGCTCACTTGCGTGCTCTTTCCGGTCCCACTTTTGGCAATAAAGGCATATCCATAGCCTGCCTGTCGAACCAGTGAAGCGTGAATGAGGAGGGTTTCTTTGCGGCTTCCTGCAAAAGCAAAGATCAACATAAGTGCGTTACTCAGTCCAAAACAACGCATGTTGTAGTTCCCATTGAGTGCGCACTTGCAGTGTTTAAAGTCTTTGTCGGTTTGTAGCATGCAGCAATCTGCACCCTTTACATTCTTAATAATATACTGATAGCCGCCGTTGTCGAGTAAATCCACGGTGGTATCGCCATTCCCTGTTTCGAACTTTCTGATGAGTTCGCGTTTGTCTTTGGCGATGGGTTTTAAGTTGTCATCTACCGTCAGCTCAAAAAAAAGCTCATCATCTTCTCCGAATTTTTCACTTCTGAATGGTTCAAAAGAAGGGATGAGTTGCATACTGTTCTTCTGTGATGGAAGAAAACTGATGCAGAGATGATGGTCAGCTATGGTGAAATAATTTGTTTGCAAGTCCATGAAAGCCGGTTTTCTTCAGGTAAAAATCTATTGTTTTGTATCTTTAGCTGCCGCAGGATGGTTCGTTTCAATGATTCCTTTCTCTGCCAATTTTTGTTTTCTTTTGGCTTGTTTCTTAGCTATCTTAGCCGCTTTTTTAGCCTCTTTGGCTTTTCTTTTAGCCGCTTTTTCTTGTTCCAAGTCACTTGCCTGAGGCATTATGCCCTGATACCTGAAGTTTGTTGCTGTAATATATTTGATGGTATACTTTCCACTCTTCTCATATTTCTTCCGCATGGAAAGATATTTTTTTTCAATTTTCTTCTGATCTTTGGCAAAAGTTGTGATGCAAGTGGGGTTTACAGCACCGATAGAACGTAGGTAATTTTGCAATTGATAGGAATAATTCTCTCTGCTAAACAAGAAGTTTGATTTGCCGATATAGGCGGAATCAACATATTGTATCTCCGTAATGTAGATGGTAGAATCGTTAAACGATGCAGCAAAACCGAACATATGCGTACCTGTTATTTCTTTTGCGGCATTGACATGCATGGAAATCACAATGGTGAAAATAATCAATAAGAGTTTTCTAACTTTCATTTTTTTAACTGTAAAGATGCTTTTCCATAGGTGAAATAGCATCTAAAAAAATAATCTTTTTACCTGTTTACACTCATCTGCCTAAGTAGGCTTTGAGCTGTTTGCTCTTCGTATTTTGTCTGAGCCGGCGCAAAGCCTTCTCTTTGATTTGTCTGACGCGTTCGCGTGTGAGCCCAAATTTATCCCCAATTTCTTCCAATGTCATCTCTCTTTGGTTGATGCCATAGAAGCATTCGATGATGTTCCGTTCACGTTCATTCAGGACATTCAATGCACTGGCTACCTCTTCTCGCAACGATTCCATCACCAACTCGTTGTCTGCCATGGGGGATTCTGTGTTGGGAAGCACGTCCAAGAGGCTGCTATCCGCACCTTCCATGATGGGTGCGTCAACGGAGATGTGCTTGCCATTGACTTTCATAGCCTCTACAATCTTGTCTTCTGGTAGGTCTATCTGGTCAGCTATCTCATCAACATTTGGTCTTCTTTCGTGTTCTTGCTCGAATTTATTCAGAATCCGATTGATTTTGTTGACAGAGCCTACTTGATTCAAAGGTAGTCTTACGATTCTACTTTGTTCGGCTATGGCTTGCAAGATGCTTTGTCTAATCCACCAAACGGCATACGATATAAATTTGAACCCACGTGTTTCGTCAAATTTTTCTGCGGCCTTAATCAGCCCCAAGTTACCTTCATTGATCAAATCAGGCAGACTTAAACCTTGATTCTGGTACTGCTTTGCCACTGAAACCACGAATCTCAAATTGGCTTTGGTCAACTTCTCTAATGCTTTTCTGTCACCTTTTTTGATGCGTTGAGCCAATTCAATTTCTTCTTCTATAGAGATTAGGTCTTCATGTCCAATCTCTTGAAGATACTTATCGAGAGCAGCACTTTCCCGATTCGTAATTGATTTTGTGATTTTCAGTTGTCTCATTGTTGGTTTGCCCAATTTGATGGATAGTTGCAAATGTAGTTGTTTTCAATGGAATGAACAAATTTTGTCTTATAAAAATTCTTCTTAGCGATTCAGTGGAGCGAATCAAACTCCACTTGAGGTCTTTTTATTTAATTAGCATACGTAGTTGCATTTTGAGGTTGAATCTAAAGATTCAAAATCGAAGTGCAAAATTTGTTGGTGTTTGGATTGTACAAAAAACATGAAAAACACCGCGGAGGTTTGCCATGCGGCCGGGGGCGCGAAGCCCCCGAAGAGCACAATCGGCAATACAAAAAAAGCAAAAG
>JAQYPT010000039.1 GCA_028726625.1 Prevotellaceae bacterium | reverse complement strand
TATTTTGACAAATTTTGTATAAAGGTTGTACATACGATGGTTTGAACTTAACGTTTTGAATACTACTAAGTTACTAAAAATCAACGTTATGTACAACTTTTTGCTCATATTTATCAACTTAAATTAATTCCGCCAACGGGTTGTCTTTATATCCGTGTAGCGACGTACCCTCTGAGTTGAATAGGAGTAGTCGAAGCTCTGGGCGGAAGTCTTTGATGATGGCGAGCAGGTCAAAGATGTAATCTATTTGGTGTTGCCGCATGTTGAACACGTCTATCGACAGGAACTTTTCGTCATTGTGCGACAGAATGTGTTTGTTCAAAGCCTTGGTGAGAGGACGCAGCACCTCGCAAAACAGTTCGTCCTTGCTCTTGAAGTAATTGTATAGGTTTCCTACAGCGACACCTGACTTGCGAGCCACTGTGCGGATGGAGGTGCAGCGTACGCCATGTGCGATAAATTCTGCACGGGCGGTAGCGATGATGCGCTGCCGAATGTCATCTTTCAGAGTTTGCATAATGAGGGTAAAGGATTAATAGTGAACGTTGTTCTATTTTGTTCATAAAAAAAACGCACTGTTCTTTTCTTGAACAGTGCGCTTCGATAGTCGAGGGGTGTATATCCATATATGCTATATGGTACTTTCGTTTAATCATACTCTTGTATTTTCTTTGCTGCAAAGGTACGAGGTGTGAACAAGTTTTGCAATACCTAAAAGTGGGTATTTTATCTTGCCACTTTCTTTCCACCTATTATATATATACCTTTTGGTAAATGCTGGAGGGCTTTCCAGCCTGTGCCCACCTTCACACCACGAAGGTTATATATGGGCAGATGGTCTTGATGAGCATTCTTTCCGATTGCGTCGATGCCGCTTGGCAGGAATTTTGCGTTGTAGGAATAAGTTTGTTCTACGAGGGTTCTCGTATTGTTTCTGTATTCCATGGCAATAATGAAATAGTTGGCGCCGTCTTCAATGCTGTTGAAAGTGAAAGGCAGTGTTACGGTTGTGTTGCCTGCAATCTCTTGGTCAATCTGATAGGTCTCCACCGGATACCCATCGTTGGTTCCCTTCTTTATTTTGTACAATACCAAATCGATGCCGTTGGCGTACGTGCCTGCTTCATCGTTGGTGACTACTATCGTTCCCGTGAGTGTGGGCGCCTCAATGGTTTCGTCTTTGCCGAGGTTGGGCTTGATTTCAATCTTGGGCAACTCTTTGTTGGCATAATGTCCCACCTCTATGGTACCTTTATATAACTTGCTACCGTCGGGTCGCTTAAGGTAATAGGATAGCGTTCCCTCTTTTTGTGGTTTGATTTTTATCTCAATGCGGTTGGTGGCGTTGGCTGCGATATAGGCACCAACGATAGCTACTAACTTGTTATCGAGGTAGAAGTTCCATTCTTCGTTGCAATCGCCGCCCTTGTTTTCTACTGTCAGTGTGATCGTCAGTGGTACGCCAATCTCTTTGCTTCCCTTCATCTTCACCTCTTTCACCTCTAATTGAGGACGTTTGTCAACAGTGGTTTGCTTGAGTTGCGTGTCGGTAATGGTGATGTCAATTCTTTTCTTGTCTCCGTCTTCGCTCACTTTCCATTCTGTCTCTCCATCTACTTGGTAGATAGCCTTCAGTTGATACGTACCATTGTCAAGGTCTTTCCCAAACGATACTCCACTAAAGGTCGGTCCACTGGCAGTGTATGGGTTGTTAGGGAACTGCTGATTCCTTTCTCTCAGTACCGAAATTAGTTGGTTGTCCTTAAACAATCCAACGCCAATCTTTCCATTGAAGTCTGTGCCACAGCGGTTGGTAAACATCACGGAAAGGCTCATGCCATTGAAATCACTCGTCTTATTATTCCTTGTGATGGTAGATGGGTTCAGCTCCAACTGGTATACGGTGAGTACGATGGGGGTTGTTTCTGCTTCTGTTGCAGGCTTGATGCCAATAATAGCATCTTGGTTCAAGGCGTAGGCATCGGCGTTGCCTCCTATGCCAGCCTGATTGGGACGTAACACCGACAAGCGGTAATAGCCATCGGACATGCCACCCCATCCCCAGTTGATGTGAAAGAAGTCGCCCTCCTTGTACCCGTCACACACGAAGGCATGACCGCTTCGGCTCTGTGTTGCTGCACTGTAATACACGGGGCGGTTGTTCTTTAGTTCGTTGTATATCAAATTGTTCCACTCTTCGTAAGCATAATCGCTTCGTTGTACTAACTTCATACCTTTAGAGTAGCCGAAGTAATTGGACAATGCCGAGACGCAATTGCCAGAGTTCGTACTCGATGCTTCTGCGGAATAGTCCATCTTTAGCGACTGCCCTACATATCTCATCAGTTTTGCCACCGCTACTTCACTCTCCTTGTATGGGTTGCCTTGGTAGGAGAGATGCATCACCTCCCATTCAAACGAGGTGGGTTCCAATGCCTCACAGTGAATTTGTTTCGTTTTGGTGGTATAAGCCGCAATGGGTTTTGCCAATATGTTTTGTGGCCATCTGTGGTAGAACATGATTTGCGCCATTGCTGTTGCTACGCATCCCGTGACGCTTCTTTCTTTGCCATCCATGGGACAGTCGTTGTTGTAGGGCGCTGATTGATTCCATTGCGTTTCCATGAGTTGTTCAATGGGGGTGCGGTTGTTGCCGGCCCTTGTGGCAAGGTGTGTCGCCGTTGCTCCTCGTTGGTCGAGCAGTTGTAACTCTTTTGCATAATAAGAGAGCAGGTCGCACAGTCCTTCAGGCAAATTCGCCTTGTCAAACTTTCCATTCAGCGTGTATCCGAAAATGGGTTCGGTTCTGTCATCCGCAGATGCAATGACAAAACCCTTTTGACTTCCAATGCTGAAGACGTAATAGTATGGGGTGGCATCCACCGCTTTCAAGACGTTCTTGCCAGCACGCGTAGGTTGATAACTACTCGGCAGATTTTCTTTCAAGAAGTTTTCCACCAACTTTTGAGCCTTTTGTTTGCTCACAGGTGCGCCAAATGCGCTTAGCCACAATAGGAGGGCAAATAATAGGGTAGAGGTTCTGTTTAGCATTGTCTACTAAATATAAGTTATCAATACAAAATTATATAAAAATTTTGAATAATAACCCTAAAAAAAATAAAAAAGTATTTATTTTTTAGGAACAATGCAGTAAAAAATGTGGGGAATGAGAAGATGTGAGTAACATTGTTTTTATTCGAATGGAAACAATGTTGGTCTGACAAATTGATAAGAAAGAAAGGTGCCGTAGATGTAGTAGGCGTTTCGTTTTGCAGGGTAGGTGCGGCGATGCCAGCCGTCTTTGTTATCGTGTCTACATGTCATCTTCTTGTTCCCACAGCACCACCTTGCCTTGCTGTAGCGATAGTTGTACGTTGATGAGGCGTTGGTTGCTGCTGCCACGGAAGAGCAGGTCAGGGTCTTTGAGCTTTTCCACAAACGGCCCGTCTACTAACACGTCTATCCACTCAAGCAGTTGGCGTTGTTGCGGATTCTTGATGAGTGCCTCGAAGGTAAAGCCTGTGTAGCACCATATTGTTTTGTTGGTGCGTGTCTTTATGGCGTCTGCTAATTTTGCAAACCCTTCGGCTTGAAACATGGGGTCACCTCCCGAGAAGGTGACGTTGGCAAAGGGGTCAGCTTCTATCACATGCATGATGTCCTCCGCTTGCATCCACTGTCCGTTGTGGATGTCCCATGTCTGTGGGTTGTGACAACCCGGGCAGGCGTTAGGGCATCCTGCACAGTAGACGGTGGTGCGAAAGCCCGGTCCGTCTACCGTGGTATCTTCGAGAATGGATAGGATGGATAGCATAATATAATATAATATAATATACAGAACAGCCCCTCCCCCGACAGCCTCTCCCCCGGCCCCTCCCCAACAGCCTCTCCCCCGGCCCCTCCCCAAGAGGGAGGGGAGTAGTTAGACTATTTTCTTGAGAAGGCTGTTTGGAAGATGAGTTGGAAAGTTAATGAGTTTGTGAGTTACTGAGTTTGTGAATTACTGAGTTTTTGAATTACTGAGTTTGTGATTTACTGAGTTTGTGAGTTTACAACCTCTGTTTAGCCAGCTATTTACTCCCCTCCCTTTTGGGGAGGGGTCGAGGGAGAGGCCCCCGTTGGAGAGCCCGCTCTTTCTACTCGTGCGTCACCCTGTCGTTGAGCTCTGCTAACTTGCCAGCGTTCCAGCGGTCGGTAGTGCCTACGAGGTAGCCTGTGATGCGTTGCAGACGGTCGATGTGATGACTACCGCACTTAGGACAGGTATCGAGGTGTGCGTCAGCGTTCTCGTATCCGCAGTCCATGCAGCGGTTGCGGTTGTGGTTCACGCTGCCGTAGCCCATGTTGTAACGATCCATCATATCTACCACGTTCATGATGACTTGTGGGTTGTGTGTGGCGTCTCCGTCTATCTCCACGTAGAAGATGTGACCACCACGAGTCAGGTCATGGTAGGGAGCTTCTACCTCAGCCTTGTGGCGTGCGCTGCACTTGTAGTACACGGGCACATGGTTAGAGTTGGTGTAATAGTCACGGTCGGTGATGCCTGGCAGTGTGCCAAACTCCTTGCGGTCTTTCTTGGTAAACTTTCCAGACAGTCCTTCGGCAGGTGTGGCGAGGATGCTGTAATTGTGTTGATACTGCTCGCAGAAGTCTTTGGAGCGGTCGCGCATGTAGGTCACGATTTTGATGCCCAACGCTTGTGCCTCTTCCGACTCTCCATGGTGCTTTCCTACGAGTGCCACGAGACATTCTGCCAATCCGATGAACCCAATGCCCAAGGTGCCTTGGTTGATGACGCTTTCTATGGTGTCGTTTGGCTCCAGCTGTTCGCAGCCGCCCCACAGTTTTGACATCAGCAAGGGGAACTGCTTGGCGAAGGCTGTCTTTTGGAATTGGAAACGGTCGTCGAGTTGCTTGGCGGTGATTTCCAGCATGTCATCGAGTTTGGCGAAGAACTTGGCGATGCGTTGCTCTTTGTCTTTGATGTCCATGCACTCAATGGCGAGTCGCACGATGTTGATGGTGGAGAACGATAGGTTGCCCCTGCCCACACTCGTTTTCATGCCGTATCTGTTTTCAAACACACGGGTGCGGCATCCCATGGTTGCCATCTCGTACATATATCGCTTGGGATCGTCGGCACGCCACAGCTCGTGTTGGTTGAAGGTGGCATCAAGGTTCAGGAAGTTGGGAAAGAATCTCCGTGCCGTCACCTTGCACGCCAGACAGTACAGGTCGTAGTTGCGGTCATTGGGCAGATAGCTCACGCCCCGTTTCTTCTTCCAAATCTGTATGGGGAAGATGGCAGTCTCGCCGTTGCCCACGCCTTGGTAGGTGCTGTTGAGCAGTTCGCGTATCACGCAACGTCCTTCGGCAGAGGTGTCCGTACCGTAGTTGATGGACGAGAACACTACTTGGTTTCCTCCACGCGAGTGGATGGTGTTCATGTTGTGGATGAAGGCTTCCATCGACTGGTGAACGCGCGCCACGGTGCGGTTGATGGCATGTTGCTTGATGCGTGCATCACCTTTCAGTCCGTTGAGTGGGCGGTCGATGTAGTCGTCTATCTCGGTTTGGTACAGGTGTTCGAAGTTGTCACCATAGAGATTTTCCAGATTTTTCACCTCTTCTATATACGAGGAGCGCACGAAGGGTGCGAGATAGAAGTCGAAGGCAGGGATGGCTTGTCCACCGTGCATCTCGTTTTGTGCGCACTCCAAGGAGATGCACGCCAGCACGGCGGCTGTCTCGATGCGCTTGGCGGGTCTGGAAGAGCCGTGTCCAGCGGTGAACCCATGTTGCAGGATATGGTCTAATGGGTGTTGGCAGCAGGTGAGCGACTTGGTGGGGTAGTAGTCCTTGTCGTGTACGTGCAGCAGATTGTGTGCCACCGCCTCACGACTTTGCTCTGACAGCAGATAGTCGTCTACGAAGGGTTTGGTGGTTTCCGAGGCGAACTTCATCATCATGCCCGCTGGCGTGTCAGCGTTCATGTTGGCGTTCTCGCGTGTCACATCGTTGTTCTTGATGTTCACGATGTCCAAGAACACGTCGCGTGTCTTTGCCTTGCGTGCAATGCTGCGCTGGTTGCGATAGGCGATGTACTTCTGTGCCACGTCTTTGCGGGCACTCTTCATGAGTTCCATTTCTACAGCGTCTTGGATGTCCTCCACCGACATTTGCGGTTTTCCGTGCACCGAGATGTGGTCGGTGATTTGCTGTATGAGTCGTTCGTCTTCACCTTTTTCGGTGTGTAGCATGGCTTTTCGGATGGCAGCCATGATTTTTTGGTCGTTGAAGCCTACTATGCGTCCGTCGCGCTTCACTATGGTTTGAATCATGTGTTTTTAGTTTACTAGTTTACGAGTTGACAAGTTTACGAGTTGATGAGTTGATGAGTTTTTTAGTTGACAAGTTTACAAGTTGACGAGTTTACAAGTTTTTCTAGGATTTCTAGGTCTTCCTAGGTCTTCTAGGATTTCTAGTTTTCTAGAATCACTAGCTTTCTAGGATGCTCCTTGAAGAAAACATTGTGCTTGCTTACTATCTTTTTTTTTATTGCTTTGCAAAGATAGTAAATATTTCATTGAAAAAATATTTTGGATAACTTTTATCAAGTTAATAAAAGTTAATCACCTTAAATACAATAAGTTACAAAAAGTTTTGGAAAACTTTATCTATGAATTTATGAAAGAAATTATATTTTTAGATAATTAACTTGAATGAAAATAGCTAATAGATTATCAGTTTTTGTAAAGAATAGCTGGCAAACAAACAAGCTGGCAAACAAACACGCTGTCAAACAAACACGCTGATAAACAAACAAGCTGACGAGCTGATGGTTTAACTCGTGAGCCTCTCAGCTCATGAGCCATCAACTCGTCAACTTGCAATCTATCTCACCACCAGCTTGTCGAACAGTAGGTGCTTGCTGCCGTCTACCGTTCGAAGGGCACGCAGCATGATGTAGCGGGCGGGGGTGGGGGTGAGGTATACATCCTGTCGGATTGGGTTGTTGCGGATGTTCGAGAACTCGCCCGTGGTGAGGGTTCGCAGTTGTGAGGGTTCGTCGCCAACGAGTATCTCGTAATGGGTTGCTATGCCGTTTTGCGCCGGCTTGTAGTGCAGCGAACTCACGGTGCGGCTCTGCCCCAGATCCATCAACACCTCATTCTCTGCCGTGCCGTGCACTTGGGTATACGCATAACCCTTCAAATCGGCTTCCTTCAGCTCAAAACTTTCCTGTGCGTTGGGAGCGTGGTAAGCGGCTATCTCACTGATGCATAGGCATCCACGCGCGTCGTTGAAGCGGATGCGCAGCTGCCGTGTGGTGATGGGCTTGAAACGCAGCAGTCGTTTGTAACCAATGGTGGTGGTTTCTTCGTTGAGCCGGATGGGTAGCCACTGCTTGCCCGAGAGGTACTCCACGGTGAAACTCTTGACGCGCTGTCCCAGTGGAATGTACTCTTGCAGCATCAGGCGGTTGAGCCGTGTGGAGCGGGGGAAGCGGATGCTGAGCGTGGCACTGCGCACACTGTCATGTGTGGCCCAATAGGTGTCAAAGCGGTTGTCGGTCAGCGCCTTCACGCCAAACCGTCTTCCCCGTTCGTCAGACGCTTTGATGCGAGCGCCCCGCAGGAGGTTGTCCGCCAGTTCGTTCGTCACCCGCTCGTGCATGGCCACGATTCGGGCCGAGTCGGTGGGATGGATGCGCCCCTCCTTGTTGACGGGGAAGTTGATGAGGAAGTTGGCGTTGTGTCCCACGCTGCGGTAATAGAGGTCGGTGAGATGATCCACTGATTTCACCAAACTGTCCTGACTCTCATGGTAGAACCATCCTGGTCGGATGGACACGTCGCATTCAGCCGGCACCCATTGGTTGCCGTCGGCATGTCCTTGTTGCAGCTCGTGGTGTTTCTTATAGCCTGGGAACACGTCGCCTCGGCGCAGGAACGACCAGTTGGTGGCATGGGCATAACCCTGTTCGTTGCCCACCCATCGGCAGCCCGGTCCGCCGTCTGAGAACACGATGCACTGCGGTTGCAGCTCGTCAATCAGCTGGTAGGCTCGGTCGTACTGGTAGTATGTGCGGCGGTTGATGGTGCGTGTTTCCTTGGCACCGCCATACCATCCGTCGCCGCCGTTGGCTCCATCGAACCAAATCTCGAAGATGTTGCCGTAGCGCGTGAACAGCTCACGCAGCTGGTGGTAGAAGTAGTCTACATAAAACGGCGTGCCGTAGAAAGCCTGGTGTCTGTCCCAGGGCGAGAGGTATACGCCAAACTTCAGTCCGTATTTCTTGCATGCCGCGGCCAGCTCGCCCACCACATCGCCCTTGCCATCTTTGTAAGGCGTGTTGCGTATGCTGTAGTCGGTGTAGTTGGTGGGCCACAGGCAGAAGCCGTCGTGATGCTTGGCAGTGATGATTACACCCTTCAGACCCGCCTTGACGAAGGTTTGCGCCCATTGCTCGCAATCGAGCTTGGTGGGGTTGAAGGTTTCCAATTTGGAGTCGCCGTACCCCCATTCGCGGTCGTTGAAGGTGTTCAGGCCAAAGTGGACGAACGCGTATGTCTCCATCTGCTGCCACCTCACCTGATGCTCGGTGGGGATGGGCATCACCGGTGCGGGTGCCTTGTCGTTGTCCTTGGCATGTATTGTCATACTGCCGGCCAGCGTTATGGCCAGAATGAGCCTTCTTGTTTTCATATTGTTTCTTTTTTATTATATAATGTGTATTGTCAATTGCTTGTTGTATTCCAGTATATTGTCAATCATGTATATGATTCCTCGTGTTTGTTTAGGTTTCAAAGAGTTTTTATCAACATGTGCATCCGCCTCCTTCACGCTTTTCTGTTCGCAGGCGCTTTTGATACATCGCAGGACGTGTCGTTGCTCTTGACCATCATGCTCACGAACGATTGCTCGGCCATATACGATGAGCGCACCAGCGGACCGCTCTCTACATGGTCGAAGCCCAATTCCAATGCCTGCTGTTTGTATAGGGCGAAGGTGTCGGGATGCACGTACTCCACCACGTCAAGCTGGGCGGATGAGGGTTGCAGGTACTGTCCGATGGTTAGCATGCGGCAGCCCGCCTCACGAGCTTCGCGCAGCAACTGCGTCACCTCGTCGGGTTGTTCGCCCAATCCCACCATGATGCCCGTCTTGACGATGAATCCAGCCGCTGCAATCTCTTGCAGCACCGCCATACTGTTGCGATAGGTGGCCCTACTGCGGACCGATGGCGTGAGCCGTTCAACCGTTTCCAGGTTGTGCCCCACGATGTCGGGTTGGGCGTCCAGCACGGTTTGTAGCTCTCGGCCTCGGTAGTCGGGAATGAGTATCTCGATGATGGTGTTGGGACACAGGCGGCGCACCTCCCGGATGGTTTCGGCCCAGTGAGCCGCCCCCTTGTCGGGCAGGTCGTCACGGTCGACCGAGGTAATCACGGCATGTTTCAGTCCCATCGCCTTCACCGATCGGGCAATCTTTATCGGTTCCGTGCCATCGGGCGGCAGCGGGTGACCCGTCATCGTGGCACAGAAGCGGCAGGCGCGCGTGCAGCGGTCACCCAGAATCATGAAGGTGGCCGTGCCGTGTTTCCAGCAGTGTCCCCTGTTGGGACATTTGCCACTGCTGCAAATAGTGTGCAGTCCGTTTTGTGCGATGGTGTCTTCCACCATGCCGTATTTCTCGCCACCCTCTATCTGGGTGTACAGCCAGCGAGGCTTCCTTAATATCGGTTTTCGTTGTGTTTTGTCCATGTGGTGTCTTTGTTCAGCAGGTTTATCCTGCCATTTTGCTGTATGCAAAGATAAATATTTTTTGCAAATAAAAGCAAGAAAAACCATCTTTGCTTGTCACCTTGAAGGCGACTTCTTTTAAACTAATGTGTCTTGCCGTAGAATCTGCTCACTCCTTTTCACTTTCATTCACTATGCTTTGGAAAGAATAGTTCCAAATAACGGTGCTCGTTTATAGGTAACCCGTTATCTGTCAAGCAGATGACTTCTTTTTATACAAGAGCTTGGTAGTGATAGGCGGCTAAATCCTCATGTACAAAGGGTTTGAACACAATTTAATAATTCTGCCTATTTAAACTCTGTAAATGGAACAAATATTGCGCAAATCAACAGTATCTTTGCAAATGAGGAAAGGCACATCCTTGATTTCTCCAGCGTAGGTGCGTGATGCATCATGTTCGGTTCACAGAGTAAATGAACGAAGGGAGGGTAGGGATGATTGCAAACTTTTTTTGACATAGGATAATCAAGTAAATATAAACTGTAAAGTAAAAAATGGAAATCACACAAAAACAGGCAAAAGATGCCATGAGAAACACGTTTGAAAGGTTGATGAGGTTGCCAGAAGGCAGCCAGGTGCGGTGGTTGGGCACCGTGTCCGACTTGGTTGAACTGGTCCACATGATGTGGTACGACGGTCTGACCATCGATGAACACGGACAGGTGCTCAACTTCAGCACCACCGTCAACCTTCTTTGCGAGCGGCTTCACCTGCCCTCGCCGCGCAAACCTAACACGGTGATGAATAATGTTCGAAAGCGCAAGAACCCTGATTTGCTGCTCCTCACCCGCTGCCGCCACCTGATGGAGCAAGGGGAAGAGCCGCTGGGAAGATTCATCATTGAACTTTGAGATTTGAACATTGAACATTGAACTTTATGATTAGCTGAGCTATCAACTCGTCAACTTGTTAACTCGTCAACTCGTAAACTATAAACTTTATGATTAGCTGAACTATTAACTCGTCAACTTGTTAACTAAAAACTCGTAAACTAAAAAAACTTTATGATTAGCTGAACTATCAACTCGTCAACTTGTCAACTCGTGAACTAAAAAAAACATGAAAGCATATCTTAAATTAGAATTGAATTTTTTCGAGGCACCCGTGTACATGGAGATGCGGGCCATCGAAGGGTGTACCGGTGAAGGATGCGTGTTGGCCCTGATGCGGTACCTTCGCACCTGTCCCAAGGGAACGGGGTACCTCGCCGCGTTGAAAAACATCGCACACGACTGCCGCAAGTCAAAAACGTATTTGATGCACATCATTTCCGACTATAAAATCTTCGAAATCGTGGATCAAAAATTCTTTTATTGTCCCTACTTGGAGCATTCATTATTCGTTCAACATTCAACGAACAATCAATTTACCCCCTCGCAAGTGCTTGATAATCAAGGATCGCCCTTATATACTAATATTACTGATAATACTAATAATACTGATAATACTAATAATCCGACGACGGAGAAAAAACGAGCCGACGCCGCCGACGGAAATTTTAAAAATAAAAATCGGGAAACGATTCCGGCACGTCAGACCTGTCAACAGGAAGTACAACCTACACCGCAACCGGAAGTAGAACCTACACCGCAACAGGAAGAACAATTAGCAGCTCAACCAACGCCTCAAAGTGCCTCCCAAACGCCCGTTTGCGAGCCGGCGGGCAAAAGCATGGTGGTTGATGCCCAATCCCCTACAGATAAGCGCCCAAACGATGCGCCTTTGCCGCCTGAGGAGCATGCTTTTGCCGGCAGCCCATCTGCTACCGATGTGGAAAGGGTGGAGAAGGGCATCCTCAACGCGTTGTTTGGCGATGTCGCTTTCATGCGCAGCCTGGAAACGCTCACTGGACTGTGCGTCTACCGCAACGCCCACACCCGCTACTATTGTCTGCAATGGTTCCGCATGCTGCGCCATTCGCAGGGCAAGCCCATCAAGGACATTTCGGATGCCAAATGCCATCTGCTGGCCCTGTTGCGCAAGGGCAGAAAGACGCGCGAGAACTTCCACCGCTGGCACAACGACCAGTTAGATCCGTCGCACAGTTCGATGATTACTTAGGGAAGATTCTTCACGCCAAAACGGTTTGCCGAACGTGATGAATCACGCCCCAACGATGCCTCAGGCTCCTGCCACCAGGTAACTCATGTAGCCCAGGAACACCACGGTGAGCAAGGCACCCTCCCAGCGGGCAATGGTGTATTTGGTGAACGAGAACAGCCAGAGCATCACCATCGAGATAATCAGCATCGACAAGTCGTGGTTGGTGATACCCTTGAGCTGCATCGGACTGATGAGGCCGGTGACGCCCAGAATCATCAAGATGTTGAATACGTTAGACCCCAGTACGTTGCCAATGGCAATACCGCTCTGTCCCTTGCGAGCCGACACCACGCTGGTGGCCAACTCGGGCATTGAGGTTCCGCCGGCAATGATGGTCAGACCAATCACGGCATCGCTCACGCCCATCGACTTGGCAATCACTGTGGCCGAATCGACAAACAGGTTGCTACCCAAGACCAGACAGCCCAAGCCCAGCAGTAAGAAAAAAATAGATTTTGGGAGCGAATAGCCCTTTTGCGCCTCTTCGTTCTCATCGGGTTCTTGCTTAGCTCCTTTGAGGGTGAAATACATGTACAGCAAGAACAGCAGGAACAATACGCCTGCGTCGATGCGCGAGAGTTGGCGGTCGAGGCACAGCATTAGCAACACCACCGAAGCTACCAAGGCAAAGGGAATGTCCCGCTTCACCGTTGATTTCAGGATGGTCATCGGTGCCACCAAGGCGGCACAACCCACGATGAGCAGGGAATTGAAAATGTTAGATCCTACGACGTTGCCCACCGCCATGTCGGGCGTGGACTTCAAGGCGGATAGCAGACTGACAAAAAACTCGGGCATGGAGGTTCCCATGGCCACAATCGTCAGTCCAATTACAATTTGCGACATGTGCATGCGTTCTGCAATAGCAACGGCACCGTCAGTTAACCGGTCGGCACCCCATAACACCAGGGCGATGCCGGCAATCATCCATAAAATGTTCAACCACATAATATTTGTATTTACTGCCTATCTTGTTGCAAAAATAGTGCAAGCCGAACATAGAGAAAGTTTACTTTCTATATTGAGGTGCAGCCTATTTTACGCAAAAATAAGAGATTTTTTTTACAAAATCACGTTGAAACCGTGTTTTTTGTAAAATACACCTTATTATATATGTGGTTGAACAAATCAGAAGAAGAATGGTGCCAGGCGTTAAACCTGGTACCTCCTTCGGGCCATTCTGCGGTTCTCCCCAGGATGACGCTTGCAACTCACGTGGAGCCAGATGCGCCCAAAACGACTGTATTCAAAGAGCAGCTGGTCGAAGGGACAGTGCAGTAGGATGAAGTCGAAGTACGCCTGACCGGCCTGCTCATTGGGCAGACGGATGTCGGCAGCTTCACCGAAAAGATGTTGCGAGTTGCCTACGCCGTGCAGCAGGTTGTTGAGCAGTTCGCATCGATAGCCGCTGTTGATGTAGATGGGGCCAAAGCGGTGGCGCAAGGGCTCAAGGACCTCGCGGCACAGCAGGCGCATGTTCTCCAAGGCCTGGGCGTCGGGCATGTTGTTGATGTGATACTTTTCGGCCGTTGCCGAAGCTGTGAACTCTCGTAGCGAGAAATGCTCGCTGAGCATGTGTGTTTTCATGGTTTCTTTGAGTTTTTTGTTAATGTCAACTCAAAGGTATAGTTTTCCTGATAGGCGGGTGAACGAGAACGATAGGCTTGGAGGATGAAAAGATGGGTAGAGCAGCACAAGCAAAAAAAACGTAAAACACAGCTGCAAACTCAAGCCGCATCAATGTCATCAGGTTGCATCAATGTCACGAAGCTGCATCAGAAACAAAAAAGTCTCATCAGCTCCGTAGAGCGAATGAGACTTAGGGTGTACTATCTTCAGTTTGCTTAATATTCGTCTACTTTCAGCTTTTTGCGATAGTTGTCGAGTTTTCGTTGCAGTTGCTTCTTCACCTTGGCATAGCGTGGGTCGTCAATGAGGTTGTGATGTTCCAGTGGGTCGGTTTGCAGGTCGTACAGCTCATCGTAATTGATGTCGGGGTCGTTGCCGATGTATCCACTGTGCAGCATGCCCATGTATCCGTTGTATTCGCGTGTGCCCGGTATGCGCTGGTATTTGTTTTCTGCCACTGCCCGCTCGCTTCCTTTTCCGTAGAAGTGCACTAATTTGTAGCGTTCGGTGCGCACACCGTCGTGCTTGCGCACCATGTGCCATGCAGGGTAGTCGTAATAATGGTAGTACAGGTCGTGCCGCCAACGAGTGGAGTCGGCTCTGAAGAGCGGTTTGAGCGAGCGTCCCGGCATTTCCTTAGGCTTCTTCACGCCAGCATAATCGAGGAAGGTGGGAGCGTAGTCGATGTTCTGCACGAGTTGATGCGACACGCTACCGGGTTTTATCTCCTTGGGGTAGCGCACAACGAGGGGTGTTCGGAAACTTTCTTCGTACATGAAGCGTTTGTCGAACCAGCCGTGTTCGCCCATGTAGAAGCCTTGGTCGGAGGTGTACACCACGATGGTGTTGTCGAGCAGTCCGTTTCGGTCAAGATAGTTGAGCAGCTCACCCACACTTTCGTCTACGGAGTGTATCACTGCCATGTAGTCGCGCAGGTAGGTTTGGTATTTCCATTGTCTGAGGGCTTCGCCTTGCAGATTGGCGGCAGCAAAGTCTCGGCTACGCTGTGTGTAGTATTGTTGTATGGCAGGTTTCTGTTCCTCGTTCAGTCGGTACCATTCTCCGAACACTCTGCTACCGTCGGGGTTGTCCAAGTGCTTGGTGTCTACCTTGAGGTCTGACTGTAGGGTCATGTCTCGTCCAATGTCCATGCGCTGTGTTCGGGTGGCACTGCCTCGGGTACTGAAGTCGTCTTTCCATGAGTGTGGCAAAGGGAAAGTGATGTTGTCGTACATTCCCATGTTTTGTATGGCAGGCATCCAGTTGCGGTGGGGTGCTTTATGATGCACCATGAGGCAGAAGGTTTTTTGCTTGTCTCGGCTGTCGAGCCATTCTATGGCGTGCTTGGTGATGAGTTCTGTGGTGTATCCCTGCTCGCGAACATATTTATTATGGGTGCGATTGCTTCGGAAATCGGGGTTGAAGTAGGGACCTTGATCATCGAGTATTTGGTAATAGTCAAAGCCTTTCGGGTTGCATATCATGTGCCATTTTCCAACTACTGCGGTTTGATAACCAACTTGTTGTAGCAGTTCGCTGAAAAATGTCTTTGTGGTGTCAATGCCTTCTGCCAATTGCCGCTGTCCATTTTGGTGGCTATAGAGTCCTGTGATGAGACAGGCTCTGGAAGGGGTAGAGATGGAGTTTTCTACAAATGCCCTGTCAAAGCGCATGCCTTCACGAGCAATGCGGTCGATGTTGGGCGTGGGAGCCAGTCGTGATACATCACTGCCATAGGCACTGATGCACTGGAAGGCATGGTCATCGCTCATGATGTAAAGGATGTTGGGGCGGCTCTTGTCCTGTGCGCTGGCGTGCATGGCGGCCAGCAGCAGCGGAGCCATCAAGGAATATCTGTTGTTCATGATGTGGGATTGGTATTTAATGATAGCGCAAAGATACGAAATAATTAGGGTTCATCCAACTTTTCGAGTGACAATTTAACAATAAGATAAAAGAAAACCGCTGTGTAGAGTCAACCAGCAAGTGCAAAATTATAAAACGTGTTTGAAGAATTCTCGTTTTGGTGTAGAAAAGTTTAATTTTTCTCTCGGTCTTTCGTTCAATTTCTTTTGTATCGACATAATTCTCTTGTCTGTATAACGTTCAAACGACTCCTTTTTCGGTATATATTGTCTGATAAGTTTATTTGTATTC
>JAQYPT010000038.1 GCA_028726625.1 Prevotellaceae bacterium | reverse complement strand
CTTTTGCTTTTTTTGTATTGCCGATTGTGCTCTTCGGGGGCTTCGCGCCCCCGGCCGCATGGCAAACCTCCGCGGTGTTTTTCATGTTTTTTGTACAATCCAAACACCAACAAATTTTGCACTTCGATTTTGAATCTTTAGCTTCGCGCCCCCGGCCGCATGGCAAACCTCCGCGGTGTTTTTCATGTTTTTTGTACAATCCAAACACCAACAAATTTTGCACTTCGATTTTGAATCTTTAACCTTATAAAAGATTGAGCAAAATAGAAAAGCTTATTATGAATATGGAATAACGATAAACGAATTAACTGAAATGGTTCAGCAAATGCCTCATGAAACGTTTATTTTTTAGGGACAAAGGTTTCCCATGTTTGGTCATCATAGAATACTCTTATTTCAGCAATCTTACGTGGATTATTGTCAATATATTTCGTAGTGTTATTAGCGACTTGCTGAAGCTGATTACGTTGGTCTATAAAACTTAACTGCGGTTGAACAACATTACTCTTTAATGGAGAAGAAGGTGAGTCATCGAAGTTTAAAACAGATTCAGCAGAAGAAGCCGAAACTGCATGATTATCGATATCACCTGTATATTCATCCATAAACATAGGACCATTGTCATACAATAACCAATCTAAATTAATAGTTGGAAATTTTTTCTTGATAGCATCGATATGGTTTAATGTTGGTTTTGTACGATCATTAAAAATGCTACTCAATGAAGCAGGTGAAATATCCAATGCCTCAGCAAAAGTTTGCTGATTCATGTGCTGAGCATTCATCAATTGTTTTATTCGATCTTTCATTTTGTTCGTCATTCAATATAAAATAGGCCAAAAACAGCAATTCTCTTTGGTTTTACAAAGGTAAACAATAAAAATTAAAAAACAAATAAATCAACATCATATTTATCATTTAATAACAATGGATTTATATATTTATATTCATAAAACAATACAAAACAAACGTAAAATCGTAACTTTATGTATACAAATATGAATTACATCCTTAAATATTGACTTTGTATAAATGTAGCAAAAAATTATAAAAATCTGGGAATAAAGGTGTTATAGTTTATCAAAACACAGTGAACATGCAATATTCAATGAAATCAATCATGATTCAAAGGCTAAACGCAGAAAACAGAAGAGTAAAAGACTTGTTTCGGTTGGTTATCAATAACTTAAGATAATGTCTTACTGGTGTATATTTATAATTAGTAAACACGAAATCTAAATATTTACATTTTAAGATTGTGTTTTCGTGTTATCATTCCTGTATGTATTCGTAAATTTACTGAAAATACCTGCTTTTAGATTTGTAATCACAAATTCAAAAGAACATAATCTTTCATGGTTTAAAATCATAAAAATAGTTAAGTGTAAATTTATTGACGGCAGAAAGATGAAAAATCACCATAATTTCAATATTTTGAAACAAGGTACAGGGTGCGCTAAAATACGCGAATTATGAGCACACTAAAATGCGAAGAACCTAGATTCCGTCTGGGTTTAACGGCAAAAAGCGTGAAATATGAAAGTTGTATTCTAGATAAAAATAAGCTAAAATGAGGTCTATTTCAGGCAAAAAAAGAGCCTTTTAAGCAGGAGAAGAACACTCTTTAGGTGGGAAAAGCTCCCCTATTAGCAGCCAATTTAAAGTTATTTGGGACCTATTTGAAATTATTAGAGACCCATTTGAAGTTATAAAAGGCTTTTGAATGTTTATTTAGGAGGCATCCGTTTGATGTTATTAAGAATCCAAACAGGTATTTATTCAATGCAGAATATAGAAAATAAGCTCCTTCATCAAATCCCCTGTCGATGTGTTGGGATTTTTGATACCTTTGCTTTTAGCATCAATTTCTCTAAACTTAGCAATGATCTGCATGGTTTTCTTACCTGAATAATTTTTCATTCCTGTGATATAATCACGCGCAGCCCACCCTCCTCTTAGATCCAAAAATTGTGCAACAGCATTCTCATTTTTGGAGGGAGCATAATAGGCAATCATCAGATTTTGGAAATAACTGAAGAGCAAAGGAAGGAAAGAAAAGATAGATCCAGCTTTGGGATTATTGTCAAAGTATTTGATAATCTGATTGGCTTTGAAAACATCTCGATTGACCAAGGCACTTCTTAGTTCGAATGCATTGAAATCTTTGCTCACGCCAATTTGCTTTTCAATGACCTCAGGCACAACCACTCGATTGTTTTCCGGAAGCGAAATCAGCAATTTGTCCAGCACAGAAATCATCCGATTTAAGTCCGAGCCAATATGATCAGCAATCATCGCTGTCGACTTATAATCGATGGTCACATTTTTCTGTTTCAGATACGAAGCGATGAAAGAAGGCAGTTCAGACTCTCTCATTTTTTTGCTTTCAAAAACCACGCCCAAAGCCTCAGACCTTCCAATCAGTTTTTTTCGTCTGTCAATGGTGCCATTTTTGTGGCAAAGCACTAAGATTGTTGATTTTACGGGATTTTTCAGATATTTTTCAATCACGTCAGTTCCACGCAAGTTTTGGGCTTCTTTCACGATGACGACCCGATATTCGGCCATCATTGGATATCCCTTTGCCAGATCTACAATCTGTGCAGCATTGATGTCAGAACCGAAAACTATGTTTTGATTGAAGTCACGCTCTTCGGGCTGCAGGACATTTTCGGCGATATAATCCGAAATTTTATCGATAAAATACGACTCTTCCCCCATTAATATATAAATAGGTGAAAAATGTCGTGCCTCAAGGTCACGCATAATAGAATCGTATGTAGGTCCTGTTTTAGCCATCATTGCAAAAGACTTGATACGAGATGAGCATTCCAAAAAGCCATACCAATCGGCATTTCAATCAAGAACTGTGTAATCTCCACCAGGTCTTTTTTGTTTCTTGTTTTTTTATTAACTTTGTATCTGAATGCAAAATTACGAAAATGTATCCATTAAACCTACCCCATTACCAAATAAAATTAGGCGGCACGAAAGACAAGCCCACCATTTTCGACATTCTCCGCAGGAGATATGTCGCACTTACACCAGAAGAATGGGTGAGACAACATTTCATACATTATTTAATAGAGCACAAACATTACCCCGCCACCTTGTTAGCAAATGAAATACAACTCAACATGGCTGGCAAGACACTGCGAGCCGACAGTGTTTTGTACGATTCGCACCTGCGTCCCAGGATGATCATAGAATATAAGGCTCCATCCATCCCCATCACACAAAAGGTGTTCGACCAAATATCCACCTATAATTTTCTGCTGCACGTCGATTATCTTATTGTCAGCAACGGCATTGATTCTTATTGCTGCAAAATGGATTATGAAAATAAAAAATATTTATATTTAGACCATATTCCCGAGTACGAAAATATTTGACAAAATAACACCTTTTTACGCTCATAAAGCTGAAATTAAAAAGGAAGGAAATTCCTATTAAACCATAAATTGAATAGGAGGTAAACACTAATCATTGGCGTTTACCTCCTACTCGATTACCGATTAAAGTTTACACGCATCAATTTTCCACTCATTGATTATCGCCCAAAAACAGCCAACATGCGGCCAAGCCATCAAGATTGCGCTTTTGTTTTTCTCCTCACTGAATGACATTGCGGAGAAGTTGACCGTACTTTCGGGCAACACAGAGAAACATCTGCCAAAGAGAGTACACCGCACGCCATCATGAGAGCAACGGTGTATGGCCGGAAAACAATGCGTTTCGTGAAATCTTCAGCCTCATTGTCCACTATCATTTCCAGCTGTTTTGTAAGAAAAACATACATGTAAAACGGTACATGAAAAATAACAAAATAGAAAAAATTGATAGGCACGGACTCACCTAACATGCATCTTTGGAAGCGTCAAGGTCTGTTTTTTAATCTAAAAACACGACCTAAATGCGACAAAAGGCATCACTTGTGCTGTTATAACCATGCCATTGATGAGCAAAAACTTACATGTTAGGGTGCAAAAGCATACCTATTGGCATTCAAAAGCATTGCTTTTGAGCAGCAATACAGAAGAAGGCGATGAGAAAGCGAAGAACGTATGGCATATTAACCTGACAATCAACAACTTGCAAAAGATGCTCATTTTGACCATATTTGACACCAGGGCGTGTGTTGCTCACCTACGGACGAATCCTGAAGAGGTTATTGTAAAGAAAATTTTGAATCTTTCCGAATTTTTATTCTGCAGGAGTTTAGCGATGAAATCACTGCTGCTTTCAAAAATTTTCAGTATATTTGCCAACATCAAACAATATTTAGAACACAATGAACAACAAAAATTTTGCTATGCGCACACATCACAACCACATCCATCAGTTAGTAAACACGCACCTTCGCACGGTCATCAGCATCGCCGTGCTCACGCTCTGCATCAGTACCCATGCCACCAATGAGACAGACAGTCGGCAGCGACTTTTCACAACAGCCGAAAAGGATGCCATCCCCTATCGCATCCCCGCCATCGCCACATGTAGCAACGGCGACTTAATCGCTGCGGCCGACTACCGCTATTGCGGATCTGACATTGGTTATGGAGCCGTGGACGTGGTCTATCGCATGAGCCGCGACAACGGAAAGACCTGGTCGGCAGAGAAGATATTGGCCGACGGACAAGGCAACGAAGCTGACATCAAGTGGGACTATGCCTTTGGCGACTGCGCCTTGGTGGCCGACAAAAAGAGCAGCGAGGTGCTGGCTGTTTGCGCGGCCGGCAAAACCGTATATTTCCAAGCAACGCGCAACAACCCTAACCGCATTGCCATTTTCCGCAGTCATGACAACGGAAAAACATGGGACAAGGGCCACGAAATCACCGAGCAGATATACCCCCTGTTCGACCAACGAAAGGCCGGCCCCATCCAGTCGCTCTTCTTCACGTCGGGCAAGATACACCAAAGCCGCCACGTCAAGGTAGGCAAATACTACCGTTTGTATGTCGGCCTGTGCACCTTGTCTGGCAACTTCGTGCTTTACAGCGACGATTTTGGCCGGCAGTGGAACGTGTTGGGCGACATTAACACATCGCCCTGTCGCGACGGTGACGAGGTGAAATGCGAGGAATTGCCCGACGGCAGCCTCATTCTCAGTTCGCGTCACAACGGCCGACTGTTCAATGTCTTCACCTTCAGCAACCTCAAAAAAGCCGAAGGCTCGTGGGGACAACGCACCAAAGCGGCTGCCTTCTCGAGCATCGAGAACGAGTGTAATGGTGAAATCTTGGTCGTCCCAGCCATTCGCAAAGCCGATGGCAAGAAAACATTCGTAGCCATTCAGTCGATTCCTTTCGGTCCTCAGCGAACACGCATCGGCTTCTTTTACAAAGACTTGGGCAAAAAACATCTCACATCCCAGCAGTTAGCTGACGGCTGGCTGCGAGGCATGATGTTGGCAACAGGTCTGGGAGCCTACTCTACCATGACGCTTCAGAAAGATGGGAGAATTGGATTTCTATGGGAGTCAGGTCCCACCATCTACAACATCGACTATCAAAGCCTAAAACTTGAGGACATCACCAACGGGCAATATCAACTCAAGGGGAAGTTCTGAAACACACGAAAAGCCTGAAAAATAAAAAGAAATACAAAGGCAACACGCCATGCGAACATGAATCAAAAGAAACGAGAGAATAATGGCAGCAGGTAAATGGATAGGTGGAATACTAGGTTTCATGCAGGGAGGGCCACTAGGCGCACTTGCTGGATTTGCAATTGGCTGGCTCTTCGACAGTGGTTTAGACAGTTTCAGCGAAGGAGGATCGGGTGACGAATATCGACAACGGCAGGGCAACAGGTATGCACAATACAATCAACAGCAACGACAATACGCCGAAGGACAGCGCAACACGTTCCTCTTTTCCATCCTCGCATTGGCATCGTATGTCATCCGAGCCGACGGCAAAGTGATGCATTCGGAGATGCAAATGGTACGCAACTTCCTCAGACAGAACTTTGGTGAGGTGGCAGTGAAGCAGGGCGAAGAGATTCTCCTCAGACTTTTCGAGCAACAAAAGCAAATGGGGTGGCAGCAATTCAGCAACACCATTCGGCAAGCGTGCATCCAAATTAGCTTCAATATGGGCTATTCTGAACGGCTACAGCTGTTCAACTTCCTGGTAATCATCGCCCAAGCCGATGGCATGATTGTCAGTGAAGAGGTTAATGTTCTGAAAGAGATAGCCCAATACCTTGGACTTTCAGCTGCCGATGTCGACTCGATGCTCAACCTCAAAGACAGTTCCACAAACCTCGAAGCGGCTTATAGGGTGCTGGGAATTGCCCCCTCAGCCACCAACGATGAGGTGAAAAAGGCTTATCGGCAGATGGCCTTGAAGCATCATCCCGACCGCGTTTCCACGCTGGGCAACGACGTGAAGAAGGCTGCCCAGAAGAAGTTTCAGGAAATCAACAACGCTAAAGACCTCATCTACAAAGCCCGCGGCATGTAGCCATACGCCCGTTTCGCAGAGTGACACCACACGCTGAGATATTATATCTAGGTGGAGTAAGGACGACAGCAGAAGAAGTAGGAGAAAGTACATCATAACCGTGTATCGGCATTTTGTACGCTATGACTTTGTATGGGGGACGTGAATATGTAACAGGCGATTGCAAACGTGAGCGGTGGCGGTACCAAAATGAAATACTATAGGATTCTACATGCCACAACGCAACAGGATTGATAAACAGCATACGATTATGAAGCTGGAGGAAAACACTATTCATAGAGGGTCTTCGCCTACCCCATTAGCCAATGAATCAGCTTGCATTGTAGATACAACCTAGATCACTTTATTCATAACCTATGGCGCGCATAACTAAAATAAGCCAAAGTAAGCTTGCAATCTTACTTTGGCTTATTTCATTTATTCACCGAATATCCAAGGGGCATCACCCCTGTTCTGGATGTTTCTTTAAAGCAATTTATTTTGCTTCTTCGTCCTTCTTCGCGGTTTTTCGAACGGAACGCTTGCGCTTTGGTTTCTCCTCCGTTGCGTTTTTCTCTACTTTCACACCGGCCAATTCGGGATCTATCATGATGCGACCACAATACTCACAAACGATGACCTTCTTGTGCATCTTGATGTCCAGCTGTCGCTGAGGCGGTATCTTGTTGAAGCAACCACCACACGCATCACGCTGCACATAGACAATGCCCAGTCCGTTTCGTGAGTTTTTGCGAATGCGTTTGAAACTAGAGAGCAGACGCGGTTCTATTGTGCCCTCGAGTTCACTGGCCTTGTTTTTCAGTTTTTCCTCTTCATCACGAGTCTCCTGCATGATTTCATCAAGCTCTTCCTTCTTCTCCTTTAAGGCTGCCGTACGATCCTTAATCAGCTCATCGGCCTCTGCCAAATCGGCATTTTTCTCTTCCACCTTGATTAAGGCTTCCTTGATTTTCTTGTTGCAAAGCTCTATCTCAAGGCTTTGGAACTCAATTTCCTTAGTCAGCGTGTCATACTCGCGGTTGTTTTTCACATCGTCAAGTTGCTTTTTGTAACGCTCCACGCTTGATTCGGCACTTGTAATGTCTGCTTTCTTCTGGGTGATCGCCTTCTTGAACTCATCGATTTCGGTCTTAATCTTCTCCATACGAGTGGTCAGACCAGCTATCTCATCCTCCAGGTCCTGCACCTCAAGTGGCAGTTCCCCACGCAAGGCTCGTTTCTCATCAATGCCCGACAGGGTGGTTTGCAACTGATAAAGCGCCTTCAACTTCTCTTCTACTGATAAATCTGTAGGATCTTTCTTTGCCATGTTCTATTTATTTTTTAATTGATTCAACCTATTATTAAAGGTAGATGATTGGATTTGTGTTGATTTTAGTCAGATGACATTTAGCTCCGGGACACTGCGCCTCGATAATCTGTTTCAAAAGCTCGATAGTGTACTGTTCACTCTGATAATGACCTATCACGGCCAACTGAATGCGCTGCTCCATGTCGAAGAACTCGTGATAACCCATTTCGCCCGTCACGAAGGCATCGGCACCAGCCTGCAATGCGTCTTTCAAGAGAAACGAACCCGACCCTCCACACATTGCAACGGTTTTGATGGGTCGCCGCAACAGCTGATTGGCCTGCACACACTCGACGTCAAACTCACGTTTGAGCATCATGATGAAGTCATCGGCAGCCATTGGTTCTGCAAAGGAACCGACAACACCCTCACCACCTTCCACGCCATCAACCAGCTGTGTCTTGCCGATGAACGACAGGTTTTGCAACCCCATCTTCTCGGCAATCTTGTAGTTCACGCCACCTTTGGCACTGTCCAGGTTAGTGTGCATGGCCACGATGGCCACGTTGTGACGGATGGCCTTCATGACCGTTCGCTGCACATAGTTTTGATCCGAGATGCACGACAGCCTGCGGAATATCAAGGGATGGTGCGCCACAATGAGGTTACACCCCAGTGCAACAGCCTCGTCGACAACCTGTTCCGTCACATCCAAACACAATAAAGCCCCTGATAGTTCCGCCTCTGTCAATCCAACTTGCAACCCAGCGTTGTCATAATCTGCTTGCAAGGGCAAAGGCGCGAATCGTTCAAGGGCACTCAGCACTTCTATTATCTTCACGCTACCTATATTATTTAGCTGTTGCAAAGATAGTGTTTTCACGGCAAATACGCAAGACCGCAACGCAGTTTAACGTTATTTTCCGTTTCACATGCTCTTCACAATCCTACTTTTTCTAAACAAAAAGCACTAAGCTCATGCAACCCATTGCCATTGCATGAACCAAAAGAGGAAGATACAGGCATGGCAAAAGACGAACACAAACAAGCACGAAATAGATGATTGTGAGCGTGTTGCGACCCATACCATCGCTACAAATCGAAGTTGATACCATACTTCAGGTTGATGGAGGGCATGACATGACCGTCAATATAATGTATCACGACATCAGCACCCCATATTCCAAAAGACGGCAGGTAATACTCTATACCCAGCACGCTGGCCGCAGAGAAGCCTTTAAATTCGTGGCCTTCCGCCTCCGTCACTATTTTCTGTTTCGGATTGCCCGTCGTCTCTATCGCACCCCAGCCTCCCAGCAACTGCGCATTAACATGTAGATGATCGTTCACAGGGTGAAGATAGCCCGCACCCACACCCATGAAGAAAGCATCCCGATTGTGCTTTAGGCTTGTCGCCTCGTTGGCATAAACGCCTGAATATGTTCCCCTACTGAAGCCACCATGTACCAGGGCAGCCGCAAACCAGTTATCTGTTACCATACACCTACCGGCGAGATTATAGTCCCACCCTATCTTTTTGGTCATGCCGGGGAAGTATTGCAGACCACCAGAAAGCTCTATTCGGATGATTTGCGCCTTAACCTTCAATGGGCATGCGCTCATCATCACGACCAGCCAGCAAACGCACCACAGGCGAAAGCTGGCTGATGATCTCTTGCAGGCGCATACAGAGCGCTTATGACATGTCATGCCCCGATATTTATGGATGGTAAATTTCAGCGATGGTTTCAAAATCATCCGGGCGGATGTCCTGATTGTTTATCTTCTTCGCCAAGGCTGCATCGTCATTGAGATATTCCAACAACCATTTGCGCTTCTGTCGCTTGCTGATGTCAGAGACCGAAATCGTCTTTGGCATTTTGCCGCCTTTCTTTAGTGCCAGATGCTCAATGCTGCCATTCTGCACGCTGGTAATCTTCAGGTATCCACTCGAGGGAATGGAGTAATTAAAGCTACATGTATAAAATTCTACATACGGTCCTGTTGCTGTCACGGCCATCCACAATGGCTTACGCATCTTTTTCCTCAGAAATTCTGATGGGAGATACTTCAACGTGTACTTACGCTCAGGATGCGTCTTCTTCCACACGGTAAGCGAGGCGATGTCTTTAGCTTCCACAACGGTCTTCTGCCCATCGTTGACCACAATCGTAAGGCGCTTGGTGTTGACATTGGGCATCTCAACACGTCCCACATACTCCTTACCATCTTTCATGATAATCTTTCCTTCTTCCTTGTCGGTAGCGTCTTTAACCAGTCCGTAAATTTGACACCCACCAAGGGTCATCGCCACGCATACGGCGGCAATGACGGCAAACAGTGATTTCCTCATATCTGTATATTTAGTTAATAGTCAATTTGTGGTCTACCAAACATAAGCAACTCCTACTTGGAACAACGTCCGATCGTAGTTTTTAACGTACCGGTATTTTGCTTCGGCAAAACCTTTGAACGATGGCGTGAAATAATACTCACATCCCGCCCCGAGGTCAAAATTGAGATTGCCTTCCGAATCGTCCGTATAGTCATCAGGAAGGATGTCGACACCCGCAGGCTTCTCTATCACATTGTTCAGCTTCATGATGGAATATCCCAAACCTAAAACAGGATAAATGCCCAGCTTGGGTGTCAATGCAAACACATAGTTGAAGTCGGTGCCAAACTCAATAAAACTGGCGTTGTTTTGCTTGAAAAAATAGTTGACAAAGACGCTGGCACGGAACTCATCACCATAAAACTTTTGCAAGGTCAATCCGGCACCACCATGGTTGTAATCTCCACTTGTTCCATAGAGGCCCGAGGCACCGAGCGCATAGGTTCCAAAGTCTGTCTTGATTTTGGCGTTTGTTGACATGCAACAAGCAACAATGCAAATGAATGCAACAAATAATCTCTTCATACGGTGTTTATTTAGTAAAGAATTTAACATTTCAAGGCCATTGCTTCACGCTCCAATATCCGTCACTTGTTGATTGAAGATGACAATGCAAAAATAAGGAATAATATTGATATTTTGTTTTTTTTACATACTTTAACCAGAAAAAGTTATTAGGTGACAAGTTGACTAGGTGACGAGTTGACAAGTTGATTAGTCCTTCAGCTCATCTCTCCCCTCCTTCGGAGGGGTCGGGGGAGGCTCCCCCATCTGTTAAATAAAATGACAAAAAAACAGCATTTGGTTTTTCATGAAATAGAAAAAACAAGCGATAAAAACCAGCAAAACAACCGTATTCAACACGCTCAACACAGCCACATCACCTTTATAGCATTGAGTTAACGCTGCAATATGCATCACTTTGGCAGTCTACAGTCATGCTTTTGAAGGCCAAAAGCACTGCATTTGCACGAAAAAAGGGCAGTTATTCGACTGAAAAATCAATAAAAAGAGGATAGAAGAAATGGCGTTTTCGCATAACTTATTGACACAGTGAACGATAAGAAACCTTGAAATGCTTGCGATATTTACGAGCAACCAAGTACGTCATGAATTTGGCGAGAATTATGAGAAGGCTGTTGTAAAGAAAACGGAGCGGCATTTTCGCCTTGTTTATACTAAAAAAATAGGGAAAACATGGCCCTGTGTGTGGCTGGTCATCAGTTGGCATCCTGCCGCTCAGTCCCCTTTAATTGGGCATAATCATCCAGCAAATATCGGCGCGAAACCGTCACGGTGACGATGATGGAGAGTACCGCTGCCGTAAACATGGCAACCAACAGTACCACCTGGCACGCCACGGCTGTGAGCACACTGGCGCCTCCCAACAGCATACCCCACATCACCAAAGGCGACATGCCCATGACAACCCACCCCATACCTGACAGACTGGGCAGCGCCGACTGCTGTATCGCACGCCGCAACAGGTAGCCGAGCGCATGGCTGTGGATGGCACCATTGGCCAGCAAATAGTGGTAAAGCTGCCCATGGTGGCGCAATCCCATATAGTAAACATGCAGGGCTTTGCTGTTTGCGTGGATGAGATGCCCTGTCAGCATCGCCACGACAGGTATCGCAAAACGGGGTTCAAGCACATTTACTCCTCCCATAACCAACAGCAGCACATACATGCCAGCGACCAGCACACCTGCAAACGTGCCGACCAACACGGGCAGAAACAATTGCCGCAGGGGCAACTTGGCCCGCACAATGGACAACGTGGCTCCCCATACGATGATGAGCAGGGCGAACAACAGCGTGAAGAACGGCTTGTCAAGAGCGACAACCTCGTACAGCAACACACCCAGCACCAAAAGGCTGCCCGCCATTTTAAGGAACGAACGAAGCGTCTTCGTGAGCAGCGGGATGTTGAATACATAGAAAACATAGCAGGGAACAAGCAACAGCAAGAGTCCCAAAATACATTGCATGAAAGTGATGTCCATTTTATCTACGGTGTCAAATTGATAACCACATCAGCCGTTTCGGCAGCTTGCTCATCAGTGGTTGTCCACAAAACAAGATGCCCGGCGGCTTTCATCGAATGCATGTACGACAGCACCAAAGGCACATTTTCGGGTGTCTGCCAAGCCGTTGGCTGGTTGAGAAGAATAATATTTCGATTGAGAACGCCAGCAAACGAGAGCATGACGCGCTGTTGCACGTCGCTTGGAAGCGAGCACAACTGCTGCTCATAACACGACTTGTCAACGTCCAACAACTGCCATTGCCTTAAAAGCGCCGTCTTTTGCTCGTGTCGTGCTGGTGCTTCCATGTCTACCAGCAAATGGAAAAGCGCAGACACGGAAATGTCGCCAAACTCAAACTTGCTGGGAACGTATGCCATCATCTGCCGAAAGAAAGGTGCCGACAGCGAGGTGACGCGCTCGCCATCTACCGACACATACCCGCTTTCGAGTGGCTGCAAGCCTAAAAAGGCATGCAGCAAAGCCTCCAAAGCCTCTGTGTCTTGTGCGTGCACGCACGTCAGCTGCCCATCCATAGCCATGAACGACAGGTCTTTGCATACAACGTGGCTACCCACTTTGATGGTGGCATCCTTAATTTCTATCATACATTGGCAAATTTACACAAAAAATATAAGAATCAACCGACTGTACCGTGATAAAAAATGGCTCAGCACCGGTCTGATGCCTCATTCTATCTTGGTCGGTGCATATATTTTAATTGTATGGGTTGTAAATCGCTTTTTTAGTGTATATTTGTAACGATAAAGTATCGACAAAGAACAAACTGATGACAAAAGACAAAATACCCTACTACCTGCCTGCTGAATGGGAACCGCAAAAAGCAGTGCAATTGACATGGCCACATGACCATACTGACTGGCAACCCTATTTGCAAGACATCATTGACACCGAGGTGCAACTGGCAAGGGTGATTGCAAGATATCAGGAGGTGCTCATTGTCACACAGGATGTGGCAGAGACGAAACGCCACTTCACGGCACAGGAATGCCAACGAATCAGGTTCGTAGAATGTCCTCTCAACGATACCTGGGCTCGCGACCATGGCTTCATCACCTTACTGTCCAAAGGCGGCAAGGCAGCTCCCCAGCTCTTGGATTTCCAATTTAACGGTTGGGGAAACAAGTTTGAAGCCTCCAAGGACAACCTGATTAACAGGCAGTTGGTAGCACAAAACGCTGTAAAAGGCGAATATGTAGATTGCAACGACTTTGTCTTAGAGGGAGGTTCCATCGAGAGCGACGGCAAAGGAACCATCCTGACCACAAGTCTTTGCTTGCTCGCCCTAAACAGAAACCAACCGCTGACACAGCAAGAAATAGAACGAACGTTGCTCGACAGATTGCACGCCGACCGCATTTTATGGATAGACCATGGCAAGCTGGTAGGTGATGACACAGATGGACACATAGACACAACCGTGCGCTTTGCCCCAAATGACACCTTATTATATATAGGTACCGAGGACAAGGAGGACGAGCAATACGACGACTTCAAGAAAATGGAACAGCAGTTGAAAACTTTCCGAACGATTGACGGAAAGCCTTATCGGCTACTGAGACTACCCATGCCCAAAGCCATCCACTACGAAGATGAGCGTCTGCCAGCCACTTACGCCAACTTCGTGGTTATCAATGGAGCGGTGATAGTCCCGACCTATCAACAAGACGAACTGGACAAGCAAGCACTCGACATCATTGGGACGGCCTTCCCCCACCGCGACATCATTCCCCTGGATGCCACAACGGTTATCAAGCAACATGGTTCGCTTCACTGCCTCACCATGCAACAAGCACAAACTTTGAGCTTTGAACATTGAACTTTGAACTTTATGATTGGCAAAGCTATCAACTTGTGAACTCGTAAACTTGTCAACTAAAAAACTCATGAACTCATCAACTTAAAAACTAAAAAAATGAACGAAATAAGAATAGGAATACTACAAATGCGGAACACAAAATGTGTAGACGATAACAAAAAGAAAATAGCCGAGAACATCACCGACTTGGCGCAGCGTGGCGCACAGCTCATCGTGCTGCAAGAATTGCACAACTCGCTCTACTTTTGTCAGGTGGAGGATGTAAACAACTTCGATTTGGCAGAGCCGATACCCGGTCCATCAACCGAGTATTATGGCAAACTCGCCCAACAATTAGGAGTTGTCATCGTTACCTCCTTGTTTGAGAAACGAGCTCCAGGACTGTATCACAACACTGCGGTGGTGATAGAGAAAGACGGAACTATCGCTGGTAAATACCGCAAGATGCACATACCTGATGACCCAGCTTACTACGAAAAGTTCTATTTCACGCCTGGCGACTTGGGTTTCCACCCCATCGACACGTCCATCGGTCGCTTAGGTGTGCTGGTATGTTGGGATCAATGGTATCCAGAGGCAGCCCGACTCATGGCATTACAAGGCGCACAACTACTCATCTACCCTACCGCCATTGGTTACGAAAGTAGCGACGACAAGGATGAGCAGCAGCGACAACGCAACGCATGGATGACCGTTCAGCGTGGGCATGCGGTAGCTAACGGCATTCCAGTCATCACAGTAAACAGAGTTGGACACGAAGACGACCCTTCCGGACAAACCAATGGCATTAACTTTTGGGGTAGTTCTTTCGTGGCTGGTCCACAAGGAGAACTGTATTATCAGGCGTGCGATGACGATGAAGAGAGCCTGGTGATAGACATCGACCTCGACCATAGCGAACAAGTACGCCGCTGGTGGCCATTCTTGCGTGACCGGCGGATTGAGAACTATCAAGACATTGTGAAAAGATACATCGACAAATAGGCAACCAGAATGGTGCGAATAGCCATGCAATAGATCCCATTCTGGTTGAACACCGCATTCTTGGATGCAAAGGTAGCAGGCTGAAACGGTTTCCACACATGACAGTCTATTTGACTGTTAACCTATAAAAAACTCCGCGTACTCAAACAAGTACGCGGAGTTTTTTATATTTCGATGCAACGTTAGTTGGTCAATACCATTGAATGAGCCGGCCTAACGATGAGCAATTTGATATCTATCTCATTAGAAGAACAAGTAGCGATCATCGACTACACCGGCCTTTATCACCAACTCGTTCATGAAGTTGCCTGCAAACTGCAATGCTTTCTGCCGTGCCTTGTCTTCTTCAGTCTTAGCTTCAAACTTACCTGGGCGGGTAGTTCGGTTGGTTACTTGGAAAACATAAACACCTGCATTACCCTTAACAGGCTTGGCAGAGAACTGTCCTTTTGCCGTAGCTGCAACCGCACCACTCAAAGCAGGCTCACTGGCACCTGTACTCATCACAAACACTGGTGCTGAGAAGGTTACCTGATTGACAGGAGCAACGGTAGCTCCCTTCGCCTTAGCAGCTGCAACAGACTTCACGTCCTTGGCCTTAGCCATCAACTGTTCGGCCTTCTTGTCACGCATTACCTCAGCCTTCAGCATCTCTTTCACTTGTGGATCATCGTAAGGACGATAGCCCTTTGGATGAATCTTGTCAAGCACCACGAGCAACAACTGGTCGTTGTTACCGCACTCGTACATTGGAGATATTTCACCTTCTTTCGCCTCGAACAACCATTTCAGAGCGTCACGAGTGTCGTTGATGCCCACCAATGTATGTGTAGAGGTAGTGATGTCCATTACCTCCTGCACCGTGTAGCCACTGCCTTTTGCATTCTTAGCAATTTTATCCGGTGTCTGGTTGGCACTGACAAATGAGCTGAACTTGTTATAGGCGGTTGAATAAGTCTCCTTAGAGAAATCGATGGTCTTCTTAATGACGGCAGCCGTATATTTGTTAATCATCGCCCTGCGGTCAACAACCTGTATGATGACATTGCCTTGACCCAGCTTCATGTTTCTCGTTTCGCTAACGCCAAGATTATTGAGTGTATTGATATACGTCTTTGTATCAGCGTCCATAGACGGCGCTTGCTGATATTGTGCGGTCGTCAACCAGGTCTTTTCGCCCGTTTGTCCATATTTTTTGGCCAGCAACTCGAAGTCGGCACCACCGTTCAATGCGGTGTAAATGGAGTCAGCACGCTTCTGAGCTTCGACAGCTGTCGCACCCATTACCTGAATTTGGCGGTACTGCACCGAGTCGGGCAACAATTGTTTAGAAACCAGTTTGATAACATTCAGCGTGTTATCCATCTGACTTTCGAACGGACCAACGGTCTGTCCAACTGCCATGGAGTCAAGTCTGTCGGCGATGTCGGACGCATAAGCTGTCTTGGCAACAGGCAAACCTAAATAGTTCACCAAAGACGTACTCTTGCGAACAGCGTTTGCAGGGTCGGCTGCTGCGGCCAAGTCGGCTGTATATTTCGTGAATGACTTCTGCAAAGCCGCACGGTCGTTTGCGGAAGGTGCTACCTGTACCGTCACATACTTGATGTCACGACTCTCTACATACTGCTTGAAACGGCCCTTCACTTCTTCGTATTTCGCTTTCAAGTCAGCGTCAGAGATTTTCACCTTGCTATCTTCAATACTTGAATAAGGGAACGTAGCCAGCTCAATCTGGCTCTCCTCGTTGGCCTCTTTGTATGCCATTTTGGCCTCAACGGGGTTTGAGAGGATGCAACTTGCAAGAAGACTTTGATATTTTTGTGCCAGCAATTGTTGGCGAAGTGTCTTCTCTATGAACGTCCAATACTTGTACAATGCTTGATACTGCTCAGCAAGTTGTGGGTTAGCGGTTTGCTGTGTCTTATAATCAGCGAGGAACTTCTTCAGCGAATTCGCATCAAAGCGACCCGTTTGTTGATTCACAAACGGTGTTTGCATCAACATGGGGTTGGTTCCTTCATTCAAGATATTCTGCAATTCGGCATCGGTGACGGTCAAACCCAGCTTGTTGGCTTCATTCTCTACCACCTTGGTCTGAATGTATGTTTGCCAAACCATGTCTTTCACTTGGTTCAACTGCATCTCATTGAGGTTGTTCACACCTTGTTGCATCTTGATGACTTCCGAATACTCATCAATGAGTTTTTGAAAGTCTTGCACGCTGACTTTCTCACCTAATACTTCGCCTATCTGCTGACGTCGGTCGTTTCGTGATGCTTCGCATGAACGAAATCCCTCTTCAGCAATAAACGCAAAAAGACCCAAACCGATAATACTAATCAAGATCAGGCCTCTTTTTCTAATTTTTCCTAATGCTGCCATTGTTAATTATACTGTTTTATTTTTTTGTTTTTTATATTCGTCTTGAAGCATTGTTCGTACTACAAAATAACATAACAACCTGTGCCATGGTACTGTTAGTTACTTACAAAATGCGTACAAAAATACTAAATTCTTAGCAAACGCATGAATTTTTCAGTTGAAATTTTGCGTTCAAGCCCTTTTATAGGGTCATTCGGGCAGAACTTTCAGCTGAACCAGCTCTATTTTAGCCGTTGCAATCTTGATAATCTTGAACTCGAATTTTCCTATTTTGACAATCTCATTCAACTTCGGGAAGCTACGATAGGCATTCAATATCAACCCACCAAGCGTCATGTACTCCTCACTTTCGGGCAAATCTAGGCTGAACATTTCGTTCACCTTGTCTATCTCCAGCCGAGCCGACAACAGATATTCATCCTCGTTAGTCTGTTTGGCGACATATTTTAGGCTGTCGTGTTCGTCCTCTATCTCACCGAATATTTCCTCCACAATGTCCTCCAAAGAAACGATACCGCTGGTTCCTCCGAACTCATCCACCACCACTCCCAGGCTTTTTTTCTGCTGCAACAGTATTTGCATGAGCTTCTGTGCGGGCATGGTTTCAGGTACAAAGGGCATGGAACGGATACCATCTTTCCATGAAGATGGATTCTTAAACAGTTCTGAACTGTGGATATAGCCTTTAATGTGATCGATATCCTCCGTGTAAACAATGATTTTTGAATTACCACTCTCAATGAATTTCTGTCTCAATTCATCGAGTGTGCACGTATTGATGTCTACCGAATTAATCTCAGTTCGCGGCACCATGCAGTCGCGCACCTTCGTGTCTGGGAAATCAAGTGCATTGTGGAAGATTTTCACCTCATTCTCTATTTCCTCATTACTTCGCGCGTTATCTATGCTTGATTGAATCAGATAATCCAAATCAACCTTGGAAAATCCACCCGAGATGGCGTCTTTCGGAATGCGAACCCTGAACAGCCGAAGAATCAGCCCAGATAAAAAGGTTGCGAAACGGCTGATGGGCCATAGGATGACGTAAAACAAATAGGCTGGAAAGGCGAACACTCGCATCAGTCGGTTGGGGTTGCTTTGAAACAGTGTCTTCGGCAAAAACTCGCCCGTAAACAAGATAATCAAGGTCGACAGCACCGTATCTGCCGGCACGGTGAATGCGGCATCCATCCCGGAAAATATCGTTTGATCAAAAAGACGCGCGATTAAGATACCATATACCACCAGCACAATGTTGTTACCCACCAGCATAGTGCTGACAAAGCTGTTGGGGTTGTTGAAGAAAAGAGACAAGAAGCGCTTCGAAATTCCCATTTTCTCCTTGTCCATCTGTGCAAGCATACGGTTGCTGGACACGAAAGCTATCTCCATTCCTGAAAAGAAAGCAGAGAGTATCATCGTGATGAGGATGCCGATAATCAGCGCTAAATCAACTTGTTCATTCATTTTTCAAATCCTTATCAAGGGGTCGTTGGCAACTTAGGTCGTGGTGATGCTTGCGGACGACTGAAGGTATTGAGGCTATCTACTGCCACGGTAGTGGTGTCAGACTCGCCCGTAAAGTCGGATTTTTCAAACGATCCCCGACTGTTGGTCACCAGGTATCGGGTCATCCGTTCATCACTTCGGAAATAACTACCTTGCAGCGTTCGCTTGGGAGTGACAAGTTTTGAGTACTTACGCGAATACAACTCGTGTGCACGCCGATCCAAGAACAACTCCTCACTGGTAAAGTCCAGTCCGTCTTTAGTCAATATCTTCACACGTCCTCGCAGTTCCCAAAGCTGCTTGTCGGTGTAATAGTAGGCCGTATCGCATTGTATGTAGGACTGCACATGGAAACTCTCATCAAACTGTTCCAAGAAAGCTCCCTTGATGAAAACCGACTTTTGAGAGGTTTCATTTTGGTAGATTTCCCATCGTTCTGTCACTATTTTATACTTGATGACGCCCGAATCGGATATCAACTGGTTCACCCCATAGGTAGTCATCATAGGCACCGAGTCGCGTTCATGAATGGCAGGCGCAATATGTTCCCTCTGTTTTTCGCACGAAATGAAAAACAAAATGTGCAACAATAATAAGATAGGTATGACAGACTTCTTGACCATTCAGTTACCTTCCCTGCCTCACAAAGCAGATTAATTAACCTTCCATTTAGCGAACCAACGCTCGTTGAAGGTCAGTCCGATATTGATACGAAACGTATTCTCTGTGATAAAGGCCTTCGAATCCTGTCGAACCCACTGCGCAGAGATATTCAACAACGACCGATTGTTGTATGCATTGACGATGGGAATGCCGAAACCTGCACTCACGCTGATTTCCTTCGGGCCATCCACACCATTTACTTTCATATAAGGTGTGGCGTAGGAAGCACCTAACCGATAGCGGATTCGTTTGAAGAAATTGCGACTGTTCACATCATGACAGAACTCTCCACCAACTGTAAATCGATGCCGATCGTTGAATTCATTCTTTGACAGTGCGTACTGTGGCACACCACTGGCGATGGAATAAACAGGATATTCGGTTTTTGACCACTGCTGCAGCAGATAATCAACGCCCAACTTCAATTGGTTTTGGTGGTTCCAAGCCAATCCTCCTCCAATGGCAGTAGGCAGTTCCAGACCGTTGGTTATGCTATAAGCGGTTGTGTCCTGCACGCCAGTCTGCGGATTTCGTGAGATAACATCCAACGTTGGATCGGCACCAAGTTTATGTCCCAGACTATACACAGCACCCAAGGTAACCTGATCTTTCTTCGACAATTGAGTCGTATATTGCAATCCTAAATCCAATTTATAATTCCTCAACTGTGCCGAATAAAACTTTGAAACGGTATTAACCGACTGGTCATTGTAGCTGTTCACGACCGAACGGTTCAACTCCCCCCATAGATAAGAGATATTGGCACCCAAAGAGAACCCCTTAAAGGGTGCCCATCCCGTCCCCAAGTACACCTGGTGTAAGCCACCATTGCCAGTGTAAGTATTGGTTGTTGTGGTCTTTGCGTAGTTTTCATCCACGTTGATGGTCATGGTATTGGCATAATTATATCCAACGTTGGTAAAAGGAACCAAGCCAAAGCTCAAGCCCAAATACTTGGCCAGACGCAAACCAGCGACCACATATTCAAGGTCTGCATTTTTCGCATTCTTCTTTTTACCATTCTCAGCAAAATTAGTGAGTTGCCCAGAGATGCCCGCATCGAACACAAAGGTGAGCGAATCGAAGGCTGAATAAGAGGCAGGATTGATGAAATTCACCTGGTCGTTCTCCCTGAAACCATAACCCAATCCGTTCATGCCACGATTGAATCCGCTGGTCTGGTCAGACAACAGTCCCAAACCATACTGGCTATAAGGAGAATTCGTACCACTTTGAGCAAACGTAGATATAGTGAAAGCTGCCAACAAAAGGGCACCTGCTACTTTTTTCATTCTGTTCTGATTTCTATTTTGGATGCAAAAATATCGAAAATTTTCTAATTAAACGCACATTAAGTGGGAAATATAAGTTATTTTTGCATCGTGAAACGTTTTACCACGCATTTAAAGTATTTACTGGTATTGGTTGCAATCCTTTTGACCACGCAGCAAACCAATGCGCAAGTAGACAGCGTCCTGCTCAAAAGTATGGACTCGGTTAAGATTAGCTTGCTCACTTGTGGCCCCGGCGACCAAATCTATTCGTATTACGGGCACACTGCCATTCACTACAACGACGTTGGCCGTCAGCAAGACATCGTCGTAAACTATGGCATGTTTTCCTTCCAGAAAAGCTACTTCATCTTACGCTTTGTATTCGGGCTCACCGACTATGAAATGGGCATTCAAGACATCAATGACTTCATTGCCTCATACGCTCGCAGAGGTAGTTGGGTGAAAGAACAACAGCTCAACCTCACCAGAGAAGAGAAATGGGCCATCACACAAGCCATTGACGTGAACTACCGCCCCGAGAACCGCGTGTATCGATACAACTATTTTTACGACAATTGCACCACCCGGGCACGCGATATGATTATCAACCACATCAACGGCAACGTGCTGTATGCGGAAAATAAGAACGTCACCACCTCGTACCGCCAAATGATTCATCAGTGGAACGAGCAACATCGATGGGCCCAATTCGGCAACGACCTGTTGCTCGGGGTCAAGGCCGACGCTAAGACAGACAACGCACAACAGCAGTTTCTGCCCGACAGTCTGCGGGAAGATTTCGCCCATGCCCTTGTGATTGACCGCCAAGGACAGCGAAGAAACCTCGTAGAAAGCACGTCGTACCTCATTCAACCCATCGAGAAACCTGTGGAAAAAGCAGCCGTCACGCCAGTTGTTTGTGCCATTTTGTGGCTCATCCTCACGCTCATCACATGCCTGATCGAATGGAAGACACGGCACATTCTTTGGGTTTACGACCTCGTAGCCATGCTTGTCACAGGCACGGCCGGCCTCATTTTGCTGGCCATGGTTTTCTCCCAACACCCCACGGTGCAACTTAATTTCCAAATTCTGCTGCTCTGTCCGCTCAACCTTTTCTACCTCTTCCCCACCATCAAAGCCTTGCGCATGGGCAGAATTCATTCCTACATCAAGCTGTACAGCCTGTTGCTGGTGGCCAACCTCATGCTAGCTTTCTTCCAAACATACGCGGAAGGCATGGTCATTGTGGCACTGTCTTTACTTTTAAGGTATGGATGGTTGATGATTCACACCTACAAAAAACCAGTAAAATGATGAATAAGTGTCTCTCCGCGATGATTGTCGCAACCCTCACGGGAACCACTGTTCAGGCGCAAACCTTACAAGCTGCGCCGCGATTGGTGGTGAACATCACCATCGACCAGTTGCGCAACGATTATATAGAGCATTATTCGCCACTTTATTCCCAAGACGGTTTCAAGAAACTATTGCAGAAAGGCAGCGTCTACGAAGCTGCCAGTTACCCGTTCACGCCTGTCGATCGGGCTTCTGCCATAGCCACCATCGTCACCGGAACCACCCCCTATTACCATAATATCATCAGCACGCAGTGGCTCGACCGAAAGACGTTGCGCCCAGTGTTCTGTGTTGATGACACCCAACATAAGTCCTCACCGCAACGCATGTCCACGTCCACCATTGGTGACGAACTGAAAGTTTCGAGCGGTGGTTCGGCCATCGCTTACGGTCTGGCGGCCAACAGAGAGGCTGCCGTGCTGTCTGCAGGACATGCAGCAGATGGCGCCATCTGGATAGATGAGAAGACCGGAAGCTGGACAACGTCAAATTATTACGGCGAAAAAGCCCGCAAATGGATCAACGCCTACAGTAGCACCAGGCCCCGACCCGGTAAAGAGAAGACGCAACTGAACGACGCTGTGAGCAACGCCTCCGTGAGCTGCGTAGTCAACAATGCCATGGGCAAGGACGAGATTACCGACTTTTTGTCAGTCACCCTGTCGGCGGCAGGCAGCAATACCGATGCATGGCGAACGGATTTAGAGGCCGTTTACCGCGGATTGGACAAGACTCTGGCGTCGCTCATCACCCGCATCGAACAGGCAGTAGGTGCCAATCGGGTGCTCTTCGTGCTCACCAGCACGGGATACACTGAAGACCCAAAGGTTGACTATGCCAAATACCGCATCCCAACCGGAACGTTCTACATCAACCGCACGGCGAACCTGCTGAACATGTACCTTGGGGCCATCTACGGACAAGCCCGCTATGTGGAGACATGCTACCGCAACCAGATATATTTGAACCGCAAGCTCATTGAAGACAGGCTGCTCTCTTACGAGGATGTTATTTCGCGTTCGAAAGATTTCCTCATTCAGATTGCGGGCATTCGCAATGCCACCGAGAGTCCTTACAACCCCGCTGTCAGTGGTGATTTGCTCATAGAGGTTGCGCCAGGATGGCAGTTGTACAACGAAGACAATCAAGATCATTATACAGCACGCGCGTCGTTCGTACCCTTTCCCATCATTCTTTACGGGGCAGGCATCAAACCACAGCGCATCAACTTGCCCGTGACGGTTGACCGCATTGCACCAACTATCGCCAAATCCATTCAGATTAGGGCACCCAACGCCTGCAAGGCGGCACCGCTTCAGTAAGTCACGCCTAACCACATGTCATACAATTGGTTAGCGTAGATTTACCAATTTTTCTTTCTTCCATTTACCCCTTCGGTTTCAAACTCATGGAGATTGACCACCAAAGTCATTGAGATTGAGTGCCAAACTCATAGAGATTAACCGCCAAAGTCAATGCTTTTGAAAAGCAAAACTTGAGAGGCCGATTTGGAAGGCTGAAAAGCCTACCTGACAAGGGGTGCGAGGTGCCTGGACATGGCTTTACGCCAAGAATATCAAATAATTAAAAGAGAAGTGGCAAATTAACAAATTTTATTCGTAATTTTGCATCACATTATATAATAAGAAATAAACAAAAACAACCATAAAAGATGAATTTCAATAAATTCTTAAAATCATTGTTCGGCGACAAGTCAAGCCGAGACATGCGTCTGATACAGCCGCTCGTGGAGACGGTGAAGAAGGCCTATCCCGACATTCAGAAACTGAGCAACGACGAACTGCGTGCCAAGACCAAGGAGATACAGAAGTATGTACAAGACTCCGCCAAAGAACAAAAAGACAAGATTGCCGAACTGAAGAGCAAAATTGAAGAAACGGCCATCGATGAGCGCGAACCCATCTTCGAAGAGATAGACAAATTGGAGAAAGAGGCGCTGGAGATTTACGAGAAAGCACTGAACGAGGTGATGCCCACCGCATTCTGCATCGTCAAGGACACCGCTCGGAGATTTGCCGAAAACGAAGAAACAATCGTTACCGCAACCGACTTCGACCGCGAGTTGGCAGCCGACTCCAGCAAGGACTTCGTGACCATCGACGGTGACAAGGCCATCTATCACAACCATTGGACGGCAGGTGGAAACGACCTGAAATGGGAAATGGTACACTACGACGTTCAGCTCTTCGGCGGTATCGCCCTGCACCAAGGTAAGATAGCCGAGATGGCTACGGGTGAAGGTAAGACGCTGGTGGCCACACTACCCGTTTTCCTGAACGCCTTGACGGGTAACGGCGTGCACGTTGTTACCGTGAACGACTATCTGGCCAAGCGTGACTCTGAGTGGATGGGACCGCTCTACGAGTTCAATGGCTTGAGCGTTGATTGCATCGACAAGCACCGCCCCAACTCACCAGAACGCCGCAAGGCTTATCTGGCCGACATCACTTTTGGTACCAACAACGAGTTTGGTTTCGACTATCTGCGCGACAACATGGCCGTTTCGCCAGACGACTTGGTGCAACGCGCGCACAACTACGCCATCGTCGATGAAGTAGACTCGGTGTTGATTGACGACGCTCGTACGCCGTTGATTATCAGCGGACCCGTTCCAAAAGGTGACGACCAGATGTTTGAAGAATACCAACCGCTGGTAGAACGACTGGTTGACGTGCAACGAAAACTGGCCACACAGTTCTTGGCAGAGGCCAAACAGCTGATTTCAGAGGGCCAGGCAGCCAAAGATCAGAAGAAGACTGAGGAGGGATTCCTCGCCTTATACCGTTCATACAAGTCGCTTCCGAAGAACAAACCACTCATCAAATATCTGTCGGAAGAAGGCATCAAGGCTGGCATGCTCAAGACCGAAGAGTACTACATGCAGAACAATAACCGCGAAATGCCGAAGGCCGTGGAGCCGCTGTACTTCGTGGTCGACGAGAAACTCAACAGCTGCGACCTGACGGACAAAGGCACCGAATGGCTCTCCAAACAGGTGAACGACAAAGAACTCTTCGTGCTGCCTGACATCACAGCTGAACTTTCAGCACTGGAAAATGAGACTTCACTCTCTGACCAGGAGCGGTTGGACAAGAAAGACGAGATGCTGACCCACTATGGCGTGCAGAGTGAACGCGTGCACACCTTGCAACAGCTGTTGAAGGCGTACACCATGTTCAACAAAGACGACGAGTATGTGGTGATTGACGGTGAGGTGAAAATCGTTGACGAGCAGACCGGTCGTATCATGGAAGGCCGCCGCTGGAGCGACGGACTGCACCAAGCCGTGGAGGCAAAGGAACATGTGAGGGTGGAAGCTGCCACGCAGACCTTCGCCACCATCACCTTGCAGAACTACTTCCGCATGTACCACAAGTTGGCTGGTATGACGGGTACTGCCTCTACCGAAGCGGGCGAGTTTTGGGACATCTACAAGTTGGATGTGGTGGAGATACCGACCAACCGTCCCGTGCAGCGCAACGATATGGATGACCGCGTGTACAAAACGGCGCGGGAGAAGTATGCTGCCGTGATTGAAGAGATTGAAGAAATGCGCAATAGTGGCCGTCCGTGCTTGGTAGGTACCACGTCTGTCGAAATTTCTGAGTTGCTCAGCAAGATGCTGAACATGCGAAAAATCCCACACAACGTACTGAACGCCAAGCTACACCAAAAGGAAGCCGACATTGTGGCACAGGCTGGACAATCGGTGAACGGCCTTGGTGCGGTGACCATCGCCACCAACATGGCCGGTCGTGGTACCGACATCAAGCTGTCGCCCGAAGTGAAAGCGGCCGGAGGTTTGGCCATCATCGGTACCGAACGTCACGAAAGTCGCCGTGTAGACCGCCAGTTGCGAGGTCGTGCAGGCCGTCAAGGCGACCCAGGTAGCTCGGTATTCTACGTCAGTCTGGAAGATAAACTGATGCGATTGTTTGGTTCTGAACGCATCTCCTCGGTGATGGATCGCTTGGGATTCAAAGATGGAGAGCGCATTGAGAGCCCGATGATTTCGAAGAGCATCGAGCGCGCACAGAAGAAAGTGGAAGAAAACAACTTCGGTATTCGTAAGCATTTGCTGGAATACGATGACGTGATGAACAAACAGCGCACCGTGATTTACGAGAAACGGCGCCACGCACTGATGGGCGAGCGTATCGGTATGGACATCGCCAACATCATTTGGGACCGATGTGTCAACATCATCAACTCGAACGATTATGTGGGTTGCAAGGAAGACTTCTTGAAGAACTTGGCGATGGAATGTCCGTTCACCGAAGAAGAATTCATCGCTGGCAATCCCGAAGATTTGGCCGAACGTGCTTTCCAAGATGCCATGGCGGCTTTCAAGCGTAAAACTGAACGGATACAAGCGGTTGCTTGGCCGGTCATCAAGCAGGTACAGGAGGAACAGGGCGATCGGTTTGAGCGCATTGCCGTGCCTATAACCGACGGAAAGCGTGTGTACCAGGTTTCCTGCAACCTCAAAGAAGCCTACGATACGGAAGCCAAAGACATCGTGAAACAGTTCGAGAAGAATATCGTTTTGCACATCATTGATGAGAATTGGAAGGAGAATCTTCGGCAATTGGATGACCTGCGTCATAGTGTTCAGAATGCTTCGTACGAGCAGAAAGACCCACTCTTGATCTTCAAACTGGAGAGTGCGAAGCTCTGGGACAGCATGATTAACGACATGAACAACCAAACGACGAGCATCTTGATGCGCGGTCAGATTCCTGAAATGCAGCAGGAGGAGGTTCGTGAGGCTGCCCCGGCACAGAGAAGTCAACGCTATAACGAACAGAAAGATGACCTGACAGACCCCGGTCAGGCTGCGGCTGCCCATCAAGACACGCGCGAACAGGCACAACAGGTGAACCGTACGCCGTACATCAAGGACAAGATGCCGCGTCCAAACGATCCTTGTCCCTGTGGAAGCGGCAAGAAATTCAAGAACTGCCACGGCAGAAATCTTCGATAAACATCAACGTATGAAAATGATAGATGGTTGGAATCGCTCACAAACACACCAGGAATGGGCGCACAACCGTCTATCATTTTTTTTGATTCATTTGCACCCATGAACATTCAAATCAACAACTTAAAGAAGGCTTTTGGCGAGAAAATTGCCGTTGACATCCCCAAATTCGATATTCATGATGGGGATATTCTCGGACTGGTAGGTAACAATGGAGCCGGAAAAACCACGCTATTCAGACTGCTGCTCGACCTGCTGAGGGCCGATGAGGGGCGGGTATTACTCACTTTCGGACACACCGACCCGCATCAGGAGCCTGCGTCAGAAACCCTAGTGGATGGCACGCCAGCTGCTGAAGCTTTCACAGTAGACCCTTCCCAATCGGAAGAATGGAAGCAATATACGGGCGCCTACATCGACGAGGGATTCCTCATCGACTTTTTGACGCCAGAGGAATACTTTGAATTTATCGCCAAAGTGAATCACGTTGACAAGGAACGTCTCTCCACCTTCTTGGCTTCACTGTCCAAATTCATGAATGGCGAGATACTCGGACAGAAGAAATTGATTCGCGATTTCTCTGCCGGAAACAAACAAAAAATTGGCATCATCTCCGCTCTCATCGCACAACCAAAGCTGCTGATTCTTGATGAACCTTTCAATTTCCTGGACCCTTCGAGCCAAAACTTCTTGAAACGCTTGTTGCTGAACTATCATCAAGCAACGGGAGCCACCATCCTCGTGAGCAGTCACAACCTGCAACACACGGTGGAAATATCCAATCGAGTGGCACTGATGGAGAGTGGTTCCATCATCAAGGATCTGCCCAACATCCACGGACAGGCTGAAAAAGAACTGGAAGATTATTTCAATGGGACGCAGGATGCATCCGAATAAACACGAAAAATGCTGGTCACATGATGCGCGAACGAACGTATGCTTGACGTAAATAAGATGCAACCCAGCAAACACAAGCAATGATGACATACATGAGTGCTAACTGCCAAACATTGATGTGAATACCTTCAACGCTCGCTCCCGGCCAGTTTGCGAGGAGCGCCAGGTAGTGATTGAGCACACGGGTCATCCAAGTTAGCGCGACAGCCACGACACTTTGCAACAACGGTGCAAAGTACAAGGCGAACAAAAGACAGGAGGTATAGAGGATGAGGACGGTCAGTGGGATGGCCAACAGGTTGGTAAGAAGGAAGTAACACGAAAAACGGCCGAAATAATAGGCCACCAACGGAGCCGTACCGAGCTGTGCCGCCAACGATACGGCCATCATTCCCCACAACTTTCCCATAACGGCAGACCTGACGAGGATGGCTTCTGGCATCCAACGCTCAATGGGTCGATAAAGTAATAGAATAGCCGCAACAGCCATAAAAGACAGTTGGAAACCCACATCCCATAAGCTCAACGGATGCAGCAGCAACATCACGATGGCCGTAAGTGACAGGGCATTGAGCGACATCTTATCGCGGTTGAGCAGTGACACCAATGAATAAACGGTGAGCATGATGGCAGAACGCATGACACTTGATGACATTCCCGTTAAAAACACATAGACCCAAACGGTCAATACCACGAAAGCAAGACTGAAAACACGCCGCAACCCTCGCCCACCCAGCACCAAGACAAGCAATCCGTAGATGATACTAAGATGCAAACCAGACAGGGCCAACACATGAGAAGCGCCCGAAATGGAAAAGATTTCCTTGGTTTGTTTGGACAAAAACGACTTTTCTCCCAACGTCATCGCAGCCAAGACGGCATAATCTTGATCATCAAGACCATGGGCAGCATAATAACTTAGTAGTTTTTCTCGCACCTTTTGCGCCTTCAAACGCAATCGTTCAAACCGAGGCATACACGTCAAATCAAGCTGGCATTGCACCCAATGACGATGATAGATGAACGTTTGCGCCCGATAACCCCGTATCGCCATCCACCGTTGATAATTGAAATGACGGGCTGAGGGATAATTCCGAATGGGCTGAAAGGCCGAACGAAACCTAACTCCATCGCCCACTTTCAACGCCTCATAACGCCTTTCAACGGTATCGCGCAATATCGATGCCCTCACTTTTTGGTTAGATAAAGTGCCGGAAAGTACATACAAATCGCACTGAATTACCTTACCTCTCACCTTTGGTGTGGTCATCACGACGGCTTCAGACACATGTTCTTCCTCGAGAATGGGTACAGCTAATCGGTTTTTCTGCATGGTCATGAGCAGCATGCCAAAGCACATCACGGTGAAAAGAATGGCCACTCCCTGCGCTGTTTTCCATCGGTTGCACGCTAATGCGATTAACAAGGCAGATGAAGCGATGACCAACCACAGCCATGTTGGCACGACAAACCCGAAAGAGTCGCCTGCAACAAGACCTACAATCAATGCCAAGACAACCCTAAAGAGGGGATAAAGTTGCAGCCAGTCACGCACTTTCATTCATCATTGTCCATCAAATTGATTCGTAGTTGCCGTCAGATTATTCATAATCATCAATCACACGATTGGTGAATTCCATCATGGGTTGAGCCACCTTGAATAACTCTGTCATGGGTTCTATCCAACCATTGCCCGCAAAGAAATCATCTTCAACCCGATGCCAGCAGGCATAATCTTTCATTCGAAGATAGTCGATAAACTCATAATCGGCTGGAAAGCCCTTCGGACAGGTCTTCAATCGACTGATTCCAAAGCCCTTGTCCGATGCCTGTTCATCACTCCACGAACCCTGAGTGGCATAACCAAAGAAATGAACAAACTTGCCATTCTCCACACATCTTCGCCACTCGTCAATGTTGCCCATAATCTCATTGCGGCAAGAGGTCAAGATATGGGTGGGCAACCAATAAGCCCCGGCCGACAACAGGCAATGGCCTGGTTGCACATGGATGTAGTAACCAGCATGCAACGACTTACGACCTTTGGCACTAATGTATGCGCCAAAATGCCTTTTATAGGGCGATTTGTCGGGCGAGAAACGTGTGTCACGATTAAAACGGAAGCACGCTTCCTTGGCTGTTACATGCGATACGGAGGCATCAAACTTAGAGATGGCTGCGATAGCGCTATTCACCCCCTCCTCAAAATCGTTGCGACAAGCCAAATATTCGTCTTTATGGGCTTGATACCAGTCACGATTGTTATTCTTGGCAATGCGCTCTAAATATTTTAAGATGCGTTGGATGTTCATATAATCGATGTTTTAAAGATATACGATGCTAATTTCAAAGATGGTTTAGGCAAGATACAAAGATGTTTTAGGCAAGTTTCAAAGACGATTCATGCTAGTTTGGAAGATGTCAATCGCTTAGGACAAATTTGTTCAAATTGGCACTTTTCACACTTGGGACGCTGACTTTGACAGATATATCTGCCATGCAAAAGCAGCCAATGGTGTGCACTTGACACATCCTCTTCAGGGATGTACTTCATCAATTCAAGTTCAACTTTCAAGGGAGTGTTGGCCTTTTGTGACACCAACCCCATGCGATGGCTCACTCTATAGACGTGAGTATCAACGGCAATCTTTGCTTTTCCATACCAAACAGCTTGCACTACATTGGCCGTCTTGCGTCCTACGCCAGACAATTTCACCAAATCGGCGATATTATCTGGCACTTCTCCGCCGAAATCGCTTACCAACATTCGCGCCATCTCCACCAAATGTCGTGATTTGGCGTTGGGATAACTCACGCTGCGCACATACTCCAACACCTCTTCGGGCGTTGCCTGTGCCATCGACTGTGCGTCGGGATAACGCAAAAATAAAGCCGGTGTCACCTGATTGATGCGCTTATCGGTGCATTGCGCACTTAACAATGTGGCAACCAACAGCTGAAAAGCCGACCCAAACTCAAGCTCGGTCGTAACGATGGGCGTTGTTTTTCTGAAATAATCGAGAATATATTGATATCTTTCCTTTCGTGTCATATCACAAAAATACGAAACATTTAGCAATTCACCAAGCCCTGGAAGCGTTTTCACACACCGCAACATCAAAGTTATTCGATAAAAAAAATGTGACCAAACTCAAGTATCTCACCGAATTTAGTCACATTCTTTTATGATTTGATATGCTTAATAAGCATCCCCATGTTTAATCTCTTCTTTCGTGATTTTCTTGCTATCCATGGCATGCCATACATAAACAATATAAGCAAGGACGAATGGAATGAAGAGTGAAACAATGGCCATGGTGCGTAATGTAAATTCACTACTACTACTGTTCATAATGGTCAGTGAGCTCTGCAAATCAGCATTAGAAGGATAATAAGCTGTATTGTTCCAACCAGCAATGAGCAACAGAACCAAAACAACCAAGACTACGCCGATACCTGCCGGCCAAATACCCTTGATATAGGTGTTACTCAATACGGTCTTGACAATGCCGAACAGCAGCAATACCACACCAACCAGCAAGACAACAGCAAGATACCACATGTCTAACAGGTTGTATAGATACTTCATCGACTCCATAGAAATCACGCCAGTGGCTGGGTCATAGGCGAAACCATCCTTCAACAAGGTTCTAATTAAGAACGGAAGGAACAGCAACAAGAATGCACCTGTATTGTAAATAAGATGCTTACGGCTACGAGCGCGCAGCGTATCATCGGCCACATTATTAATAATGTAGAGCAAACCCAAGATGCGAGCCAAGAAGAACACGGCCAAACCCAGCACTACATTCCATATATCCAGCAACGCATCCAGGCCATGACTGTAGTTAGCCCACCTGCTAATCACCGGTGCCATGCCATTGGTGATGTTGATTTTGTCGACCAAGAAGTTAGAACCGTTGAAGAATGTTGCAACGGCACCACCCAACAAAACAGGACCCAAAATACCATTGATGACCAAGCACCATTGGAAAGTCTTCACTCCTAAGATGTTTCCCAGTTTGTTTTGAAATTCATAGCTCACCGCCTGAACAACAAACGAGAAGAGAATAATCATCCACAACCAATAAGCACCGCCGAAGCTGGTACTGTAAAACAAAGGAAACGAAGCGAAGAAAGCACCGCCAAAAGTAACCAACGTCGTGAAAGTGGTTTCCCACTTGCGTCCCGTACTGTTGACAACCATTCTACGCTCATGTTCGGTCTTACCCAGGTTGAACACCAAAGAGTTAGCACCCTGAACAAACATCAAGAATACCAGTAAGGCTCCTAACAAAGAAACAAGAAACCACCAGTAATGTTGTAAAAAACTATATGTAATCATTGTATTACCTTTCTTATTTATAATTCAACCTGATTTGACATTTCACTATTCTCAGGACCTTTCTTAATAGCCTTGCAAAGAATGTTAATCTCGACAGCCAACATGGCGGTGAAGAGAATCAAGAATATGAAGAAGGTGACGATAACCGAACTCGGTTTAATGTCAGACACGGCAACCCATGTCGGCAACATATCCTGAATGGTCCACGGCTGACGGCCAAACTCAGCCACTAACCAACCTGATTGAGAGGCCAGGTAAGCGCATGGCAACAGCACGATGCCCGAAATCAACAACCAGCGATGCTTGATAATATCTTTCTTGTAAACGATGAAAAGCGAACAGATAAAGAATAAAATCAACAACATACCAATGCCAACCATCACTCTGAATGCCCAAAAGTTCACTGGAATGAACGGAACGACTTGATGGGGCGATTTTACATAGCCATAACCAAAATAAGGCATGTTGTCTTTCAGAATCTGCTTGGTAGCTTCATCCTTCTTGCCAGAACGATAATCTTGCAGCGCTGCAATGGCCATCTGGCCGCGCTTCATCTTTTCTTCTACAGAGATAACCTTCGTTCCGTCTGGTTTGGTATAACCATTCAGCAGGTCATTCACTCCAGGCACATATCCGTTGGCGTCTAAGGTTGCCAAGAATGACAAGCCATTAGGCACAGCCATCTTCATCGGTGGCTCTTGTTGGTTCGCATAGTCGGGTTGCTTAAATGGGTTAACAGCTGCAAAGACCGTCAGTCCCTGGCCGGTTCCACCATTGTAAAGCGCTTCCATCGAAGCCAGTTTCATAGGCTGTACCTTGCCAACCTGGATAGCTGAGCTGTGTCCGGTAATCAATGTCAATGCCACAGCTGCCAAGCCAAAGATACTACCTATCTTCATACTTTCGATAGCCAGCTTGTGATCACGCTTCTTAAGTAAGTACCAACTACTTACGGCCACAGTAAACACAGCACCGATAATCCATGAAGAGGTCACGGTATGACAGAACTTGTCCACGGCAAAGGGCGACAAGGCCACGTCCATAAACGAGTTCATCTCAAAGCGCATGGTATCTGGATTAAACTCCTGTCCAACAGGCAACTGCATCCAAGCGTTGGCTACCAGAATCCACCATGCAGAGATGGTAGCGCCCAACCCCGTGAGCCACGTTGAAGCCAGGTGGAAACCAGGAGACACTTTCTTCCAACCAAAGAACATCACAGCCACGAAGGTAGCCTCCATGAAGAAAGCAATAATACCCTCGATAGCCAACGGAGCACCGAAGATGTCGCCTACAAACCATGAGTAGTTGCTCCAGTTGGTACCAAATTCGAATTCCAAGATGAGTCCTGTTGCCACACCCATGGCGAAATTAATACCAAACAGCTTTTGCCAAAACCGCGCCGCATCCTTCCAAAAAGGGTCACGGGTACGATAATAGCGAGTTTCCATAATTCCCATAACGACGGCAAGACCCAGCGTTAATGGAACAAAAAGCCAGTGATAAATGGCTGTTAAAGCAAATTGGGCACGCGACCAGTCGATCGTTTGTGCCGAAATGTCTAATAACAGATTGTGCATAATGTAATGTATTTAATGAATGTTTCGTTTAATCATCTCGGTAGATACAAAATCTGCTTCATCGCCTTTTTGCGAGTTCTGCTTGATGAAATCAGGAAAGAAGAATACTTTCAGAATAGCGAACATGATGAAGAGTTTAATCAAAATTACAGTCCATAGTGTTTTACCTACAGTCATGTGCTTAAAGCCATCATAGTACAAATCAAAAGCTCGATAAATAAAGCTGTTTTTATTCATAGTAAAGTAGTTTTCGGGTGTAAAGGTAATAAAATATATGTAAAGTTGTACTTTTTCGTAAAAAAAATTATTCACAACGTTAGAAGAAACAAATTCAAGCCGATATGGATACATGATTTTTCTTGACAACGAGCCTTCAAATCCCGGGCGTATTTGCAAGTAACATACCTTTGGCTGGCAAATACGGCAAGTACGAGCCACTTTCATACCGCTCTATTACACAATCACTTACGCAAACAAGCAGTCCAAAACACTTCATCATTTAGGCTTTCAGATGCCAACAGCATAGCTTTTAGGCAGCAATAACAATGCTCTTGGCAGTTTATCTGCATGCTTTTAGCCCGTTAAAGCATACAGATGACAAGACAAAAGGATGCTTCTGAGCGGACAAAATCAATATTTTTGTGTAAAAATACGTTTTTTCTTCCTAAATTGTTGCCTGCTTGCATCCGCTGTACCTATTGATTTTTTCCAGATGAACAGTTTTCAACAGCTGTTTTTGGGGTAAAAAACGATGAAAATATCTGACAATTTCTTCTATTACGCCTCTGCATCACAGCAGTGACACAAGATTGACGCATACCTCTAAGGCTGGTTCTATAAATTAGCTTTGTTAGATTTTGAGCTTATTTTTGAGGTCAAAATGCAAGAGAGTGAAGGAGTGTAGCGAGCTACACGACTGAACAATCTTACATTTTGAACCAAAAAGAAGCCAAAAGATAACAAAACGTATTTCATAAAATTTTAATGACTATATGCGGTGGTAATTTATAGAACCAGCCTTAACTCCTGACTTCGTCACTCAAAAAACATGTATTTTATAACTGGTTGATAAACACTATTTTGTATCTTTGTGTCATCTAATATTGGGTGACACGAAAGATATTTTAACTATGTTTGTCCGCAAAAAGAAATATCCATCTGGCA
>JAQYPT010000037.1 GCA_028726625.1 Prevotellaceae bacterium | reverse complement strand
AAGGCCCCTGCCAGATATGACGGAGGAGGAACTCACGAAAATGCTACCTTCAAACTTCAAATAGCAAACAACCCTTATATGCTGCCAGACATATAAGGGTTATTTGTTAGTGTGAAAGACGGCTAATATTGGATGGTTACGATGGTGCGAAACAGTGAAAAAAGTAAAAGGTAAATCAAAATGTCCCCATTCAGACCTATTGATTTACCTTTGTATTGATTGTACACCCTTAGGGATTCGAACCCTAGACCCACTGATTAAGAGTCAGTTGCTCTACCAACTGAGCTAAGGGTGCAAGCGAGAAAGAAGTACACCCTTAGGGATTCGAACCCTAGACCCACTGATTAAGAGTCAGTTGCTCTACCAACTGAGCTAAGGGTGCAAGTTTCTTTTTTGCGTGTGCAAAGGTACATTGATTTTCTTAAAATGCCAAACATTTCGTTTATTTTTTTGAAATTAATGTTGGACAGTCCAAGAATATGCAACTATGAGATAAACAGACTTCCTATTTGATAGAAGGCTGCTGACACAATCCATGCCAGAAGAGTGGTGTATCCGGCCGAGAACAATGCCCATTTCCAACTACCAGTTTCGCCTTTAATGGCGGCAATCACGGCCACGCAGGGGAAGTATAAAAGGATGAAGAGCAAGAAGGCGTATGCGGTTAGCGGCGTGATACCATCGGCTGTCATTTGTTTTCTCAGCCGTGAATACTTCTCGGGCGCGTCTGATGTTGCGTCATCTTCATCAACACTCCCTTCGGATGAATAGAGCACACCTATCGTTGAAGCCACGATTTCCTTAGCTCCAACACCTGCCACGATGCCCACATCCAGTTTCCAACTAAAACCTTGCACCCTGAATACTGGTTCTATGGCCTTGCCAATGCGCCCTATGTAGCTCTGTTCTTGCTGTTCAGCCCTGGACAGATGCTCGTTATGGGGAAAATAGCCCAATGCCCAGACGATGATACTGGCCACCAAGATGATGCCACCCATCTTCTTGAGATATAATTTCCCCTTCTCCCAAGTATGTCTGGTGATAGCTTTCCAGGTCGGTAAACGGTAGGGTGGAAGTTCCATCACAAAAGGGGTATCTTCACCCTTGATGACGAATTTGCTGAACAGCCAGCCCAGAATAACTGCCATGATGATGCCGATGAGATACAGCGACATCATCATTGTTGACCGATACTGAGCCGAGAAGAACGTGCCAATGATCATGATATAAACGGGAAGTCGGGCCGAACAGCTCATCATGGGTAAGATGAGCATGGTGATGAGCCTAGACTTTCGGCTTTCAATGGTTCGTGTTGCCATCACGGCGGGCACATTACAGCCGAATCCCACGATGAGAGGAATGAACGATTTGCCGTGCAATCCCATCTTGTGCATCAGCTTGTCCATGATAAAAGCCGCACGAGACATGTATCCGCTGTCCTCCATATAAGAGATGAAGAAGTACAGAATTAATATTTGTGGCAAGAAGACAATGACGGCACCTACGCCCCCTATGACACCGTCGACAAGCATGTCTTTGATGGGGCCGTCAGGAAAATAGGTTGAAATGGTCTGTCCCAGCCAGGCAACGCCAGATTCTATCCAATCCATGGGGTATTGACCGAGTGAGAAGGTTACTTCGAACATCAGCCACATCAAAGCTATGAAGATAGGGAAACCCAAAACTTTATTCGTGATAAAGCTGTCCAGCCAGTGCGTAAGCTGGTAGGTATCTTTCTTGTTTCCTGTTTTGTAGGCAGCCTCTTTCAGTGCTCCATGAATGAAACCGTATTTCGCATCCATCACCGCTGTCTCAGTGTCGGTATTTGTTTCCTCCCTTACACGTCTGTCAGCTTTATCCCTGGCAGCAAATATCTTGTCTGCCTGGGGTAGGGAGCCAATCATTTTTTCCACATCATGGTCGTGTTCCATCAGCTTGATGCCCAGATATCGAGTAGAGTAGCGCTGCCGAATGTTTTCGTCTTGCTTCAAGAAAGCCTGGATGTCAGCAATGCCTTGCTCTATTTCATGCCCATGATTGATATGTACATGGCGGAATTGTGGTTGGGCATCTTCCATGCCTTCGTATGTCTCGATGACCTGATGAAACAGCTCTTTGACACCTCTTCCATTTTTAAATACGGTAGGAACCATCGGGATACCGAAAAGTTCGGACAACTTGTCGATATGAATCCGGTCTCCTCGATCTTCCGACTCATCGTACATGTTTAATGCGCAGACGATACGAAGGTGCATGTCAATGAGTTGTGTTGTTAGATAAAAGTTTCGCTCCAAGTTTGAAGTATCAATGACATTGATGACGACATCTGGGGTTTTCTCTATGATTTGTTTTCTCACATAGAGTTCTTCTGGCGAATAAGCCGAAAGTGAATAAGTGCCGGGAAGGTCAACTATGTTGAACTCATAGCCTTCAAAACTGGCATGGCCTTCCTTGGCATCAACGGTAACACCCGAATAATTGCCCACTCTTTCGTGTGCACCGGATGCAAAATTGAACAGCGATGTCTTCCCGCAGTTTGGGTTTCCCAACAAGGCTACATTGATGGTTCGGCTCTTCTGCATGGCAACAGCACGGATTTGTCGTTCTGTTTCACGCTGGATGTCGTCGCAATCGTCATCAGAAATGGCTCCTTGGTAATTGTTTTCAGCTGGTTTTTGCGTTCGGGCCTCTTCAAGGGATACTACCTCAATCATATCGGCTTCGGAGTGTCTGAGTGACACTTCGTAACCCATCACCTTGTATTTTACCGGGTCTTTCAGAGGTGCATTCAATAGCACTTCAACCTTTTTCCCGCTGATAAAGCCCATTTCAACGATGCGTTTGCGAAAGCCACCGTGACCGGTAACTTTAACAATTACCCCTGTTTTGCCTGTTTTTAAGTCTGATAACTTCATCTTTGTCTCTCTATCTCAAGTACAAAAATACAAAATTTAATGCGCAACAGAGTTGCAAATGAAGATGCATTGTATAAAATACCTAAAAATAATGATACAACTCCCGATGAAATGGGCTTTTATTGGATATCAATCCTCATAAATTAGTATGCGTGAAAAGTCTTAGACCATCTTCTGAAGCTACAGTTTGATGGCTTTCCCTGTCCTGTTGCTTTCGATGGCTGCTTCAAGAATTTGAACAACCGTTAGGTTGTTTCATTGTGCCATTGCCTATAGGCCGGTTGTTTTTTGTCCTTTCATTAGTGCTTGTCATCAAATGTAACTATTCAGCGGTGGTAATGGCATGCCAGATTTTCAAACCTCAAACAAGGCTTGAACAGCGTTATATGGAGTATTTCCGTGTTTCTTGGCGGTCTCAAAGACGGAATGAAGCTCGAGGAATGCGTCCGCCCCGAACT
>JAQYPT010000036.1 GCA_028726625.1 Prevotellaceae bacterium | reverse complement strand
GTTGTGTGGACGACGACCAAGCCAACGTGAGCGACCTGCCTTACCAGACGACTCAAGAGCGTGGTCCGAGTTACCTACGCTACCTACAGTAGCTCTACAAGCACTAAGAATCTGACGAGTCTCGCCAGAAGGGAGTTTGATAACACAATAACTGCCTTCACGAGAAGTCAACTGAGCAAAATTACCAGCCGAACGAACGAGCAGGGCACCCTGTCCAGGACGCAATTCAATGTTGTGAATCACTGTACCTACTGGAATGTTAGCGAGCGGGAGAGTGTTTCCAATCTCAGGCGCTGCATCCTTACCAGACATCAGGGTAGTACCTACCTGCAGTCCATTGGGAGCAATAATGTAACGTTTTTCTCAATCTGCGTAGAACAAGAGAGCGATACGAGCCGAGCGGTTTGGATCATACTCAATTGTCTTAACTACAGCTGGAACACCATCTTTCTCTCGTTTGAAGTCGATCATACGGAACTTCTTCTTGTGACCGCCGCCACGATAGCGGACAGTCATCTTACCGGTGTTGTTTCGACCGCCGGTAGAACGTTTACCGTAAACGAGAGACTTCTCTGGCACGGATGCAGTAATCTCCTCGAACGTGCCAATAACCTTGTGTCTTTGTCCCGGAGTTACCGGTTTAAATTTACGTACTGCCATTTTTTATTTTAAATATTGCTGTAAAAATCAATTGTATCGCCCTCTTTCAGAGTGACGATTGCTTTCTTGAACGCAGCTTTCTGTCCCCTCACAAGTCCAGCGCGAGTATAGCGGCTTGAGCGCTTCCCAGCGTAGCGAGCTGTGTTCACATTTATTACTGTAACATTGTACAGACTTTCAATCTCTTTCTTAATTTGGAGCTTATCGGCTTCAGGACGAACGATGAAGCCGTACTTCAGCTCTGCAACCTTTGTGCGGTCCTCGCCCTTCACCTTATAAGTTTTTTCAATAGAAGACTTGTCTGTAATCTTAGTCATCTTCTCAGTGACCAATGGTTTAATGATATATGCCATGTTCTATTGTCTCCTTTTATTTAATTAAGATATTGTCAATCACCTTCAACGAGTTTTCTGTCACAACAAGAACATCTGCATTCAAAACTTTATAAGTATTGAGTGTAGATGCCGTCATCACATCTGCTTGTTGCAGATTACGAGCCGACAAATATACATTTTTATTTGCTTCTGGCAAAACCAGGAGCGACTTCTTGCCCTCTACTTTAAGATTTTTTGCAATATTTACGAAATCTTTAGTCTTTGGAGCATCCAAAGTAAAGTCTTCCACGATAACGATTGCGTTCTCCTGTGCTTTGTATGACAAAGCCGATCTACGTGCAAGATTCTTTACTTTTTTATTCAATTTAAAGCGATAGTCACGTGGTTTTGGACCAAACACACGAGCTCCACCAACAAGCAATGGCGAGTTGATGTCACCACGACGTGCACCGCCACCACCTTTCTGGCGACCGAGTTTGCGAGTAGAACCACTCAACTCACTTCTCTCTTTCGACTTAGCTGTTCCTTGACGCTGATTTGCAAGATACTGCTTTACATCAAGATATAGCACATGGTCGTTTGGCTCTATTCCGAAGATGGCTTCGTTCAACGTAACCTTTCTTCCTGTTTCCTGACCATTGATATTTAATACGCTAACTTCCATTATTTCTCAATTAAAACAGTTGAACCATTGCATCCAGCAAACGAGCCCTTGACAATCAACAGGTTCTTCTCTGGAATCACTTTTAACACTCTCAGATTCTGAGTTGTGACTCTGTCACCACCCATCTGGCCGGCCATGCGCATACCCTTGAACACTTTTGCGGGATAAGAACAGGCACCGATAGAACCCGGCTTACGAGCTCGGTCATCCTGACCGTGTGTACGCTGACCTACACCGCCGAATCCGTGACGCTTAACTACGCCCTGGAAGCCTTTACCTTTTGAGGTACCTATTACGTCAACGAATTCAGTATCGTTAAACAACTCAACTGTAATCGTGTCACCCAGGTTATACTCCCCATCAAATTTGAACTCGACCAAGTGCTTTTTAGGTGTTGTGCCGGCTTTCTTGAAGGTTCCCAGCAAAGGTTTGGTTGTTCTTTTTTCCTTTGCTTCTCCGAAACCTAATTGAAGAGCCTTGTAGCCGTCTTTTTCAACGGTCTTTACCTGTGTTACAACACATGGACCAGCTTCGATAACAGTGCACGGTATATTTTTACCGTCGGCACTGAAAACGGATGTCATTCCGATTTTTCTTCCAATTAATCCTGGCATTTCAATTTTTTATTTTAAATTATAATCTTGATAAACAAGCTGCTGTTTCTGAAGCCCACCATCCTCAACCGAAACTTCTAAAGTATTTAGCTCATGCGAACATGATAATAATGCTAAAGAAGACACGACCAAAAATGTATATAAGTTATATTTCATTTCAGTACTTTAATCACTATATAGATAATAGAAACAAGCAACACTAGAGAAGATTCTATGATACCACTTACATTGCGATTTTTTGGTTTTTGCAACTCGTTCCATAATCTATAAATAGAAATAGGTGTAAGCACAATCCAAAAAAACATCCAAATAAATGGATTCAAAAAAACCTCTATGTCCATTGCACAACTATATCACCTTTACACCTTGATTTCTACCTCAACACCACTTGGCAAATCCAACTTCATCAAAGCATCAACAGTCTTGGCTGATGAGCTATAGATATCTATCAAACGCTTGAAGTTTGAGAGTTGAAACTGCTCACGTGCTTTCTTGTTCACGAAAGTACTGCGGTTCACGGTGAAAATTCTCTTGTGAGTAGGCAATGGAATAGGACCACTGACAATGGCACCTGTCGCCTTTACTGCCTTCACAATTTTCTCGGCTGATTTGTCAACCAACTGGTGGTCGTAAGACTTCAGCTTAATTCTAATTTTTTGACTCATCTTTGATATTTGTTAGTTATTTATTAAGAGGAGAGAGATACACGTCTTAAGAGTCATACGCTAAGACGTGATTCTCTTTCCTGATTTTCATTTCTTACAGAAGATCTGCTTTACCATTAACCTCCTCCAGCACTGTCTTAGCGATAGAGGTAGAAACTGGTGCATGATGGTCATATTCCATCGAACTGGTTGCACGTCCTGAGGTGATGGTACGCAATGCAGTTACATAACCAAACATCTCTGCCAATGGCACCATCGCCTTAACGATACGGGCACCACTGCGTGCTTCATCCATGCCTTGTACAAGACCGCGGCGCTTATTCAAGTCACCAATCACATCACCCATGTTCTCTTCTGGTGTCACCACTTCCACTTTCATGATAGGCTCCATCAACACAGGACCAGCCTTCGGGCAAGCATTCTTGAATGCATTGTGTGCGGCAAGCTCGAAAGACAATTGGTCAGAGTCAACAGGGTGGAAAGATCCATCTGTCAACGTAACCTTTAAGCCTGTTACTGGGAAGCCACCCAAGACACCATTTTTCAAGCAATCTTGGAAACCCTTCTGTACAGAAGGAATGAATTCCTTAGGCACGTTACCACCTTTAACCTCGTTAACGAACTGCAAGTCGCCTTCGGTATAATCCTCGTCCTTTGGACCTACAGTAACGATAATATCAGCGAATTTACCACGACCACCACTCTGTTTCTTATAAACTTCACGCAAGGTTACATCCTTGGTGATAGCCTCCTTATAATTAACCTGTGGCTTGCCCTGGTTACATTCAACCTTGAATTCACGCTTCAAACGGTCAATGATGATATCCAAGTGCAACTCACCCATACCAGAGATAATCGTCTGACCACTCTGCTCGTCGGTACGAACTGTAAATGTTGGGTCTTCTTCTGCCAACTTGGCCAAACCGTTATCCAACTTAGCGATATCTGCCTGGCTCTTGGGTTCAACGGCAATCGATATCACGGTATCGGGGAATGTCATGGACTCCAGTACGATAGGATGAGCCTCATCGCATAGGGTATCTCCGGTACGAATGTCCTTGAATCCTACACCTGCACCGATATCGCCGGCATCAATCGATTCCATCGGAATTTCCTTATGAGAGTCCATCTGGAACAAACGACTGATACGTTCTTTCTTTCCGGTACGGGGATTATAGACGTACGATCCCGCAGTCACTTTACCTGAATAGACGCGGAAGAACACCAAACGTCCCATGAATGGGTCTGTCGCGATCTTAAATGCCAATGCTGCTGTCGGTGCTTCTTCTGAAGGTTTGCGATCCTCATCCTCGTCCGTATCAGGATTGGTACCTACGATAGCCTCCGTATCCAAAGGTGATGGCAAGAATGCACAAATATAATCCAATAAAGGCTGAACACCCTTGTTTTTATAGGATGATCCCAATACCATCGGAGTCAGCTCCATGGCACAAGTTCCCTTACGGATTGCTTTGATCAACTGCATCTCATCGATTTCCTGACCCTCAAGGTATTTCTCCATCAAGTCATCGTCAAAGCTAGCAGCTGAATCTAATAATTTCTCTCTCCACTCGTTTGCTTCGTCCACCAACTCAGCGGGTATATCGGTAATTTGGTATTCTGCGCCCATGGTCTCCTCGTTCCAGTACATTGCCTTCATTTTAATCAAGTCGACAACGCCCTTGAAGTTTTCTTCAGCACCGATTGGTATCTGAATTGGGCAAGGATTCGCACCCAAGATGTCTCTCATCTGCTGAACCGTCTCGAAGAAATTTGCACCAGAACGGTCCATCTTGTTCACATATCCTATGCGCGGTACATTATATTTATCAGCCTGTCGCCATACTGTTTCCGATTGTGGCTGCACACCATCGGCAGCAGAATAGGTTGCTACTGCACCGTCAAGCACACGCAACGAGCGCTCTACCTCGGCGGTAAAGTCAACGTGTCCCGGAGTGTCAATCAAGTTGATTTTGAAAGATTTGCCCAAATAGTTCCAAGTACATGTTGTTGCGGCAGAAGTAATGGTAATACCACGTTCCTGCTCTTGCGCCATCCAGTCCATGGTAGCTGCTCCATCATGCACCTCTCCAATCTTGTGAGTTTTTCCGGTGTAGAACAGGATACGCTCAGAAGTTGTTGTTTTACCGGCATCGATGTGAGCCATGATGCCTATATTACGTGTCAAATGTAAATCGCGATTTGCCATTGTCTTTTTACCTTATTATATCATTAAAATCTGAAGTGAGCGAATGCGCGGTTTGCCTCTGCCATGCGGTGCATGTCTTCTTTACGCTTATAAGCGCCTCCTTGATTGTTGAAGGCATCCATGATCTCTGCTGCGAGCTTATCTGCCATGCTCTTTCCGCCACGCTTCCGTGCGTACTGTATCAAGTTTTTCATCGACACACTCTGCTTACGATCAGGACGGATTTCCGTTGGCACCTGGAATGTGGCACCACCGATACGACGGCTCTTCACCTCCACCTGCGGAGTGATGTTATCCAATGCCTGCTTCCAAATTTCTAATGGAGACTTTTCTTCATTGCCCATCTTAGCCTTAACGGTGTCCAGAGCTTTGTAGAAGATTTCGTACGCTGTACTTTTCTTTCCATCGTACATCAAGTGATTGACAAACTTAGATACGTTCTTGTCATTGAAGACTGGATCTGGCAAGATCACACGCTTCTTTGGTTTTGCTTTTCTCATTTTTACTTAATAAAAAATTGTGTCTGCGGAGGCTGTTATTGTTTTGATCTTCAACACCCACTCTTGAGCATTTACTCAACCTTGATAATAATTCTCCAGCAAAACGATAAATATTATTTTAATGGGATAAAGAAAAGATTCTAAGTCACTGGGCTCTTGAGCCATTTTCCAATCTCCGGTTCTGAAGTCATGTATCACCTACATTCTTACCAACCACAGAACCCGCTGATTTAGAATCTTTCTTGTATTCAGCTTACTTCTTAGCTGCCTTAGGACGCTTCGCTCCATATTTAGAACGTCGCTGTGTGCGGTTTGCAACGCCGGCGGTATCCAATGTTCCGCGAACGATGTGGTAACGCACACCAGGAAGATCTTTAACACGACCGCCACGAACCAGCACGATACTGTGCTCTTGCAAGTTGTGTCCTTCTCCTGGGATGTAAGAGTTTACTTCCTTCTGATTGGTCAAACGAACACGGGCGACCTTACGCATCGCCGAATTAGGCTTTTTTGGAGTGGTTGTATACACGCGCACGCATACGCCACGACGCTGAGGACAGTTGTCCAAAGCCGGCGACTTGCTCGAGCTTTCAATCACCCGTCTGCCTTTTCTTACTAACTGTGAAATAGTAGGCATAATTTTACTTTTTAATTTTATATATTATTTTGTATATTATCGAAGCGATATCGAAAGAGGACACAGTATCCCCTTTAATGAATTGGATACAATGAACCTTTTCGGGCTGCAAAGGTACAAATAATAATTAAAACTCGTACAAAATAATAAGTTCAATTTTTCATGAGCTTAAAAATTTAACAAAATATAGCATTCGTTTCAATAATTTACGTCGAAAACAAATGTATATCAATATCACTTATCGTTCGTGAAGAGCGCGAAAAGAATCCGTAAAACGTACTCTCGTGTATTATATTTTATACCCCAATTCGGGTTCATCCCGACCTTATTCTGACAAGTTAAGAGTAATGTTCATTGTTGAGTCAACAAATGTAACACCTGCACATCTTCCAAATGCACGCAGATTAAGAAAGAACATAAGAAGGAAAAACACCTTACATTCAAGTTCAACAAAACGGTTGTAAGAGACAGCGTTAGGGAAGTACGACTTAAAAGTCGGCTTGATAAAAAAAATAGGTAATAGTGCTTGAAAATACAAAATTTTCCGAAATGAAAATACAACAAAATAGTCATGATTTCGCTGCCGGACAAGGAAGCCTTACGCCTTCTACGCTTCGTGTTGTCGTCACCCAAAAGCAGTTCCCCGCCATTTTCAGCTTCAAAATGTTTGCAAAAATCATCTATAACACAGAATAATTCAGTAATTTTGTAATCGGTAGTCAGCATAAGTATATTTGTAACTGTTTGATTATTAACTATAAAGATACAAAATATTTATGAGACTACCTTATTCTTTTTTTTACTTTTTTTGCGTTTTCTTATCCCGAACTGAGGTAAATATGATAGAATGAAACAGAAAAGATGTAACATACGCTTTCATACGAAATTACTATTTTACAGGTTCTATGGTATATCCGTATTGTCGCAAAAGATGGATTAAGCCTTTCTCACCAATCAAGTGATTTATCCCCACAGCGACCAAAGTAGGTGCTGCGTTTATTTCTGCCAGTATCTTATCCATCCAATTGAGGGTACGGTTCTCACCTATTATTTCAATTCTCTTCTTCTCGTATTGGAATAGTTTTTCTTTTAAAGTCGAAGTTAAATTTAATGAATTAATATAATCATGCTGATGCATGTATCCATCACTAAACTTTGCAAAATTCTTATCTTGGTATGCATTCTCTAACTTGTCAACATGAAGTTTATCTTTGGATTTTGCTTCGTAAAGCATACACTGATATAGTATATCAGCTTGTTCATGGAGGTTAAAGCTGGAATCTGCTAACACGTCAACTTTATCCAATGCATCAGTAGCCACAAAGAAATCTTCCAATTTAACATGACGTTTTCCTTCCGCTTTACATCTTCTTTCTAACATCGCATCCATCGCATTCTTAAAAAAGTCCAAGGGATTTTTCATTGAAACTTTATCTTGGCTTTTATTTTTAAGAGAGAATTGCTTGAGGTTATTATATTGATACCAAAGTTGAAGTGGAGATTTGTCTGCTACTTTCATCCCCGAAATAACAAAAGGATTCAATATTCTATCCATGAAAGCTAATTGACTCTCAGTGTATAAGTCTTTATATTTCATATTTGGAAGAGGATAAGCAATCGGTTTTACGGTCTTTGTATTAAACTTTTTCAAAATGGCGAAATGACCATTATGTAAAGAATCTAATATATTAGCTGTCTCCGTTTCTGTAACAACGTGAGTTACTTTTGCCCAAATCTCTGAAAATCCTTTCAAACTGTCTAAAAAAGAAACCGGAACATCATGCTCTGTCCCTAAAATATAAGAGTCACTTTTCAGACCATTTCCAGAAACTCGCCAAAGGATTCCTGCACCTTGCTCTTGATTAGCTGTAAATGCGAAACCGACATCGAAATAAAACAGCAAAAAAAAGGTTATTATTAGATTTCTCATATAAAGTGTATTTGGTAAGTGGATAATCACGTGAGTTTTTCCTAAATATTTCCAGCATTTTTTATATTATTTGGTGTACACAAAGAAAAATATGAAACTCAAATATAACGGAGTTACCTATATTGATTAAATGTAACTATTCAGCAATAGTCATAGGTCATACGCCATCTCCCATCCTACAATGATAGGATGGTGCTGATGGCATTGAGTTGTGACTGATGGTTCTTCCATGCAGTGTCTGAGATTGAATGTATGGCAAAGAAAGCATCAGCT